>JAAFGX010000030.1 GCA_010365115.1 Paludibacter sp.
TTCCCCATCCATTCCCATTTGTTCAGCCTGAGAAATGCGTTTTAAAAGAATTTCATCGTATCGCTGTGCTTGTAGAATTGGCATATTATGCTCTCAGTTGGGCTTAGCGTGTAGCTGAGTTTTTGTTCTGCGAATAGCTCCCGCCTTCGTCGTAGCAAAAAGGAAGTCTCACGGATAAATCGGTATGTACCACCATACTTCCATATTCAACTATAATATTAAAAGCGGAGCTTTTATTTTATCATGGGCATTTGGGCATAGGCTCCAGCCCAGCTACGGATCAAGATGGGAAAACTTTTAAATTCATTTTGTATGAGGTTTAGAGTAAGCCACATTGTTGTATAATCCTGTATATCAACGTATATTGATTTTTTCAATTTTTGTTTTTTCGTTATTAGTACACAGGGGAATTGATAATTAACGGATTATTTATTTACATTGCATTCTATTTATTTCAAAGTGTCAGGCAAATAAAATTCCAAACAAGACCAGCAGGGTTAGTATTACCGGTTGATTGAAAACTATCACAATTCGGCTGGAAGGGTTTGTCATCTCACGATGCAGGATGTAGGATTTCTGGAAGGCTTGAGTCCCGAACAAATGAACATTCGCAAATGCAGGACTTTGTTTTATTTTTTCTTTCGATGCCCCTCCTTTGGTGCGCATAAATATCTTATCGCTTCCATTATGCTTGTAAAGCGTTACTTTCCCGAGACTACCTGTGATAATGTCTAATTGCTTTAATAGTGCCATGTTAATTGTTTAGCGTTTTTGTTCCCAACTTGAATCGTAGCTGATTCGTAGCTGAACTATAGACCAAAAGTAAATAAATTATATTTAATTTGTAAATAAAAGGTATTTAATCCACATCTTTAATATTGCGGGATAAATATAGGTTATATGCGCGATTCATACGGGTTATATACAGATTTATATAACCTACAGCATACAATCAGCTGTGGTACAGCATGGGTACAGATTGAGAAATAATGCTATTTCGCAAATACGAAGTTGTTTTCTGCTGTGTTTCAACCCGCATTGCAGTTTTTATTCCAAAAAGTCAAAAATGACAGATTAAAATAGGTCGTTAAAACTTATAACTTCACTCAATTTGAGGTTTTGAGTATAGCATCATTGGTGTATAATCCTTCAAAATAGGTTTTAGAAGTAGTTAGTTTCTTAGATGTGTTTCTTTCTGTAAGTGGAAGGTGAATCTCCAAAAAAGTCTTTGAAACTTTTTCCAAAGTAATTAAGAGAACTAAATCCAAGATTGAAAGTAATATCACTGATATTTAATTCAGAATTCTCTCTTAACATTCTGGCCGCCAGTTTAAGTTTTACGTTCACTATAAAATAATGCGGGGTTTGTCCTGTAATACCTTTCATTTTAAGAAAAAGCTTTGTTCTGCTTATTGCAAGTTCAGAGCATAAAACATTAACATCAACTCTTCCTGTTAATACATTATTTTCAACAACTTTTATGGCTTTTTCAATAAATTCCTGATCTAAACTATTTGTTGCTATGTTTACTGAAGAGATATTCTCCGTTTTGTTGAACTTTTCCTGCAATAATCTTCTGTTGCTCAGTATTGTGCAGCACTCAACAATAAGTAATTTTACATTAAAAGGTTTCGTAATGTAGGCATCTGCTCCAAAATTCAGACCTGTTATTTTGTGATCGATGTCATTTAATGCTGTAAGAAGAATAACAGGGATATGGCATGTTTCAAAATCAGATTTTATTAATGAGCATAATGTGTTACCCGATATTCCCGGCATCATTATATCAGAAAGTATAAGGTCTGGTGCATTTTGACGGGCTAATATAATTCCGTCGTCTCCATTTGAAGCTTCAATGACGTTGTAAATAGGTTCGAAAATTCTTATCAATAATTGCCGTATACTATCTTCGTCTTCAATAATCAAAATTGTAGGCGTTTGTTGCAAAATAGATTTCTGTTGCTCAGTAAATTCATAAATTTCATCAGTAAAATCAATAATAACAGGTTCTGATATGTTTTGAATCTCAGTTTTAATTATTTCAATTTTTGGATTTCCGATAAAGTGCGAATTCCCTGCAGGTAAAGTTACCGTAAATACACTACCCTTATTCATTTCACTCTCCACAGTAATTGTTCCCTTGTGGGCTTTGACAATATTATCTACTAACGACAGACCGATACCGGTTCCGGTAAGAGTAATATCATTATTAACTTCATTATCAATTTGAAAAAAACGTTCGAAGATTTTATCCTTCATATCATTAGGTATTCCAATGCCGTTATCCTTTACGAAAATCTCCACATATTCAGTTTTATCAATAAGTCCCAATATAATCTCTCCGTTATCTGAGGTATATTTAAATGCATTTGAAAGAATATTATTCAATACTTTCTGGAGTTGTGTTTCATCAAAAAATATCATCGGCTTGGATTCGGAGGGAAGTTGTAATTTAAAATTTAAATTCTTTCTGATGGCATAACTCTTAAAAGTTTCAAACTCTTCTGTTAAAAATATACACACATTTTGCATTCTGACTTTTAATCTGGTTGCGTTCTGATTTGCTTTCAAGAAGTCAAGCAATTCATTGATCAGTTTACTCATATTTGCTGCACCAGAATGTATTTCATTCAAATTATTTTTCAATAGGGGGGGTACTCCTGAGTTAATCAATAGTTCCAGATGACCAGTTATTAATGTTAATGGAGTACGGAGTTCATGTGAAATATTAGCAAAGAATCTCATTTTAGATTCATTACTCTTTTCAATCTGAAGTTTTTCATGGTGTTCAATTTCAAGTGAAGTTCGAAGTAAAAGTCTTGATTTGTAAAAATAAATAATCCACCATACCAAAAGAACAGAAATAATAAAATAAAGAAGATAGGAATACCAAGTGGCCCACAGTGGAGGGGTAACAACTAGTATAACCGATATCTCGTTTCCCGAATTTCGTTCACTAGCAAATACTGTTCTTACTTTCAATGGGTATTTTCCATAAGGCAGGTTCATGAATTTAATAGGTGATTCGGGAATGAATGTAATCCATTTGTCATTATATCCTTCAAGTTTGTATTGTAACTGTGACTGCTCAGAATTTATAAAATTATTAGTTCCTACTTCAACAGTCATGTTGTTTTGATTGTGATTAAGCCTGATTTCGGAAGTATAACGAATTGATTCTTCGATTATTTCTGCATTAGTAGATGCAGTTACAGGTTTGTCATTTACATATAGCTTCGAAAAATAAATACTAACGGGTAAGCTTTCAGAAAAAAGTCTTTTTTCATTGAATGACGAAAACCCATTAACTCCACCCATGAAAATATCTCCATTTTCACCCATGAAAATATCTCCGGGCATCATTGAATGCAGAGGAAATCCGTTATAACTATTGAAATTATGACATTCGTTTGTTTCGCAGTCTAATACAGAAAAACCAGCTATTCCACCTACGATAACTTTTCCGTTTGATAATTCGCTCACAGAACTGAGATAGTCACTTTGAAGTGAAGAATTGAAACTGTTGAAGTGTCTGAATTTTTGAGTCTTTTCATTTAAAACAAGTAAACCATAACCTGCAGTGGTGATTAGTATTTCGTTTTTTTTGTTTTGATACAAGTCTGTTAAAATGTATTTTTCAGTTTTAAGAATTGTTGTAAGTTCATCTTTGTAACTTTTTATTTTATTTGCTTTTTTATCATATTTACATAGGTTGTTACCTGCAATCCACAATTTGTTTGTTTTGTCAATTAACATGGCATTCACATAATACATATAATTATCAAAACTATACAGTCGGTTTATTTCATTTGTTTTAATATCGAAATAATATATGCCATCTAAAGTTCCTAAATAAATTATGTCGTTGTAAAAAATAATTGATTGTACAGTTTCTGAAAGCTTAGTTTGGTTGCTGGGATCAACACTGTAATTTATAAACTTATGGGTTGTCAAATCCATACAACTAAATCCACCTAAATGAGTACCTATCCATAATAAATCTTGATTCTTTTCATAGAACAACGTTTTTACATTGTTGGACAGAATCGTATTGCTTTCTTTTGTAAAGTATTCTGTCTTTTTTGTTTCATTTGCGTACGAAATCAGTCCCTTTCCTTCTGTTCCGAGCCATAGTTTTCCAGATTTATCTTGAACGATTTTGCTGATGATTGAATATCCATTGCCTGCATTGAAATCTAAATCGTTATATGTAAAAGTCTTTATGGGATTGTAGTAATCCAGACCACCGTAATATGTACCGAACCACATGGTACCTTGATTGTCTTTCATAATAATCCAAACCGATAGATTACTTAACCCAGTCTGGTTTCTATCATATAATCCAACAAAAGTAATTTCTTTGGTCTTTGTATCAATAAGGTTTAAACCAAGCGAAGTGCCCACCCAGATATTTCCAAAGTCATCCTCACCAACTGCTCTTACGTAATTGCTTTGTATGGATGGAGAATTTAAATTTGCAGTTTGTTGATATCTTTTTATGTTCCCGTTCTGCTCTATACAAATCAAACCGTCATTAAAGGTGCCTAACCAAATGTTTTTTTTGCTGTCTTCGAAAATGGTGATTATTTCGGTGTCAATAATGTATTTTTTCATTGTTCCGGATGGTAGCTGATAATGATATAGACCATGAACTTTAGTCCCTACATAAAGACTTCCATCTGAAGTTTGTCGTATTGAGGAAATGGACGCTTTTTTATCTGGCAGCGTGAATTGAAATGTGAGTTGATTGTTATAATAGCTGAATACACTGTCTTTTAAACCAATCCAGAGTGAATTTATGCCATAATTAAATGTTATGGAAGGCATAGTCAAAACACTGTACTGATTAAAAATGATGTTGTATTTTTCAGTGCGTAAGTTGTATTCAATAATCTGATAGTCGGAATTTACATAAATATGCCCGTTACGATCACCACAAACAGTGGGTACATAACTTGAGGAAATCCAATTTTTAACATCATAAAAGTTTAATGATTCAACTTTATAACCATTGTATCTTTTTAATCCATCTTTTGCCCCAATCCACATAGTCCCGTTTTCGTCCTGATACAGTCCGTTAATAGTAATTTGAGAAAGCCCATCTTTAATTCCCAAATGCGAGAACTCAAACTTATCGGCACCGAACATATATTCAGCCGTAATAAGGCTGAATATCAAAAAAAATATCAATTTTAAGTAAACTGTTTTCGAGTGTTTTTTCATTTGTGGTTCAGAAAAGTTTAAAAAATAAAAATACAACATTTGTAATGATAAAAAACCAACACGATTATTCAAAATTCAAATATATCAGTTTTTGTTGAATAATCAGTACGAAAATAACCAAAACTATGTTAGTCGAGCATCTCGTTTTGAATTTCTCAAACAATATATTTCCATTTAAACTATTATTATTGATATTTCAGTACTTTTTTATTGATTCGTTATAATCTTGCAACCCTATTTTTGTAATATAAAATTATTCGCAAAAACTAATATCAATTGTTTAACAACAATTTAATGTCGTATGAAGAAATTAATAATAATATTCTTATTGGTTGTTTCCCTTATTGCAACAGCTTGTATACATTATTATATGGTCCCGCCAATTGAAAATGTAATTGAAAAGGCGCTTGCTCGGTCGGTTGCACAATATAAGCTATTATATAAGTCAGTTGAAAAATTAGATGGAACTTTACCACGTAGCATAGGAAAAGATGGTGTATTAGAAACTAGTGATGCTTCCTTCTGGACAAGTGGTTTTTTTCCGGGTTCATTATGGTATTTATATGAATATTCAAATGACCCACAATTAAAAGAGATGGCTGATAAAATTACACAAAGAGTAGAAAGCCAGCAATACAATTGTGATAACCATGATGTGGGATTTATGATAAATTGTTCTTATGGCAATAAATTTAGGTTAACTAATGATACATCGAGTGTAAAAGTTATTGTGAATGCAGGAAAATCATTAAGTACCCGATTTAGAAAAACTGTAGGTTCAATACGTTCCTGGAGCCACCCCGAATCACTTAAATGGGAATTTCCGGTTATTATTGATAACATGATGAATCTTGAACTTTTAATAAAAGCCGCAAACTTAAGTGGTGATAAGAAATTATATGAGATTGCCGTCTCTCATGCTAACACAACCTTGAAAAATCACTTTCGTAAAGATTTTAGTTCTTATCATGTGGTAAGTTATGACTCAATAACAGGGTCTGTACAGACGAGATGTACAGCGCAGGGTTATAACGATGAGTCGGCATGGAGTAGAGGGCAGGCCTGGGGTTTATATGGGTATACCATGATGTATCGCGAAACGAAAGACGTTGTATATTTGGAACAAGCAAAAAATATTGCTAATTTCATTTTGACCAATAAAAATTTGCCTGATGATAAAATTCCATACTGGGATTTTGATGACCCAAACATCCCGAATGCATTAAGAGATGCTTCGGCCGCTGCTATTATGGCATCTGCATTCGTTGAATTAAGTACCTTTGTAGACTCTAAACTTGCAAAAAAATATATTGAAACTGCTGAAAAACAAATAAGGTCACTTGCTTCAGATCACTATCTTGCCGACTTAGGTACAAACAAAGGTTTTATTTTAAAACATAGTGTAGGATATTTGTCGAATGACAGCGAGGTAGATGTTCCTTTAACTTATGCCGACTATTACTTTATAGAAGCAATGTTACGTTATAAAACGCTTGTAATGAAAGAATAAGTGTTTGTTGTTAGTGAAAAATCCTTGAAATCTTTATATTAATAACTTTAAATAAATAATTAATTCTATGAACAAAACATTTTTTTTAAAAAAGGTATTTAAAATACCATTGTCAATATTTATATTGATATTTGTTCTGATGCCGATTAATAGTCTTCATTCTCAAGAGAAATTTAAGACAATAAACGGCACGGTGGTTTCTGGTTCAAATGACCCGTTAATCGGGGTAACTGTGAAAATTAAAAATGGAGTAACTGGTACAATTACAGACATAAACGGTGCTTTTACCTTAAAAACACCTGAAGATGCAATTCTTGAAGTATCGTATATTGGTTACGAAAAAAAGGAAGTTTCTGTAAAACTTGCAGCAAAGCAAAAGATTGTATTGTTAGAAGATGTGACATCGCTTAATGAAGTGGTGGTTGTGGGATATGGAACACAGAAAAAGGTCAATTTGACAGGTGCAGTTTCATCTGTTGATTTGTCTGAAGCAGTGGAGAGCCGTCCTCTCACCAACTTAGCTACAAGTCTTTCCGGATTAAGTTCCGGGTTATATGTTCGTCAGACTTCAGGTAGACCCAACGCAAACTCAGCTTCACTGCTTATCCGAGGAAATGGCACACTTAATAATGCATCTCCATTAGTTATTGTTGATGGTGTTGAAAGTTCCATCAATGATTTAAACCCAATGGATGTGGCTTCCGTGTCGGTTTTAAAAGACGCTTCTTCGTCGGCAATTTATGGATCCAGAGCAGCAAACGGGGTAATACTTGTTACCACAAAAAAAGGGATAGAGGGTAAATCATCCATCACATATAATTCAAATATTTCAGTTTCAGAACCTTCCAACACAATTAAGCTTGTAAATAATTATGCCGATTATATGGGGTATTATAATAAAGCGATGGAAAATTCACAGTTAAATCAACCTTTTTCTTCATCAAGGATTGATGAATGGAGAGAGCATCCGAATGAGCCTTACTTGTATCCAAATACCAACTTTTTTGATGAAGTATTCACGAAAGGAATAATGCAAAATCATAATTTATCGTTCAATGTGGGGCGTAAAGGATTGTCGGTATTTGGGTCATTCGGTTATCTCAACAACCCCGGTATTGTCGAAAATTCAGCCTACGAAAGATTTACCGCGAGGCTAAATGTGAGTGCTGAAGTTAAGCCATGGATAACTATGGGGATGAATATGAGCGGACTTCGTTCAGTTGCTGATATTGGATCCAATTTCACCGGTAATTTGTTTGATGCTGCGGGATCGCCCGGAATTGTTTATCGATCTCCAGACGGAAGATACGGGGCACCGGAAAACCCTCAGGAAAGTCAGCAACTTCAAAGTCCACTATATGTACTTAATAGTCGCATAGGTAATATTTACGAGAATAGAATCAATACTCGTTTTTTTGGAACGTTGAAATTGTTCAAAGGTTTTTCTATCGATGGATCTTTTAACTTCAAATTTTCGGGGAGTCTAGATGAAGAAAAGCCTGTTTATGCAGATCGTTGGAGCTTTCAGACAAACACAATTACTCAAACAAACGCAAGCAATACGTATGTGCGTAATCGTAGCAGCAATAATATATATCTTTTGGGAGATGTGGTTGCCCGTTACGAAACAACATTGTTAAATAAACTCCAGTTAAATGCGATTGCTGGTGCAAGTCAGGAAAAAAGCAATGCGAAATGGTTTGAAGCAAAACGACTTGATCTGATTGCTCCGAATCTATCAGTGATAAGTGCTGCAATTGGAGCTGCTGATGCTCAGGGATTGGCATCTGATTGGGTAATGCAATCATATTTTAGCAGATTAAACCTATCATGGGATGATAAATATTTGTTTGAAGCTAACATGCGACGAGACGGTTCTTCTCGTTTTTCTGAAAATTATCGTTGGGGAATTTTTCCTTCGTTTTCATTAGGTTGGAGGGTGAATGAAGAAGCTTTTCTTAAAAATGAAAAATGGATGGATATGCTTAAAGTAAGGGCATCATGGGGTGGATTAGGCAATAATGCTGTTGGGAATTATGAGTCTCAGTCGGTATATAACGATGATAATTATGTCTTGAATAATCAGGTAGTACAAGGATTGGTACGTCTCCGACTTGCAAATGCCGCTATACAATGGGAAACAACAAATGTAACGAATATCGGGGTCGATTTTTCTTTATTTAATTCCGAATTGAGTGGAACAATAGATGTATTCGATAAGGATACACGTAATATTCTCATCGCTTTACCAGCACCTTTACTGGTAGGGAATGCATCGATTCCTACTCAAAATGCAGCACAGGTAAATAATAAAGGTATCGAAGTTAATTTGAAATGGCGAAAGCAAATTGGGGATTTTAGATTTAATTTGGGAGGAAATTTCACTTATATAAAAAATGAAGTTACAAAATTCAAAGGTAAAGATAAAGCCATCACCGGAGTTACACTGTTGCAGGAGGGACAACCCATTAATGCTTTATATGTATTAGCTGTGGATAAAATTTTACAAACAGATGATGATTTATTACTTGTTGATCAAATGATAGCTGATGCTCCTATTGATTCGGAAACCAATGTACAGAAAAATCCTTTTGCAGCATATGGTAAACCCCGTAAAGGAGATTTTTTGTACAAGGATATGAATCAGGATGGTATCATAGATGAAAACGACCGTTACATTCTGGGTAATGGAAGCACACCTGATATCACTTACGGGTTTAGCCTGGGTGCTGAATGGAAAGGGTTTGATATTTCATGTTTATTTCAGGGCGTGACAGGCATTCTGTCTTATTGGCAAGATAGCTTTTATACTACAGGACTTGTTTATGGTAGTCAGATGAACAAAGAAATTGCTCAAAACTCATGGGTGGATGGACGTACTGACGCAACATTTCCACGAATGCTATATTATACAAATAAGTTGAATAACCAGCCAAGTGATTTCTGGGTACAGGATAAATCTTATCTGCGATTGAAAAACCTCCAGTTAGGATATAACTTCCCGGTTGAACTGACCAAAAAAGTTGATATTGAACAGGTTCGGTTATATGTGAGTATGGAGAATTTACTAACATTTACACAATATAAAGGTATTGATCCGGAAATCAATGGAACAAATTATCCAACATTAAAACAATTCTCTTGTGGAGTTAATATCAAATTTTAAAAACGTACGAATATGAAAAAAATAAAATTCAGTATAATAGTTTTGATAACAGTTTTGTTTAATAGCTGTTATGACTTTAATGTTGCTCCATACGATACAATTGCTCAGGGCAACTTCTGGAAAACCGAAAAAGATGCTAAAGAAGGCGCAATGGCTGTATATGCTCAACTGAAAATGATAGGAGCTTATGGTTATATGCCTTTGTGGGATACCTATTCTGATATAGCACACGGACCTGGTGGGCCTGTTGAATTAGGAACATTAACCGCAGATTACAGTTTTTTGGTGTCAAATTGGAAAGATACCTATGAAGGAGTACATCGTGCCAACAATGTGATAAAAAATGTACAATCAATGGACATTCCTGATTCTGTAAAATCGAGTATTGTAGGAGAAGCATATTTTTTACGTGCATTGTATTATTTCCATTTAGTTGATTTATTTGGAGGTGTACCAATATATGATGAAAAATGGGATGTTGCTGAAACATTTAATAAAATGAATCTGCCACGTAGTAGTGCTGAAACTGTATGGGCTTTTATAATAAGTGATTTAAACAAAGCAGTTACTGCTTTGCCTCTAGCATGGTCAGCAGATAACTATGGACGGGCAACAAAAGGTGCGGCTTATGCATTGCGGGGTAAAGCATATTTATATACAAAAGACTGGAAGAATGCTATAGCAGATTTTGAAGAAATTGTGTATAACAAGTCTTATAACTATAATTATAATTTGTTCTCAAACTATAGCACATTATTTACTTCTGCTGGCCCTATTCCTGGCGATAAAGAAACAATTTTTGCTATTCAAAACAAAGGGGATTTAGGAGCGCTGTACGGCATGAGACTCGCACGAATTTATGGCACAAGAGGTGCATACGGCGGTGGTCAGTGTACTTGCATGCCAACTATTACCATGGCTGACATGTATGAGTACAAGGATGGAAAACCATTTAACTGGAATAATCATATTACTGGATTTAACGAAAACGATGCGATCAAAAAATCAACGTTCTGGGCAACATTAAATTCGTCAAAAACAGCCATACTTTCGAAACCTGATACTGCTTTGCTCGGAAATATATACAGGGGGCGTGATCCAAGATTAAATCAATCCGTTATTGTACCATATTCCAGATTTAAAGGTTATGTGGGTACGGCCGATAAAATTCAGCTTTACGTTGTCACTGACGGAGCTACGGAAACAAACGGATTCCTTCGCCCGGGAAGAGCCTGGTGGCCATATGCGTATCGTAAATTTGTCCCTATCGGAAATATGGGTGGTGCCATAACAAGTCGGGATCATACGCCTATAAACTTTCCTATTATTCGACTGGCTGATGTGATATTAATGCTTTCTGAGGCTTTCAATGAAGATAATCAACTTGATAATGCTATTAAAGAATTAAATAAAGTACGAGCCAGAACTTCAACCAATATGCCCGCTTTAAATAGTGGTGCGGAATGGTTAAATGTAAGTTCAAAAACCGAAATGACCGAAAGAATCATACGGGAAAGAGCATTTGAATTGTCGGGAGAAGGTCATCGGTTTAGTGATTTAAGAAGATGGAAACTCGCTGCAACATTACTAAATAAAACAGAAAAAGATCTTCTTGGAAATCTTGTATTTAACAGATTGTTTGCCGATAGGGATTATTTATGGCCAATTCCTTCTGCCGAAATTCAGATGAATCCAAGTTTATTGCCTAATAATCCGGGATGGTAAGAAATCTCTAATAACAACGTGAAAATGTTTAATGTGAGAATCGTACCTTTTTTGCTCGTCCTTTTACTTTTTGCTTGTGCTCCTGACACATCAAAAAAGGCAACTGAATTAGATATAAAACCTAATGAAAAGATAGCAGAGGTCAATCTGACAGTAGCCGAGGGAAAGCGGCTAATAGCCAAAGGGATTTGTAATAGACCTGATGTTAAGCGAAAATTAAAATCTGGGATTATTGTGATTACAAGAGGTACGACCAACACATACATTGCAGAAGAGATGGCTGGTTTGAGTGCTGAGCATGGTCAGTTTGTTACCGGACGTGTGACACCAAGCTCAAAGAGCCTCAAATCAGCATCTAATCAAACATCTGAAATTGTACTTATCGACGGGAAAAAAGTGGAATTGTCATATATTCATGCTTTACATAAAATGTCAAATGACGACATAATATTTAAAGGAGCAAATATGCTTAATTATGAACTGAAACAGGCTGCGGTATGTATCGGGCATAAGACAGGAGGAACAACAGGAGCTTTTAGACCGTACATAAATAAAAATAAAATCAAGTTAATCGTTCCAATAGGTCTGGAGAAACAAGTCTGGGGAGATCTGGAAGAATACGAACAGTTATTGAAAAAACAATCCATAAGCCATACCGGAATTCCAAAGGTATGGGTACACCAAAGAGCTGAAATCTTCACGGAAATTGAAGCCATGAAAACTTTTGGAAAAGTGGAAGTAATTCCCTTTGCTGCAGGAGGCATCGCTGGAAGAGAAGGGGGAATCTCGTTGGCTGTGTATGGAGATTCAACGGAAGTAAACAAAGTGATAAAAGTAGTAAGTCAGGTTCAAGGTGAAAAATTATTTATAATCAATTAATACATAAAAGCAAATTAACAACTTGAATGTAAATTATATACAGAGAATGAAAAAGAAATTTTTTTTGCAGATTTTTTGCCAAAATTTACGGACAATTCCTTCTGCTGAAATTCAAATGAACCCAAGCTTATTACCTAATAATCAGGGATGGTGATCATTAAATACATTAGTAGTGAAGATTATTATGAAAATAAAGAATATAATATGTCCACTTTTTTTAGGACGTGACAGTATTCATCCCGCAGAAAAAGAAACTATTTCAAAACGCCTTTCATATTGGGCTTTGTCTGAAACATATGGATTTAAAGGTATTTCATATAAAAATCCATACTTTAAGAGTGCAGTAGTGACTGATTCTGTAATATTGGTTTCGTTCGAGAATCTTGGTATGGGACTTACAACTTATGGAAAAGAACTTTCAAATGTAGAGGTTGCACCTGAAGACAAGGTGTTTCACCCTGCAAAAGCTACTATTGTAAAAAAACACATTAGCGTTTTTGAACCACAAGTTAGTAAACCTGTGGCTGTCCGATATGGCTTTTGCAACTTTCCAAAAGGGACTGGATTCCTTTACAATACTGCAGGCTTGCCTGTACCCTCTTTTCAGTCAGATGATTGGGATAAATGAAAATTTAATTAAAGATGACATTAAAAATAAGTTTTAAAGTGTTCTTAGGTGCATTACTCCTGTTTATATTACAGCCAGTTGATGCAAAAGTGTATTCTGACGATCTAAAAACAATCGAAATTAGAAAGGTTGTAAATAAAGCAATTTCCTGGCAAAGGGAAAATATGCCGACAAAAGATCGTGAAATTTGGAATCCTCAATTTACAGGATGGTCTGATGGTGTATTCTTTGGTGCTTTAGCCGATTGGGCAGAGTATGATAACAGTCTTAAAATAAGAGAATGGTATGAATCTATTGCTGAGAAAAATCGTTGGCAGGTATCAAGCCCGACCCTCAATCCGGCTAATGATATTGCCGTATCACTAATGTATGGGAGAATTTGGCTGAATAATCCTCAGAAAAAAATATTGGTTAATAGTGTGGATGATTGGGAAATTGAAACGGTAAAAAAATTATTTGGGGGATGGATTTCTTTGATACCGACTATCGAGAGACTTGATTATCAGATGAAGTATTATCCTGAAACGAGTGATTTATCATTTAAAAATCCTGAAAATCATCAGCGTTGGAGTTGGTGTGATGCCCTTTATATGGCAGCCCCTACTTATGCTTTATTTGCTAATATCACAGGAAATGATGATTACCGTGAATTTATGAACCGTGAATTTTGGTTTACAACAGAAATGCTTTACGATACACAGGAGCACCTTTTCTTCCGGGACACCCGTTTTTTTACAATGAAAGAAGCAAACGGAGCAAAAGTATTTTGGGGTAGAGGCAACGGTTGGGTGGTTGCTGCTATTGCACGTATTTTACAATATTTACCCGCTGATTATCCCGACAGACCAAGATATGAGAAGCTTTTCAGCGAATTAATGGCACGTTTGGTAACTTTGCAGGATTCAAAAGGATACTGGCATACCAGTTTGCTGGATACTGTCAAATACGTGTCACCCGAAACGAGTGCAACCGGTTTTATCAGTTACGCTCTGTGGTGGGGTATAAATAATGGTGTTTTGAGTGAAAAAGACTATCTTCCTTATGCAAAAAAATCTTGGTCCGCAATGGTCTCTGCTGTGCATAAGAATGGTAAGTTGGGTTATGTACAGCCTATTGGAGATGCCCCGGAGAATATATCAAAGGATAAAAACGAAGTTTATGGTACTGCGGCACTTATGATGGCCGGACTCGAAGCTGCAAAGTATGTAAGCAAATCAACCCAAAAATAATTATTCTAAAAATTAAAATACCATGAATTCACGCGAAAGAGTATTAACAGCCTTTAAAAAATTGCCGGGATTACCTGACAGAGTCCCGATACAATTTGATTTATGTCGCCAGCTGAGTGACCATTTTGCAGAAAAACTCGGCATTGCTGCTCTTTATACAGAAAACCCGTACGAAGATGTAACTTACCGAATCAGTGCTAACGAAATACGTATTGCATTGGGTAGCGATGTGGTGGTTACAGGAGCTTCGGTTTCCGACGATTACAAGATTGTGAAAAATGCCGACGGCACTTGGCTTAACGAGTATCAAATGAGGATGCGTCGAGGTGATATATACGTCGAAGTATTGGAATACCCCTTGTCAAATGCCCAAAGTAAAGCTGATATAAACAACTTCTGTTTCCCAGATCCTAATTCTTCCGGACGCTTTCGTGATGCCGAAGCCTTGATTGCCAAATTTAAAAAAGATTACTTTATTATCGGTGATATTGAAGTTACTGTTTTCTCACTTGGACACCAATTAGTAGGCATGGAAAAGTTGTTGGTCGATATGATGTTAGAAGCTGAGTATGTCGTTCCTTTGTTCGAAGCTTGTGGAGAATATCAGACAAAAATTGGCCTTGAACTCATAAAGAGAGGCGTAGATGCGATATGGTTTGGCGACGATTTTGGAACACAAATGAGTTTGATTATTTCACCCGAAACATTCCGTTCACAACTGAAACCTATTTATAAAAAAATGATTCAGACGTTTAAAGAAGCAAATCCAGACATTATTCCTATCTTACATTGCGATGGTGCTGTAGCCGAATTGCTTGACGACATTAAAGAAATTGGGTTTGAAGTTTTTAATCCTGTACAACCGGGAGTCCCCGGACATTTACCTCAGGATATGAAAGACCGCTTTGGTGAGAAATTTGCTTTTTGGGGGGCAATTGACCAGCAGGAATTATTACCCAACGGAACTGATGAAGATTTAGAGAAAGATATCATTGAAAAAATCAGCGTTTTAGGGAAAGATGGTGGTTATATGATTGCACCTGCTCACATTTTGCAAAACGACGTATCTCCTGAGCGTGTGCTCAAATTTATAGAACTTTGTAAGAAGTATGGTAACTATTAAATTGGTTCCTGGAAATAATCTCAACTAATTATTAAAATTAACATAAAATCACATAAAATGAAAAGTAAATTGTCAATGATAATCATATTCTTAGCTGTATGTTTAACTACCATTTCAGCACAAGATTTGAAAATAAAAATTTGCAAAGAATATCCCAGATTAATTATGTCGAAGCAAGATATCTCACAAATGCGTAAAAACATTAAGAGTGGTGATGAACCCTGGAAAAGTACATGGATTGAGTTTAAAAGTACTGTTGACAAGTATTTAAGCCCATCATGGAAAATTAATGTCTATAAAGGTAATGACGTAACTGTATTTTATAAAAAAACAATTCGTGATGCTTCCGCTGCGCGTGATTTGGCACTGGCTTACCATATAACAAAAGATAAAAAATATGCGGAAAAATCTGTTCAAATTATGGAAGCGTGGATAGCCCCCGACACTTTACCTGCAAGTTATTTCGATCCTGAGATTGCTTATCCGAATATGGGCATGATGGTAGCACGGAGTACTTTCCCGTTTCTTTATGCCTATGATTTATTAATGGCAGATAAGCTGGTGAGTGAAAAGACACAGAAACGATTTGCTGAATGGATGAGAATTTGCGAAGTGAGAATAAAAGAAGGTGCAAAACGTTGGGAAGACAATAATTTTTTCGATAAACAATATTATCAAAATCACCTTGTTGCAGATGCTATGGGTTTAATGGGAATTGGCATCATTCTAAATGACGTAAATCTGGTTCAATATGCAGTTGATTCTAAAGATAATAATAGAGATGTCCTTGACCTTATTGAAGGTATGATTTTAATAGAAGGTCAGGAACCCTATTACCGTGAGCCAATTAAATTACCTACACAAACTGGTGAAATTATGGATCGCTATAGACATTACGAAATTGGAGGTCAATGGCAAGATTACGTAACATCCCCTAACAGAGGACTACAATATTGTGGATTGTCAACCATTTTATTAATGATAAGTGCTGAAATGGGACGTAATAATGGAATTGACTTATACAATTGGAAAGCTAAAACCGGAGAACAAATAAAATTACCACTCAGTTATTATGCAGATTTTTATATCACCAAGGATGCTTCTATTAAAGGTGGATTTTATAAGGGAGAAGATTCATGGATCAATGTAAATGAAAGCACAAATTATAGTATATGGGAAGTTGGCTACTCTCGTTATCCCAGAGAAAAGAAATTTGCCGAAGTACTGAAATCTAATAAAAGAGGGTCTCAAGAACTGCATTTACTTGGTCCTGTAACGTTGACACATGGAAAAAAAACTAACTAAAAAAATGAGAAAGTTCAGACATTTAGCTTGTGTTTTAATGGCTGTTACATGCTCGATTTTTGGGCATGCAACAATTAATGATTATACTAAGGATTCAAACTCTACAATTGTAATGAATTCAGATAGTTTGGGGATACACCCATCAATTCTTTATAACAAAGAAAAAATAGATAAACTAAAGATAGCCATTACCAACCAGCAAGAACCTTTTTATTCTACATGGTTAAATCTTAAATCATATTGTGATGGAAAATTAAGTTATGTACCTGTCCCCTATACAGGAAACAATTCAGCTGACTATTACGAAAAAATGTTACTACCGGCATCAGTTGTCCGAAATCTTGCAATGGCATATCAACTATCTGGAAATCTTGCTTACGGACAGAAATGTGTACAAATACTCTCTAATTTCGCCACAGCATGTACCGGAAAACTCTTTGATTTTAATACTGATTATCCGAATCAATCTATGAAAGTGGCAAGAGCATCATTCCCGTTTGTTTGTGCCTATGATTTGCTTATAAATACAGGATTAATTGATGCTACAACAAAGATACAAGTTCATGCTTGGTTTCGCCAAATTGAAAAACAGGTAAAAGATGGTGAAATAGAATGGGCTAATAACAATTATTTCGATCGTCAATACTTCAATAACCACTTAGTGGCGCATACCATGTCATTACTTTCAATTGGAATTGCATTAGATGATTCTCAATTA
Source organism: Paludibacter sp. (assembly GCA_010365115.1). Lineage (GTDB taxonomy): Bacteria > Bacteroidota > Bacteroidia > Bacteroidales > Paludibacteraceae > Paludibacter. The sequence continues at coordinate 17,507 of JAAFGX010000030.1, forward strand.
ATACAGTATGCAGTTGACTCCAAAGAATGTCCACGCGATGTAGTTGAGTTAATTCAGGGAATGATTTTGATGAATGGCGACATGGATTGTGCCAGGGTTGCTGACAAACCAAAAGAAAATGGAGAAATTATAGATAGATACAGACATTTTACTGCAGGGGGAAGAGGTTTGCAATATGCATCTTTGGTGTTAAACCTATTTTCTCCAATTAGTCTTATGTGTACGCATCGCGGATGGAATTTATTTGAATACACCGCTCCTCCTGGAGAAAATCTACAATTGTCATACAACTATTATTCCGACTTCTGGCGTACAAAAGACTCATCGATAAAAGGTGGTTATTACGGTCCACATGCACAAGAGGATGCACGACTCGCAGCCCCAGCAGATTTCATTGGAAACTTTGAAGTTGGATTGGCTTATTATCCAAATAGTAAACAACTCAAAGATGTGGTTGAAAGCTTTAATCGTGCCAGTCAACATATCGATTTGTTAGGTTATACCGCTTTTTTTGCAGTCCCTACAATCTCAACAGACGAAAAAATAAATAGATTCCAATCTGAAGAAATAAAATTATTTTATTCTGATGGGAAAATTCATCTCCAAAATACATCGAATAATAATGGCGAGATCCAAATATTTAATATCTCTGGACAGCTTCTTTATAAATTTGATTTCAAGTTTGAAAGCCATTCAATAATTAACAAGAAATTGGGCTCAGGAATTTATCTAATAAGAGTTATAACTTCTCGAAATCGAGAAGTTACCAAATTGATTATTAGCAGTAATTAATTTGTCTAAATTTATCTGGAATTCAATATTTGTTTAACAAACAAATTTAATATTATGAGACTATCAATTAGCAAACATTTACAGTTACTTTTCATTATTTCAATTTGGACATGCATAACACAGGTAAATGGTCAAGGCGTAATAAAAATATTAGCAATTGGAAATAGTTTTTCAGAAGATGCAACCGAATCATATTTTGATGATTTAGCCAAGGCAGATAACGTAAATATTATTATTGGTGATATGGTTATAGGAGGTTGTAGTGTTGAAACACATTGGAATAATGCCAAGGCTAACAATGCAACTTATTCGTACCGTAAAATTGTGAACGGATTAAAAACCAAAGTAAGCAACAAAACCCTTAAAGAGGCAATCGAGGAGGAATCTTGGGATTATATTACTTTTCAGCAGGTTAGTCAATATTCTGGTAAATATACTACCTATTTTCCATATCTTCCTAATTTACTGGATTATGTAAAAACTCTTTCTACAAATCCAAATGTACAATTTTGTTTGCACCGCACATGGGCCTATAGCGAAAATTCAACTCATTCGGAATATGATTATTATCAGAAAAATCAGATGATAATGTATGATTCAATTGTTGATGTTACAAATAAGGTTGCAGATAAGGTTGGAATTAATATAATTATCCCTTCAGGAACTGCTATTCAGAATGGACGTAGCAGTTATATTGGTGATAATTTTAATAGAGATGGTTACCATTTGACATTGGGGTTGGGCCGCTATATCGCAGCATGTACCTGGTATGAAAAATTATTGGGAAAATCAGTTATTGATAATACATTCATTCCAGCGGGTGTCTCGACCAGAGAAGCAAAAATAGCGCAGAATGCGGCCCATTATGCTATTGAAAAACCAGATGCTGTAACCTCAATGGCTAATTTTGTTCCTGACACTCTACTATTGGGTGAATAACCTAACAATTGTCAGTTTTACTCTATCGGGATTAAATGTAAATTTAGACTGACAATAGAGCAGTAACTTTTACATTTGTTGGATCCTACTGACGAAAATCTACAATTGTCATACAACTATTAATCCGACTTTTGGCGTACAAAAGCCTCATCAATAAAAGGGGATTATTACTGTTCACATGCACAAGAGGATGCACGACTCACAGCCCCAGCAGATTTCATTTGAAACTTTGAAGTAGGATTTGCTTATTATCCCAATAGTCCACAACTTAAAGATGTGACTGATAGCTTTAATTGTTCTTCCCAACATATTGATTTAATTGGTTTTACTTCTTTTTTTTTGCTAATCTACAGACAAACTATAAATCAATTAGTTTCTGAATAGGAAAGAATAAATAATATCTCTTCTGATTATATTTGAATTAACGCAAATACAAAAATACATGAAAAAATTTATAAAATTTCTATTTTCATTCACGATATTCATTAATAGTGTTGGGTCTTATGCTCAAACAAATTTGCTTGACATTGAAACCTATGTTGATGATTATACCGGATATGATATCGCTCAAACAGGGAGTCGGACAAGTTCTACAAATGTATCTAAATGTCCGTCAAATAGCTCATTTAATATTGGTGGGACAACAGGCGTTGGAATTTCTACACAAAAGTTTATCAGATTACAAAATGATGATTTAACAATTTCTCTTGATAGCCTTGGAGTACATCCTTCAATTTTATTTAATTCTTCTGAATTAACAAAAATACAAATTGCTGTTGCTTTACATAAAGAGCCTCATTATAGCTCATTTTTGAATCTTAAATCCTATTGCGATAGCTATTTGTCTTATTCTCCTGCTCCATATACGGGAGCCGTAACTGATGATTTTTACTCAAAAACTTTACTTCCGGCATCTATAGCGCGAAATTTGGCTGTTGCATATTGCCTCACTAATAATATTGCATATGCTCAAAAATCTGCTCAGATTCTTAATGCATTTTCTAGTGCAATGGCAGGAAATGCAGCTATTGATAATGCAATATCTTTGAAAATTGCCCGTGCAACTTTTCCTTTTATTTGTGCATACGATATGTTGCTTAATACAGGAGTTTTCAGTGTCGTTGATAAGAATCAGATTGTACAGTATTTCAGAATGATAGAAAATAAAGTAAAAATAGGAGCGCAGGAGTGGGATGACAATGATTACTACAATAAACAATATTACAATAATCATTTAGTGTCCCATGCAATGTCGTTGCTGGCTATAGGAACTGCACTCGATGATGCTGCGTTAATTCAGTACATACTTGATTCCGATTTTTGTCCGCGCGATGTGGTTGAGCTTCAGCGAGGGTTAATTTTAATGTCGAATGATACTGATTGTGTTAGGGTTAAAAATTTGCCAAAAGATGATGGTGAAATAATGGACAGATACCGACATATTACTGCCGGTGGGCGTGGATTACAATACTCAACATTGGTTTTACATCTTTTTGCTCCGATAGCACTTATATGTAAGCACCGCGGATGGGATTTATTTCAATACAAAGCACCTACAGGTGAATGGCTAAAACTTTCCTTTGACTACTATTCAGACTACTGGCGTACAAAAGATTCGGGGATTAAACGGGGTTACTACGGACCTCATGCCCAAGAAAACGCAAGACTCAATGCGCAGGATGACTGGATTGGTGTTTTTGATATAGCCTTGGGTCAATATCCTGAAAGTAAACCTTTGCAGGATGTGGTGGCGAGTTATAACCGACCAGTACAACACATGAATTTATTAGGTTTTACCGGACTTTTTGCCCCGATAGAATCTGCAACATCAATATCAAAACAAATTAATACTGAAAATATTCAGATTTCTTATAGTAACAACAATTTGCATATTACATCTGATTTTCTATCTTCTGTTAAAGTTATAAATCTGTCAGGAATAGTTGTTTTAGAAACTGATCAGCAAAAATCAAATCTGCATGAAATGAAACTGAACCTGGCATCGAGTGTTTACCTGGTCCAGGTTAAAAGTGCTGGTGGAAGTTTGATAAAAAAGATATTAATAACTAACTAAATTTTTTATTATGCAAAAAAGAAAATCTTTATTAATATTATTGGTGTTGATTTACCAGATTTTCATCATAAACGCTCAAAACAAAAATCTCAAGAAAAAATTTCAGAAGATTGATTGTGCTAAGGCAGAAATGATTTTTAGCGATAGCTTTACCGATGATTGGAGCAATCAATGGTTGCTTGATGGTGAAAAAGCTTTCGTTGAGAGTGGAAATGGGAGTTTGAAATTTTTGGCTGGCAATATTCCTCAGCATGATGCCGATCATGCAGTCCTTTGGACAAAAAAGATTTTTTCAGGAAATATTCGTATAGAATTTGATTATATTAGGATAGACTCTGTTCCCCGATTTGTCAATATCATTTATCTTTTTGCTTCAGGTAGTGGTTCAGGAGTATATAAACAGGATATTTCAGTATGGAAAGAGTTGCGAAAAATTCCTGCTATGAAAATGTATTTTGAGCACATGAATGCCTATCATATTAGTTTTGCCGCTTATGACATTGATAATACAGACCCTGAAAATGATTATATACGTGCCCGAAGGTATCTTCCTGAACGCGGTAAAGGATTAGCAGGGACCGATTTAATGCCCGACTACCTGAAAACCGGACTATTTAAGCCGAATGTAAAACACCACATCACCATCATCCGTAAAGATAAGACCATCTGGATGAAAATTTCGGCAAATAGTACCGAGAAAATCTTCAAATGGGATACTGAAATGCAACCACCAATATCTTCAGGGAGAATTGGACTTAGATTAATGGGCTCAAGAGCATCTATTATCTCAAATTTCAATGTTTTTCTACTTAAATAGTCGATTTTGTACATTTTTATTGAATAATCTGAACTTTTCAATGGAATTGTACCAAGGTCAAAGACATATATTTGTAAACCAAATGAACACAAACTCAAGCATTTTTTATATAATGTCAAATAAATCATTATCCATATTTGTAATAATTATCCTTTTTGGCAGCTTGATTTTATTAAGTTGTAAAGAACCAATTGTACAAATAGAAAAACCTAAACCATCAACGGTTATTAAGTTGGATAGTTTTGGGGTGCATCCAAGATTAATTATGTCGAATCAAGACATTTCACAAATGCGTGAAAACATTAATAGTGGAAATGAACCATGGAATAGTACCTGGATTGAGTTTAAAAAGACAGTTGACCTGTATTTAAGCCCATCATGGAAAACAGATGTTTATACTGGTAGTGACGTTTCAGCATTTTATAATAACACAATTCGGGATGCTTCAGCAGCACGTGATTTGGCACTAGCTTACCAGATTACCAAAGATAAAAAATATGCGGAAATGTCTGTTTTAATAATAGAAACTTGGTTAGCTCCTGAGATTTTACCAGCCAGCTATTTCGATCCTGAGATTGCTTATCCAAATATGGGCATGATGGTAGCACGTAGTACTTTCCCGTTTCTATATGCTTATGATTTATTGATGGCAGATAAGCTTGTGAGTGAAAAAACACAGAAACGATTTGCTGAATGGATGAGAATTTGCGAAATGAGGATCAAAGAAGGGGCAAAGCGTTGGGAGGATAGTAATTATTTTGATAATCAGTTCTACCAAAATCACTTAGTTGCAGATGCAATGGGATTGTTGGGAATTGGAATAGTGTTAAATGACAGCAAATTAGCTCAATATGCATTCAACTCTGTTGAAAATCAGCGGGATGCGATCGACTTAATTGAGGGAATGATATTGATGAAGGGTCAACAACCTTACTATCGTGAACCTAAAGAAATGCCAACACAAACAGGAGAAATTATGGATAGATATCGTCATTACGCAATTGGTGGTCATTGGAAGGATTATGTAACATATCCAAACAGAGGATTACAATATTGTGGATTATCTTCCATATTGTTGATGATATGTGCCGAAATGGCAAGGAATAACGGTGTTGATTTGTATAATTGGACTGCAAAGACCGGTGAAAACCTTAAACTTCCACTCGATTTTTATGCCGATTTCTATATTACAAAAGATGCTTCTATCAATGGCGGTTTTTATGCCGGTGAGGATTCTTGGATCAATGGAAATGACCAAACTACGTACAGTTTATGGGAAGTTGGACACTGCCGTTATCCCGGTGAAAAGAAATTTGCTGAAGTGCTGAATGCAAATAAAAGAGGTTCGCAGGGAATGCATTTACTTGGCCCTGTAACGCTGACACATGGAAGAAAAGTTGAATGAATAAATCAAAACTTTTAAAAATAATATATGATGAACTCACTTTTAAAAAAATTATTGTTAATATTTTCAATAATAACTCTTTTTTGCAGCTTGTTATTATTTAGTTGTAAAGACCCTGTTGAGCCAATATATAATCCTAAGCCATCAACGGTTATTAGGTTGGATAGTATTGGAGTGCATCCAAGCATTTTGTTTAATAAAAATGGAATTGACAACCTTAAAAAAGCAATTGCCGATAAGAAAGAACCATTTTATTCGGCATGGGTTAATTTAAAAACCTATTGTGACGGTTATTTGTCATATTTACCACAGCCCTATACCGGATCTGTTACAGATGATTTTTACAGTATGACTTTACTCCCTGCCTCTATTTCAAGAAACATGGCACTGGCATACCAACTTTCAGGGAATGTGGCATATGCCGAAAAATCAATTGGAATAATGAAATCTTTTTCTGTAGTTTCTGCTGGAAAAGATGTAATAGATAATGCATATTCACTGAAAATAGCAAGAGCGACTTTCCCTTTCGTTTGTGCTTATGATTTATTGATAAATTCCGGGCACATCGATAATGAGACTATGAATCTAATACAGTTATGGTTTCGTCAAATTGAAGCAAAGGTAAAAACAGGTGAAAAGGAGTGGGATGATAATGATTACTTTGATCGTCAGTATTTTAACAATCATCTTGTGTCGCATACAATGTCATTACTTGGCGTGGGGATTGCGCTCGATGACTCCGTTTTAATTCAATATGCCGTCGATTCGAAAGAATGTCCGAGAGATGTAAAAGAGCTAATCCCCGGTATGATACTGATGGATGGAGACAGAGATTGCTTACGTGTTACGGATAAACCGAAACAGGATGGTGAAATAATGGACAGATACCGACATATTACTGCTGATGGGCGTGGACTACAATACTCAACATTGGTTTTACATCTTTTTGCACCGATAGCACTTATTTGTAAACACCGCGGATGGGATTTATTTCAATACAAAGCACCTACAGGTGAATGGCTGAAACTCTCCTATGACTTTTATTCTGATTTTTGGCGAACAAAAGACCCGAGCATTAAAGGTGGTTATTACGGTCCGCATGATCAAGAGAGTGCACGCTTGAATGCCACGGATGACTGGATTGGTGTTTTTGACATAGCATTGGGTCAATATCCTGAAAGTAAACCATTGCAGGATGTAGTGGCGAGTTATAACCGACCTGTGCAACACATGAATTTATTAGGCTTTACAGCTTTTTTTGCAAATCCGCTGGCCAACTAATTTATAAATAAAATCAACTATTACCATGAAACGAGTAGCATTTAAAATGTATTTGAAAAGAGGCTTCGAAGCTGAATACACGAAACGCCACAAAGAAATCTGGCCTGAACTTAAGAAATTGCTTCAGGATGCGGGTGTATCCGATTATTCTATTTTTTGGGACAAAGAGACCAATGTACTTTTTGCAGTACAAAAAAATTCAGGAGTAGGTTCACAAAACCTGAGCGAAACCGAAATTGTAAAACGTTGGTGGAAGTTTATGTCTGATATCATGGAAACTAATCCGGATAATTCACCTATTAGTATTGAATTAGATGAATTATTTTATATGGAATAGACCTTGTTCTTGATATATTCAAAAAATTAAACAATTTATATAAATATCAATTTTCAATTATTAATTTTAAAATTTAAAAAAATGAAAACAATTACAAAATTTTTTTTTATTGGCTTTATGCTCCTCTTAAGTTTTGGAGTAACGGCGCAAACAGATTTGCTAAGCAATGCAACTGAGGATGGTGATTTTAGTGAGTATTTAACTACCGAAAATCAGATCTGGCCACCAAAACCTGGAGCTGGCTATTGGGATGCGGATGGGGTTAAAGGCGGTACAAGAACTGCTTTAAGGGTGCATTTTACAGATGATCCATTATTAACATGGAACTATCATTCGAAATACCACTATATACAGGTTTTAATGGATAATGGTACTCTTGGCTGTAACTATATATGGCGTAAATTATCAGGTTTGACTCCGGGCGAAACTTATACTTTTTGTTTTTACTACAGAATGACACATACGCTTGCGGAAAGAAGTGTGAACTTTGCTATTACCGATGCTGTGACAAATATTAAAGTAAATAAAAATGCTGATGGAAATAATATAATTGACGGACAATTAGGTAGCACCATGCTAGAGCTTGCTTCAACAGCAAATACAACATACAATAGAGCTACATATACTTTTACTGTACCAAACGGAAAAACGGAAGTGTTTGCTACATGGATGCGCAATAAGACTATAGCAGCAACACCAACAGAAACAATGAGAATTTTTCTTGATGACATGAGTTTGTATGTAGGGACTACAACCTCTACTCCAAATCAACAGAAAAATAGCTTATTAAATGTGTTTCCAAACCCTGTTAAAGACTATATATCTTTCAATTCGCAAGGTGGAATTCAAAGAGTTATTATTATGGACATGTTGGGCAAAATTCTTATTGATACTCCAATTAGAGTTGATAATAAGGTTGATGTATCGTCCTTGCCCCAAGGGAATTACTTGATAAAATGTATTGGAAGTGAAACGAAAACACTCCGTTTTATAAAAGCAAATTAATTGTTTTTTTAAAAACATATCAGAAAATCATTATTAATAAGTATGAAACGAGTTACGTTTAGACGTGATAAGTTCCATGTAACCATATATAAAAAAATTCCACATGAAAACAATTATAAATATATTTTTAATCTGTTTGACGCTTTTATTTTGTTCAACATTATCGGCACAAACAAACTTATTGGATAACGAAACGGAAGATGCAGGTTTTGAGGGTATAACTACATCTAAAATTTGGCCACCAAATGGCACTTGGGGCAGAAGTGGCTATGGTTCAATTAATGCAAGTACAACAGTTAGAACACAGATGCTTAGTGATTCAATTATTGCAAATCCAGGCACGCAGCCAATTATTTGGAGATCGAAATACAGTTATCTTTTCTTGTATATGAGAGGCTCAAATACGCCGACTAATTATATCTGGAGAAAAATTTCGGGATTAACATCAGGACAAACATACACATTTTCGTTCTGGTATAAAACCCCAATAATTACAGCTTTTACACCAACAGGTCATGTGAAGTTTGCCATAGTAACAGACTTAAATGATGTTCAGGTTGGGAGTATTACAAATCCATTGAACGGGATTACGGAGATCGGTCATATAGAAGGCGATGGTGTTTCGTTAATTTCTAGCTATTTACAACATAAATTGGTAAAAAAGACTTTTATTGTACCATCAGGCAAAACTGAAATATATGTTGCACTTGTACGTAGTCTTGATTCAGAGCAACTACTATACATTGATGATATGAGTCTTGTTGTTGGTCAACAAACTGGAATTAATGATATTAAATCAGCGAAAAATTTAACGGTATATCCAAATCCTACATCCAAATATCTGTATTTTAATGATAATTCTTCCACATTAAATAAAATATCAATTTTAAATTTGCAGGGTAAAACTGTGAAAACAATTAATAATACTTCTAATAAACTTGATGTTGGTGATTTATCAAATGGCATGTACATACTAAAAAATGTTGCTAATGATGGTGTTAGTACCTGTACTTTTATAAAAGAATAATCCACTTTAAGAGACTAATTCTGTATGATGTGAATAATTTGCAGCTAGGAGAATTAGTTTCTTTCTATTTTCATACTATATTCACATACAACTTTTAAAATCTAATAAAATGAAAAGATTTGCTAGATTTTTATTATTGGTCACTTTGTCTACTCATAGTGTAGCGACATATGCGCAAACTGATTTACTTGGTACTTCTACACAGGATGGCGATTTTAGTGAGTACACAATTGCACAAACAGGTATATGGACAGGCTCTACTGGTATAACAATCTGGCCATCAAATAGCTCATGGTATGCCGATGGTGCAACAGGCGGTGGAGCTTCTCCACGAACATGCATCAGAGCGCATAATGTTGAGACCGGAGGAAATTATTACTCAAAATACCATTATCTGAATTTGATGATGGATGAGAGTTTTAGTACTAATACAGTATATGGTACCAGTGTGTTATGGCGAAAACTTTCGGGATTAATACCCGGCGCAACGTATACGTATTCTTTTTATCAGAAAATGACACATGCACTTGCGGGAAAAAGTATCATGTTTGCTGTCACTGATGGTATTCAGGCTAATGGTGCATATACCTTGGGAGCAGATGGGAATGTAAACACATTTAATAAGCAATTGAATGGAGTTGTAACATTTAATACAGTATCATCAAGTTACGCAAAAACATCCTATACTTTTACCGTTCCGGCAGGGAAAACTGAAGTGTATGCGGTCTGGCTTAGAAGCCACAAGACAAAGAAAACACTTACGGGCCTTATGCGAATGAATATTGACGATATGAGTCTTTCTCTTCAATCAACAACCCCATCAATCCTTTTTACGCAGCCAGAATTGGATCAATTAATTCAAAATATTGACATTTCAGCTACTGGTTCCACTTTGCGCACTTCATATAATTCATTAATAATTAGGTGCAACGCTGGATTAAACTTTACTCCGAATATTTATGCCGGCACTAACCCGAATACATATTTTGACCAAATGAGAACACAGGCAGGACTTGTACGGAATCTAGCTCTAGGCTATAAGCTAACACAAAATTCTCTCTATGCACAAAAAGCAGCGGCAATAATAAGAATCTGGGCTGAGACATGTGGCAACATAACATATAATTTGGAAACAGGAACAAGTATGCTTCTGGCACGTTGTAATTATCCGCTGATATGCGCCTATGATTTATTAAAAGAAACTTCTTATATTGATACTACTACTAAAAATTTGACTGAAAATTGGTTGAGAAATCTGATACCCCAGTTTATTCAAAGTGTAAATTATTGGGATCAAAATGATTATTTTGATAAACAAGATTATCAAAATCACGTAGTTGCCCATTCCATGGGGCTCCTTGCCATGGGATATGTTTTGAAAGATCATGAAACTATACATTATGCATTATGTTCTTCCGCTAACCCAAGAAACATATACAAACTAATAACCGGTTGTATATTTATGGTTGGTGATGCTGTACATCATAGAGAATCAACAACTGCCCCGGCACCTGAAAATGGTGAAATATATGACCGTTACCGACACAAAACAGCTCCTTTAAAGGGATTGCAGTATTCCCACCTGACACTTTCATTACTTACTATCTCTGCTAAAATGAGCTATAATAATGGACTAAATTTGTTTACATATACAGCACCTACAGGTGAAAATTTACGTCTTTCACACGAATATTATTCAGATTATTATCGGTTAATGAATTCGTGTATAAAAAGTAATTTTTATTGTGGAGAAACCGATCGGATAGGACTGGCTGATGATAATCCGGGAATGTTTGAAATTGGTTTCCAATATTACCCTTATAGTAACGCATTGATTAACCTTCTTGAATCAGGCTCATTTAACAGGGGGACAGCTTATATGGATATATTGGGTTATACCCGTTTTTATTCAGCAATTGTTGACAATATTAATTTACAACAACGAGCTACTACTTCTAATACAGAAAAGACTTCTCTTACTTTACAAGGTAATGAAGGACTAATTATATATCCAAATCCTGCGCAAAATTACCTTTACGTAGAATCACAAAATGACATTCAGGAGATAGTAATAATAGATATTTTAGGGAAAACTCACTTGAAAGCAAAAGTGGGAGTGGAAAAAAAAATCGATATATCTTCTCTGAATCCGGGTAAGTATTTGATTAAATGCATCGGAAAAGAAGTTCATACTTTCATTTTTGTAAAAATATAACACATTAAAAATGAGACAAAATATTGTACTTATACCTTTATTATGGTAACATTCTATTGTTGCAACAGATAAGAAATAATAACGAATTTTGAGTAACCAGAAATGAATCATTCCTTGACAAGTAGAATTCCTGATTTCGATGGATATAAGACTTTTAAAGTATGAATTTTCATGTACATACTGTTACTTCTAATGGTAAAGTGTGGTCTGATGTGCCTGTGGATGAAGCTTATCAACAGGGTTTAGATGCTATAGTCAAAACCGATTATCTTGATTATCGCCTACGAAAAGAGATTTTTAATGTTGACGGAAAAATAATTAAATCAATAATTCCTTCATCGAATAAATTAGATGTAAGCGATCTTCCCAAAAGTATGTATTTGATAAAAGCATTCAAAAACCAACAGGTTGAATCAGCAACTTTTATCAAGGAATAAATATAATTTATAAACAGTCTGTAGCTGATGTGATTTAACACACTTTGGGTATATTGTCTTTTTAAAAGATGATAAGTGTTGTATTGCATCAGCTACAGATTTTCAATTTATAGCTATAAGTTGTTAGACTGCATAACTTTTATGAATTGATCTACTTTTGTACGTAAATCTTTATAATTTATATTGGAAAATGTCGATGTAAAAAGAGAGTTTGCTCATTTCAAATCAGTGTTTTAAAAGTTTATGGACAAAATAAAATTAGGAAATACCGATTATAGAATCAGTAATATGGGTTTAGGGACCATGTATTTTGGCTCGAAAGTGGATGAAAAAGTTTCGTTTTCATTGCTCGACTTTTATGTCGAACATGGTGGTACTTTTCTCGATTCTGCCAATAAATATGCAAGTTGGATTCCCGGTTATGATGGTGGTGAAAGTGAGGCGATTATAGGGAAATGGATGCAAATGAGACAAAATCGACATGATTTGTTTCTATCCTCCAAAGTGGGATTTGCATATGGAGATGTACCACGCTCATTGAAGAAAGAGATTATTGTTTCGGAATGTGAGAAAAGTCTCAAGCGGTTAAAAACTGATTGTATAGATCTTTATTTTGCGCACGCTGATGACATGGAAACGCCTTTGGAAGATGTGATGTCAACTTTTCAGACATTGAAACAACAAGGAAAAATCCGTTTTGCAGGTGCTAGTAATTTCAATTCATGGCGACTTGCAGAAGCAAATTCAAAAGCAAAACAACAAGGATGGGAGGGCTTTTGTTGCCTGCAACAACGTCATACCTTGCTTGAACCTTCCCTTCGTGCCAATTTTGGTACACAACAAGTGCTCACTCCAGAAATGGAACAATATTGTGGGATAAATAACGTAACTATGATGGCTTATTCGCCATTGTTGGGTGGAGCTTATTTAAATGGTTTTCAGCAGCTTCCAATACATTATCAAAACAAAAGCAGTGAATCAAAACTATTGGTTTTAAATCAGATAGCAAATTATCAAAATGTTTCAGTTAATGCCATTTTATTGGCTTGGATGATACAAAGTAAACCCGGAATAATTCCAATGGTTACGGGTAGTACAGTTCTACAACTAAGCGAAAACTTTAAAGCATTGGGAATTACACTATCTGTTGAACAAATGGAAATGCTAAACAAAGATGTGGCTGTTCCGAATAAATATTGATTTTAAATTACAAAACAAAATAATCTATTTACTAAATTAAAATGGAACAACACACTAAAACTAAATTCCGCTGGGTCATTCTGGGATTGCTTTTTATAGCAACCACCATACTTTATATCGACCGTTCAGCGCTGGGTATTTTGGCTCCCCAACTCCAGAAAAGCATTGGCTGGTCCGAAGAACAATACGGAATCATCAACAGCGTGTTTATGATCGCATATGCAATTTGCTTCCTACTGATGGGAAGGCTTATTGATAAATTCGGAACTCGGAAAGGGTATCTGGTATCCATCGTGATATGGAGCATTGCCACCCTTGGGCATGCATTGGCCCGCTCGTGGATTGGATTCGCTGTTGCTCGGTTTAGCCTTGCAGTAGGTCAATCCGGAAGTTTTCCATCGGCCATTAAAGCAGTTGCCGAATGGTTTCCAAAAAAAGACAGGGCATTGGCAGTGGGGATTTTTAATGGTGGGGCAAATATGGGAACAATCCTTTCTCCATTAATCATTCCTGCTTTGGTACTAAGTTTTGATAACTGGCGTGTTGGTTTCCTTTGGACATTCCCAATCAGTATCATCTGGGTGTTTCTCTGGCTCAAGTACTTCAGGAAACCTGAAGATAGTCCGAATGTCTCAGCAGAAGAACTTCAATATATTAATTCAGATAACACTGCGAATGAAAATACCGAAAAGGTTGGTTGGAAAGACATTCTGCAACATCGCGAGGCATGGGCTATTGCTGTTGCTAAATTCATAGCCGACCCAATTTGGTGGTTTTTTCTGTTCTGGGGAGCCAAATTCCTGAACGAAAAATTTGGTCTGAATCTGAAAGAAATTGGGTTACCATTTTTTACAATCTACTTGTCATCATGGGGACTGGGCATTTTTCTGGGTTGGTTTTCGTCAAAACTTATGAAGATGGGTTTTAGCCTAAACAAGGGAAGAAAATTTGGGTTGCTTGCATGTGCTATTTTTGCTGTGCCTGTGGTATTCGTGCCTCACACCTCCAATGTATGGCTGGCTGTTGGCCTGATTGCTCTTGCCGCTGGAGGACATTGTGGATGGTCGGCCAATGTGTTCAGTCTAATGTCTGATATTTTCCCAAAGAAAGCTACCGGAACTTTAGCCGGATTTGGAGGCTTTGCAGGAGCTGTTGGAGGAGCTATTTTAGCATTTTCAGTGGGTAAAATTCTTCAGAATGTGGGAGTTGATGGTTATGCCATACCATTTGCAGTTGCAGGTTGTGGGTATTTAATTGCGCTGCTAATTATTCATTTACTCGTACCAAGAATAAAATCGATAAATATTTAATTAACATAGAAATTAAAATCAATAAATTATGAACAGTAGAGAAAGAACGGGATTGGCTTTAAATCATCAAGAGCCAGACAGAGTTCCCTATGATTTAGCTGGAACAACAGTTACCGGAATTTGCAAAGGTGCATTCCTGAATGCAATGAAAGAACGTGGATTGAGCACCGAATTCGACCACGCTGAGTGCGATCCTATTTCGCAAATTGTTACACCAATAGAAGAAACTCTGGTGGCGCTCAAATCAGACACTCGCCGGATTGGAGCACGACGGGTTTTGGATTATGAGAAGGTTCGAACCTTCGACGAAAAAGGAACTGCCATACTTACCGACTTATACGAATGTGAATGGCAAATGTCAACACATGAATTGTATTACAGTCAAGCCACTTATCCGCTAAAAAAATATGACAGCATTTCTGAAGGTTTGGAACATTGGAGTGTTCCAAAATGGGGTGCCGAACAGATTGCCAAAATGGAAAAAGATTTAGTTCCATTGGCTGCTAAATTAGGTGATTTTTGTGGAGTCGCTGACCGAAACTGTGCTGGGCTTACCGAGATGAGTACCCGTATACGTGGACATGAAGCTTGGTATATGGATACCTACATGGATCCGGACGGAGTAGATGCTCTTGCTCGTCAGTTTATTGAACACAAAAAAGAATATTGGACCTCACTTTTTTCGTGGATAAAACGCAACAACTTAGCAGATAAAATTTTAGTTGCTTCTGAATGTGACGACTTAGGTACGCAAACTTCTACTCTTATTGAACCTGATGACTTACGACGGTATATAATACCAAAATTTAAAGAACTATTCGGTTTTATACATGATGAAATGCCCGGTATTAAAACCTTCATGCATAGTTGCGGTGCTATTCGCCCCATTATTCCAGATTTGATTGATGCAGGTCTCGACATTCTTAATCCTGTTCAATTTACGGCAACAAACATGGAGTTAACCGGTTTGAAAAAAGATTTTGGTAAAGATATTACTTTTTGGGGTGGAGGTATTGACACTCAAAGTACACTTTGTAAAGGTACACCAATACAAGTGAAAGACGAAGTGAAACGTATTTTGGATATTATGGCGCCGGGTGGTGGATTTGTATTTGCACCAGTACACAACATTCAGGATGATGTTTCCGCAGGAAATTTCTGGGCTATGTGGGATGCTGTTCAAGAACATGGGAAGTATTAAAATTAAGATGTGGCGAGTATGGTATTTATTACTATTTTTGTTGATGCCATTCTCTCCTATCTTTTTAAACCATTCATTCAGTTATGCAAACCATTCAACTTAAGTTATCTGACTTAAAAATCAAAAAAGAAGAAATTTACCTTCATTTGGGCTATGGTGGAACCTTACCTGATAATTCGATGCTGCAAATGATTGACATCATTATTGAAAAAGCCTATCAAATATGCAAACCTCAGATGGGTTTTAAAATATTGAATGGCGAATTAATTGACAGTAAGACTATTAGTGTTGATGGTCTAAGTTTGAGAGTTGGCACAGTTATTTGCCGGCATTTATCGGAGTCCACTCAATTTGCTGTTTTTCTATCTACTGCTGGCAAAGAATACGAGGATTATCTGAATGAATTAAGGCAATCGGGCGATATTGTTTCCGAATTTATGGCTGATGCCATAGGTTCTGAAATTGCTGAAGCTGGGGTTCGATATATCTGTAAATTAGTAGGTGAAGAAGCTACAAAATCTGGCTTGAACGCTACTAGTTCATATTGCCCCGGACATTGTGTCTGGAAGTTGACCGAACAAAGTCTGCTTTTCTCTCTTTTACCACCTGAGCCTTGTGGCATAACGCTAAACGATTCCTGTCTGATGCAACCGAAAAAATCAGTGAGTGGGATTATTGGCATTGGTGAAAATGTAGTTGAAACGCCGTCAGAATGCGATATTTGCACTATGAAGACGTGTTATAAACGGAGACTACCTGTTACAAATTAATCCTTTTAGTATTTCAAATCTTTATAACGCATCCTGTATTCAGAAGGTTGTAAATTGGTAATACGTTTGAATTGTTTATTGAAATGACTGATATTGTTGAAACCGCTATCGAGCGCGACATCGGTAATGCTGAGGTTTTTGTCCATTAAAAGTTTGCAGGCAAAGTCAACTTTAATTTTATTCAGGTATTCAAAAATAGTAATTCCCATTTGATTTTTAAAAAACCGACAAAGTGAACCTTCGGCCATACTTACTAATTCCGCAATTTTACCCAAATCAATTTCTTTCCGGTAATTGGTCATTAAATACTGGTGGATAGTCTCGATCCGTTTGTTTTTGGTAGTAAATCGCTTGCTTATATAATCGTTACTGGCTAAATAAACCAGATTTTCACTTTTACCGATGATATTCATGAGTTCCAGAAACACAATCATTCGGTCGAAACTACTTAAATACGGAAGTTGTAGCATGAGGTTACTAACTTCGTTCAACGTTTGGTCTTTAATTCTAATTCCTCGTTCAGATAAATTCAACGCCTTTGCAACATATTGAAATTCAGGAAGTGATAACATACCTCCACTTAAAACGTCTTCTGAAAATTGTAAGTACACCATTTCAAGTTTTCGTTGTGTTGGCGCATCGAAGTCTTTGTCCGCAATCCACACGTGGGGAATGTTTTTACCTATAAATACCAAATCGCCCGGTTGAAATTCTTCAATTGAATCAGCTACAATTCGTTTACCACTTCCTTCAGTAATAAAACTAATTTCGTAATTATCATGGTAATGCCAGGTGCATTCTTCAAAATTGTCTTGAAAAATACCAATTGAAAAAGACTCATTTGCTTTGAGCTTTATTTTCTCTAGTGAAGCTGACATTGTGTTTAATATTAAGCTGAAATTAAGCCAATTAAAGTTGTATGTTATTTGGAATCAACAATTAACTCACAAAAATACAATAAAATGTGAATATAGCATTAATACTGGTGAAAATAGTTGTAGCATCTGTACAAATAACCCTCTATTTTTGTAAAGTAAAAAGTCGTAGAAATACAAATTTATAAATCAAATATTATGGCAGAATTATTAGAAAAACTATTGGAAGTAGTAGAATTAGGAAAAGCAGATAAAAATTCACCTTATCCACCAGCTTTGAAAGGACAAGATGGAGCATCGGAAATCACTATTCAAGCATTGGAAGCTGGAATTAGTCCGCAGGCAATTCTTGAAACCGCATTGGTACCGGCTATGGATCATGTTGGTAAAAAATTCTCAGAAAATAAGATTTTTGTTCCTCAAATGTTGATGTCTGCACGTGCAATGGGTGCTGCAATGGTTCAATTGAAACCTTTTTTCACTTCAGGTGAAATCAAAACCAAAGGGACTTTTATTATTGGAACTGTAAAAGGCGACTTGCACGATATTGGCAAAAACTTAGTTGCTATGATGGTAGAAGGTTCAGGTTGGTCGGTAATTGACTTAGGTGTTGACGTTCCTTCCGAAAAATACATTCAAGCAATCAAAGAACATCCGGGAGCAGTTGTTGCTTTATCGGCATTGCTAACAACCACTATGGTAAATATGGCACAAATTGTTACAGATATTAAGGCTGAATTACCAGAAACTTTCATATTTATTGGAGGTGCACCGGTAAATAACGAATACTGCAAAAAAATTGGTGCCGATGCATATACTCCAGATCCACAAGGAGTAGTAGAATGGTTGGCTAAGTTGGTGGCTTAAGAAGTTACGAACAGCCCCCTAAATCCAGACCTCACCCCAACCCTCTCCTTGAGGAGCAAGAGCAAGAGGGGGACTTAAAGACTTGATTCTGTAAAATTCTGGTTTGCGGTTTTTGCGTTCCCAATAGCCATCTCTGGATTGCCTTCAAAAATCGTTGTTCAAATAGTTTATTAATTAGAAGTCACAGCAGATATCACTTTCTTCCAAATACTCAAATTTAAATTAAAATAATGATTCTCAGGGGCTTTGAAATACAAGCCCAGAATCGTTATTGCCTAAAACGAAAAAATACAAACAAATTTCTTTAAGTCCATATCACATTTCCCCTCTCCTCAAAAGGAGAGGGGTGAGGTTTGGATTTAGGGTGCTAAATACATTATTATGATTAACATGACCAAATGGGTAAGCGAACAAATCAACAAAAATGAACGTATTGCTATTCCAATTATGACACACCCGGGCATTGAAATGATTGGGAAAAAAGTAGTAAATGCCTTGCAAAGTGGATTGGTTCACGCCGAAGCTATTAATAAATTAAACGAGGTTTATCCGGTTGCTGCTAAAACAGTTATTATGGATTTAACGTTGGAAGCTGAAGTTTTCGGTTGTAGAATTGAATTTCAGGAAGACGAAATGCCTCACATTTTAGGACGATTGGTAACTACCCCTGAAGAAATTAAAGCATTGCGAGTGCCCGAAATTACCGAAGGACGTGTTCCTGAATATATTTTAGCCAACAAACTGACTGTTGAAAGCACCTCTGATAAACCCGTTTTGGCGGGCGTTATCGGACCATTTTCGCTGGCTGGTCGCTTGTTCGATGTTTCGGAAATTATGATGGCTTGTTATATCGAACCTGAAGCTACTCAAATGTTGCTTAGCAAATGTACCGAGTTTATTATCAACTATTGCAAAGCGTTGAAAGCATTTGGTTGTTCAGGTGTTGTGGTGGCTGAACCGGCCGCAGGATTGTTATCGAACGAAGATTGTATCCAATTTTCTTCAGAATATGTAAAGCTGATGGTGGCTGCTGTTCAAGACGAAAACTTCTTGGTGGTTCTTCACAACTGTGGAAACAAAGGTCATTGCAACGAAGCCATGCTTTATTCAGGTGCCAATGCCTATCATTTTGGGAATGCAATTGATATGGTTGAAACACTTGAATTCTTCCCTGAGGATAAATTAATTATGGGAAATGTTGATCCAGTAAGTATTATGAAGCAATCAACACCTGAGGAAATAAAAACTTTTGTATCTGATTTGTTAGAAAAAACAGCGAAATATAAAAACTTTGTTCTTTCAACAGGTTGCGATTTGCCTCCACATGTACCGTCTGAAAATATAGTTGCATTTTTTGATGCATTGAAAGAATTCAACCAAAAAAATTAATCATCGTGTTACTTTTTTGTCAACAATAAAACAAATAATCCAATAAATACAAATATTATGAAGTACAAAAGTCTTGTAATAAATAACCCCGAAGATTTGATGTTCGGTATAGCTCCAAAGCCTGTTAAAACACGCAGAGGATTGGAAATTGGTGGCGGACAAGTATATGCAGAGCTAAATTTTACGTTGCCAATAATGAGTATCAACAGCAGTACCTTGCCTGAAGTGTACGAGCACTACCGACAAATTACCGAAGGTGCATTGGAACGTGCTTTGCACCTCCAATCGAAAGGTGTTGTACTCGAATTGGAAACATTGCTTGAAATGACTAAAACACCTACAATTGGTATTGAAATCGTAAAAGTAATGGACGAAATTTGTGAAAAATACTATCAAACGCACGGTTTAAAATCAGAAATTCGCTTAACTCCAAATGATTTACGTGAATTTGAACGTCCTGCCAAACAACGTACTTCACAATACCTCGAACCTATGTTTGAATTGTTTGATAAAGGTTCTTTGGCAGGTGGCGACTTGCTTTCGATTGAAAGCACTGGTGGTAAAGAGGTTTCCGACGATGCATTGATGAATTGCGATATAAAAACAGTGATGTTTGCCTTGTCGGTGTTGGGTGTAAGAGATATGCAGTTTTTGTGGAAAAAAATTGTGGCAGTTGCCAACAAAAACGGTAAAATTGCGGGTGGTGATTCGGCTTGCGGATTTGCAAATACAGCCATGGTATTGGCCGAGAAGAAATACATTCCTAAAGTTTTTGCAACTTTGGTGCGTGTTATTTCGGTGGTTCGATCTATCGTGGCTATGGAAGAAGGAGCTATTGGACCGGACAAAGATTGCGGTTACGAAGGCCCATTTATCAAAGCTATTACCGGAATTCCAATTTCTATGGAAGGAAAAACGGCTGCTTGTGCTCACTTGAGTCCGCTGGGAAATATAGCCTCTGCTTGTGCCGATTTGTGGAGCAACGAATCTGTTCAGAACATTAAATTGTTGTCAGGCATGGCTCCAACGGCTTATATGGAGCAGCTGGAGTACGATGCACGTTTGATGAACGAGGCATTGCGTGCCGGAAAACTTCACCGCAATGTATTGCAACAATTGTTAGTTTCTTCGGATATTTACACCGACCCTCAAGCGTTGATTTTAGCACCGGAAAACGTAATTCGTATTTCACGTGAACTGGTTAAAGGCGATTCGTATGTGGCAAACGCCCGTAATGGTGCATTGACTGCTTTGGATATCATTGATGAAGCATTGGCAAGTGGAAAAATGAAGCTCTCTGATATAGAATTAGCTTATCTGCCTATTCTTCGTGACGAACTGGAAAGCATTCCTGAAAACGAAAGTGATTTTGTGGAAATGATGTTACCGGTGTTGTATCACAGTAAATTTACGTTGGCTGAATACGGACTTTAATAATAGCCCCTTAAATCTTCCGAAGGAGGACTTGAAGTTAGTATCATCATACGGACTTTAATAATAGCCCCTTAAATCTTCCGAAGGAGGACTTGAAGTTAGTATCATCTCTTAAATTACAAATTAAAAAATATCTTTATTTTAGTGAAAGAAATTAAAAATCATAATTGGGAATTGAAAACTGAAACAGACTACATCCTAGAACCCCCAAGGGGGGCTTTGCCTGTTCATATTATCACCGGTTTTCTTGGTTCTGGCAAAACCACGGCTATAATCGACTTGCTCAATCAGAAAAAGTCTGACGATCAATGGGCGGTGATAATTAACGAGTTTGGAAAAGCTTCTATTGACACACAAACCGTGGAGAAAGCAACTGAAAATCAGAACATATTTGATATTTCGGGTGGTTGTATTTGTTGTTCTGCAAAAGCTTTTTTTCAGCTAGATTTAGAGGAAATCGTAAATTTACAAAAGTTCAGCCGTATTATTATAGAACCTAGCGGATTGGGTGGAATTGATATGGTGACGGAAATTGTTGCCAAGATTCCGCAACTTGCTCTATTGCCGGTTATTTGCATGGTGGATATTACCTTGCTCAACAACGAACGACTGCAAATGAATTTCCTCTACAAAAATCAAATTTCAAAAGCTGATTATATTGCTTTCAGTAAATGTGACACTTTGATTGACTCCGAAATAGTGGCACTTTTAAGTAAATTTGAGTCTAAATTCCCAAATAAAACCATTGTAGATAAATCGCAATTATTGAAATTGATTTGTTTAGAAAATCAACCAGAAAAAATTCGTTCCCAATTACATCTGCTTCACTCACAAAATAAAGAAAGTCAGGACAACAATTTCCGAAAAAAAACACTTACTTTTGAACCAGAAACGATTTTTGATTCTGAAAAATTAAGCACCGTTTTAAAAAGTTATCCTCAGCTACTACGTGCAAAAGGATATATAAGAACAGAAAATGGTTGTCAATTAATGAATTACACGCTTTCTGGCTGTAGTTTCGAAAATCATATTTCAGAAAATCAAAATGAAATTCTTTTGATAACCGAGCAGGTTGAAAATGATTTCTTTCAACAAATAGAAACGGAAATTAAACTGGCAATACTAACTAATTGAACTTTTCTACTTCACATTTCCCCTCTCCTCAAGGAGAGGGGTCAGGGGTGAGGTGATTTCTACACAATGCAAAAACACACAATAAACCTCCAACCATTAGGAAAAACCATTCAGGTCAATGATGAAACACCATTGATTGATGTGCTGCACGAATTCGGAATTGAATTTCCGTGCGGTGGCAAAGGAACGTGTGGAAAATGCAAAGTAAAATTGATTACCGGTGAAATTGAAGTTTCGGAAAAGCACGGGCAACAAATAGAAAAGCTCGGATTAAACTCCGAATGGCGGCTGGCTTGCTACAGTAATTGTACAAGTGATATTACACTTGAAGTTGAGCAATTCAACCACATAATTCTGGCTGATGAGAGCAATTTTGAGTTTGTACCACTACTAGGTTTTGGTGTAGCTGTCGATTTGGGAACGACCACGTTGGTTGCTCAATTGATTGATTTATCAACAGCGAAAGTTATTGCAGTCGAAACCATGCTCAATCCACAAGCAAAATTTGGCGCCGATTTGATTTCTCGCATACAATCCGGTATTGATGGCAAAGCAGTTGAAATGACCACTGTCATTCGTTCTGCAATTGGTTCAATGATCGATTTAATGCTCCAAAAACACAATGTTGAGATTCGAAAAATCGTCATTGTTGGAAATACCGCCATGCAGTTGATTTTCAGTCGAGAAGATGTATCACCATTGGCAATGTATCCGTTTGAAGTGAAGAATTTAGGAATGAAAACTTTTATACCCAATGAACTTGGTTGGAAAACAAAAGTTGCTGAAAGTGTTCAGTTTTATCCTTCCATTGGTAGTTTTGTGGGAAGCGATATTCTGGCAGGAATTGCAGCCACCGGACTTGGCGAAAAAGAGCATTATACGGCTCTGATTGATTTGGGTACGAATGGAGAAATTGTGGTGGGCAATAAAGATCGAATTGTTTGTGCTTCTACAGCTGCCGGACCAGCTTTCGAAGGAACAAACATTTCCATGGGAATGCGAGCCGTAACTGGAGCAATTTCGTCTTTGCACCTCGAAAACGGAAAAATTATAGCCAATGTCATTGGAAATACTGAACCAAAAGGCATTTGCGGAAGTGCTTTGGTAGATGCCATCGCCATTTTTCGCAAATTAGAAATGATAGGCGATTTTGGTGATATCAATTCAGGTGATACTCAAATTTCAATTGCAGGTAAAGTAAAAATCACCCGAAAAGACATCAATGAATTTCAGCTTGCCAAAGCTGCTATTGCTGCAGGATTGGAAATCCTGACCCAAGAACTTTCCATTCAACTATCAGACATAAATGAACTTTACATTGCTGGAGGGTTTGGAAGTTATATCAACCTCAAACATGTTTCTGAAATTGGCATGATTGAATTACCTGAACAAAAAATCCGTAAAATGGGAAATACCGCACTTCTCGGAGCCAAAATGTTTCTATTTTCAAACCTTAAAATTGTGGAAGATATATTGGTAAAAACCATACATGTCAATTTGGAAACAAACCCTGATTTTGAAAATATTTTTGTAGATAAAATACTATTTTAAAGTCGATAATATTAGACGTTCAAAATTTGGAATAACACAATATAGCTGTCATTCAAAGGAATAATTAGAATTCATGCTCATATAAATCAACTATTTTTTAAATTCAAAGAGAATGTCTGTTAACTTTAGTCATTCTTTCTTTTGTTACAAAAAAAATACATAATCCACATCAAATTTTAAATGAACCATTTTAATG
>JAAFGX010000031.1 GCA_010365115.1 Paludibacter sp.
ATGACTCCTCTGGAGTCTAATTTGAACAAAATAAATCAAATCAGTGAATAAGGAAAAATTGATTACCCACCTTATTCGTTATAGAGCCATAAAAAAACATCGCTCATCGATTAACAGGAGATAATAAGGTTTAGGACAGGGGGAATTATTATTACTACTAAGGTAAATACATCAAAAATATGGTTTTTAAAGAAAAAGACTTAATTGCTATAAATTCAGGCGTTTATATTGTTTAAAACCTTATTTTTTATTCAACCTTAGTAAAAATTAGGCCCTGCAAACAAACCTTATTTATATTAAAATAAAATAATCACCCACACGATTCGTGGTAGAACCAATAAAATTAATCAGTCCAGTTGTTTTTTAATCAAAACTATTTTTCCGGGAACTTCTATGTTGTTTTTGAGTATATTTACCGACCAATCGTCAGATCTATTTTTTCCATTTGCAGCAATTATCTCCATATGATAGTTATAGTTAATTTCATCCTTCAAAAATTTATCAAAATCTCTACTGATTTTTTTTCGAAGTTCAGGTCGAACAAACATATCGGTAAATTTTTGATTTAGTACCTCTTTGAGTTTTATGCCGAAAAACTTTTCTGCCTGCCTATTGAATTCTAAGATTTCGTCATTTGCAGATATCTGGATGATTATATCTGACGAATTCATTAAAATCAATTGATGCATTTGTTCTTTTTCATTCAATTCGGCTTCCAATTCTTTCAAATCGGTAATGTTGAAAAAAGTGATAACCAGACCATCAATTCTATCATCAAACGTGCGATAAGGCATTATTCTGATAGAAAACCAGCGCCCATCTTTGGTTGGAATCTGTTTTTTTACAAATACAAGTGTTTTTAAAACTTCATGCGAGTCATTCACCATTTCCGGATATATTAAATCCGAAACCAAATCGGTAAGAGGTCTGTCAATATCAGTTTTTCTCAACTTAAATATTTTAGTTGCCTGATCGGTATACCTTCTAATGTTCAATTCCTTATCTAAAAATAAAGTAGCAATCTCGGTACTGTTGAGCAGATTTTTCATATCGTTATTTACCTGCGTAAATTCTTCCACTTTCGACATCAATTCAGCATTTACCGTTTGAAGTTCTTCGTTTAAGCTTTGCATCTCTTCTTTCGAAGTGGTGAGTTCTTCATTAGTTGATTGTAATTCTTCATTGGTTGACTGAAATTCTTCGTTGCTCGTTTTTAATTCTTCCTGCGAAGTTTGTACTTCTTCGAGCGTGTTTTGCATTTCTTCCCGAACGTGTTGCACCTCTTTTTCTAATTCCAGTTGATTGAAAATATTGGATGATTTTGATCGCTTTTTAGTTGGTTTATCTTCTAAACTTATTGGTAAATCATTAAAAACAATCATCACCATTCCCTTTAATTGTTCGGGTTTATCTATCCATTGAATTTTTATATGCACCTGTTGCATTCCACCAGAAATACCTACTATCACATTTTTTAAATCAATAGCAGTTTTTTTTATAATTGCCTGTCGGAAGGCATGTAGAAATTCGGTCTGTAAACCTTCACGCAACATAGCAAATATATTCATATTCGCTTTTCCCACAGCCGGTTCGAGGTACTTCCCAGTTTTTCCGCTTATATAAATAATATCTCCATTTTCGTTTACCAATACACCCGGAGGTGAAAAATGCTGCAAAAGGAGTTGATCCGCAAGGGTTTGAATATTCGGTGTATCTTTCATAGGTAATTCTTTTTCAGTACTATTTGGGTTATTTTTTGAATAAGAAGATGGGAAATCATAAATTTCCCGCCTTACAGTAGATTCTGACCGTTTATAAATTTTGAGTTTAGCATCAATAGGCGTAAAAATATGACTTTGTGTACCTAGTGTTTCAGCACTACCTAGAACTATATATCCATTTTTATTAAGGCAATAATGAAACAATTCGAGTAACTTTTTTTGAAGTTGAGTATCCATGTAAATCAACAAATTGCGACACGTGAGAATATCCAGTTTGGTGAAAGGGGGATGTAGAATGATATTGTGTTTTGCAAATATCACCATTTCCCTTATTTCGGTATTAATACGATAACCATGGTCAGTTTGAGTAAAAAACCGTTTGAGTCTGGAGGCGGATATATTTGAATCGATATTTTTTGAAAACACTCCCTTTCGAGCCGTTTCTATTGCTTCCTCGTCAAGGTCGGTGGCAAATATCTGAAGCGAAATGGCTTTGTGCGGTTTTATTTTTTCTATTGTTTCTTTGAATAGTATAGCCAGTGAATAAGCCTCTTCGCCGGTGGAACATGCAGTTACCCAAGCCCGTAATATTGTGCCATTGCGTTTGGTGGAAATCAATTCAGGAAGTATTGTTTCGTTTATTTTTTCCCAAACTGCCACATCCCTGAAAAAATTAGTTACACCAATCAATAATTCTTTAAAAAGGATATTTACTTCTTTTGGGTTTTCAGCTAAAAACTGGACATATTTAATAATTTTATCAATATTATGAACATTCATCCTTCTTTCAATACGTCGATACAAGGTGTTTTTTTTATACAAAGAAAAATCGTTGCCTGTTTGTTCTCGCAGAATAGTTATTATTTTTTCAAGCGAACTTTGATCATCCTGCTCTTCCTCAATATTTAATTTCACATAAGTTCTGTTCTTTAACAAGCTAAGCATTTTCTTTGGCAAATCATTGGCGGGAGCTACACTATCTGCTGATACTGAATTGATAGCACTACGGGGCATGCTATCAAATTTAGCATTAGTAGGTTCCTGAACCAACACTTTTCCATTTTTTTCTTTTATTGCACGGCACCCGATGCTCCCATCTGAACCCATTCCCGAAAGAACAATACCAATAGCCTGTTCATTCAAATCGTCGGCAAGTGAGCGAAAGAAAAAGTCGATAGGGAGGCGAAGACCACGAGTTTCATGAGGTTCGGATAAATAAAGAATACCCTTCAAAATGGACATGTTTTTATTTGGTGGTATCACATACACTGTGTCTGGCTGTACTTTCATGCCATCTTTTACCTGAAATACTTTCATTGTTGTCATCCGCTGAAGCAATTCGGGCAACATTCCTTTTCGGTTTGGATCCAAATGTTGAATAAACACATAACCAATTCCCGTGTTTTCGGGAATATTCCGCAAAAAAAGTTCAAATGCTTCTAATCCACCTGCCGAAGCACCTAAACAAGCTATTGGGAACTTAACACTATCAGAAGGTTTAATGTTGGAACTGACAGTTGGTTTTGATTTTTTAGTTTTTTCCGCCATACACTTTTTAATTGTTGGATTGATACTAATTCTACTTTACTAATATTGATTTTGAACCACAATAGACGCAATAGGAAATCAAAAAAAAACGAAAAATATAGAACACAATAGAGAAATACCTAATGGTATTCTTAAAATCAGGTCAATTGATTTCTCAATGTTGTTGTTCTATTGTGTCTTTTGTGGTTTGTTCATATTTGGTAGAAGTAGAACTAATCTATTCGTTTAAAAAACATTCTTTCACCGATTTACAAATGTAGCAATAATTTTATTGATTTAAGATGTTCTTTTTTTTTATTGAATTAAAATGCTGAATGAAAAGAAACAAAGAAATCGACCTCCAACTCCTAATCTGGGGGCGTTCAGAAAGGAAACTGAAAATTGTTTTTATTAACGGTAAATACATAACTTTGTTTTAAGCCCCATTTGGGGATTGGGTTCGTGTTTTTTCCTAAATTTCAAACAATAAATGCTGTACATTTTGTTTGAGTTGATCTACATTTTGCCAGAGTTACGCCACATTTTGTTTGGCAACCAATAACTTTTTGCTGAAAATTATCCGGTTTGTTTAATAATTTGTAAAATGTTATGTTTATATTTGCAAATTACAGAAACAAATAACTAAAAAAAACTACAGTCAGCTACCGGAATTAGGCCTACTTGTTGTAGCTTTTTTTTAAGGTGAGATGTAAAATTGTCTGTATCGTGATTGAATAATTTGTTTTTAATCTTGCTAATCATTAAATCATTGAATCAGGGTTCAGACAGATTTGTAAAGTTAACCAGGAAATAAAATTTATGTCAACAAATAAATTCTGCATTCGACTAAAGAGAAATAAACCATATAGTAACTGAACAGCAATGTTAGACAAAAGAACAAAGATGTTAGACAAAAGAACAAATTGAACATTTAATTGATATTTTTGCTGAATGGAAATACTAATTATACTCATCCTCATTTTGCTGAACGGCATTTTTGCAATGTCTGAAATTGCTATGGTTTCTTCGCGTAAATCACGACTAGAAACTGCTGCAAAAAGAGGCGATAAAGCTGCAAAAAAAGCTATTGAACTTTCTCGTAATCCCGGAAAATTTCTTTCCACCGTGCAAATTGGTATTACCCTTATAGGCATACTTACCGGAATTTACAGCGGGGAAAAAATTGAAGATAATTTAGTAAATTACTTAAATCGGTTTGAATTCCTTAGACTATACAGCGATACCATTGCAGTAGCTGTTATTGTAATAACGCTTACTTTTTTTTCATTGGTGCTGGGCGAACTCGTTCCCAAACGAATTGGCCTAACAATGCCCGAAAAGATATCAAAATTATTGTCTTTTCCAATGTATTGGATTTCTATCATTGCCGCCCCTTTTATCTGGTTGCTCACCTTTACTTCAGACATTCTTATTAAACTGTTTCGCATAAAACCTACCGCCGAAAGCAAAGTAACCGAAGAAGAAATAAAAGCCATTATCAAGGAAGGTACTGAAGGAGGTGCCATTCACGAAATTGAGCAAGATATTATGGAGCGTGTTATCAGTTTGGGTGACAGGAAGGTTTCATCGCTCATGACTCATCGCAATGATACTATTGTTTTAAAAGCAACCTTCGATGCAGAAGCCATCAAAAGAACCGTAAATAGCGAAATGCACTCTGTTTACCCCATTGTAAATCATGAAATGGATATTGTAGGTATTGTTTTACTTAAAGACCTTTTTAAACATATTAACGACACTGACTTTAATATTTCTAACCACGTTATAGAACCTCAATACGTTGTAGAAAATTTATCGGCTTACAAAGCATTGAAATTATTCAAAACAGGAAAAATACATCAGGCAATAGTAGTGGACGAGTTTGGTCAAATGCAAGGCATCGTAACAATGAATGATTTATTAGAAGCCTTAGTTGGCGATGTTTCCGATTTTTATGGGAGTGATTTTTCTTTTATCCAACGAGAAGATGGCAGTTGGCTTATTGACGGACAATATCCTCTAATTGAACTTTTTCGGAAGTTCGACTTAGACGATTTAGCAGAAGATTATCCATTTAATACCATCAGCGGTCTAATACTAAATGAACTAAGACGAATACCATCTACAGGCGACACACTACGCTGGCTCAACTTTGAAATTGAAATTTTAGACATGGATGGTGCCAGAATTGACAAAGTGTTGCTGACAAACAAAGACAGCTAATTTCAATGTCTTAACCATGATTCAATGATTAAATGAAAAAAAAAAATTGGTATAGGCGTTAAGTTGCGCACCCTGAAACCACCATTTTTATTGACTTATATTCATTCCTGATGCTATTATTTAGGGATATATTCGACTTTATAACGTTTAAGAAGGGTCGTATAATTGGATTAGAATAGATTCCTTAATGCTGTTTTTTTAATAAGGTAATAAGGGTGGGGGTGGTGACATATTGGACTTTTACTAAGGTTTAATAGAAAAACAAGGTGTTAAGATAATATAAACATCAGGATATCTATCAATTAGTGCTTTTTATTTAAAAACCTTATTTTTAAATTTTCACCTTAGTAGACTTATTACACCAGACCGACCTTAACCTTATTTATACAATCTAGAAATAATCAAGCAAGCTTTTTTCGGTTTTGAATAATGGAGTTCTTGCGCTCTAAGCGCCTATGCCAAAAAAGATTTTTCTAATTTGAATTATATCATTGTATTAGCAACCTTAGTTAGGAGTAACCCCCTAGTTCCTCCTAACTCTACGGTACTACGGACACCTTCTCCAACCTCACCCCAACCCTGTCCATTTGGAGAGGGAGAAAAAAGAGAAGGAAAACGGAAAAAAGTATTTGGGGACTTTATGTGCGCTACTAATAGATTTAGTATAAATTGAACTTACATATACTTATTAAATTTAATTGTTTAAAAAAATATTGAAATCAAATAAATAACCGAATAAAAATGAGTTGGATTTTATTAATTATTGCCGGATTATTTGAAGTAGCTTTTGCTGCTTGCCTGGGTAAAGCAAAAGAAACTACGGGAGTTGAAGCAACATATTGGTACATTGGATTTCTGATATGTTTGGCTATGAGTATGTATTTGCTTGTAAAGGTAACGCAGGAATTGCCCATTGGAACTGCCTATGCCGTATGGACAGGTATAGGGGCCGTAGGAACAGTACTCGTGGGAATCCTGATATTTAATGAACCAGCTACTTTTTGGAGAATATTTTTTGTAACTACTTTAATTATTTCAATAATCGGACTAAAAATAGTATCGAATTGAATAATAAAAACGTCTTAAACTTTGATTAACTTGATGAACTGATTAAAAATGATTGATTAGAAATATAACTACTCAGAATTGTCTTAATAACTAATTTTGTATTTAACGTATTTAAAATGAACCTATTTTTACAAATACTGTTTTTTGCTATTGCCACAGAATTTGCATTTTTTGCAATTTTAATTTTGGGTAAAATGATACTTATACTTTTAGGCCTGGCTTTACTGATATTTTTCATTCTGAACCCTTTAATAAAGAAACTTGAGTTACGGGGGATGAATGAAATTCAGAAAAAGTAAAAAAGTAAAAAAATGAAACTAATAAAAAACAATGAGATACTTAAACATAATTTTCATAATCTTGTTATTAAAACCATTAGTTGTTAATTCTCAAAATAAAATAACGATTGAGATAGGACAATTGCAAAATAATAAGGGAGAAGTGTTATTTTTGCTGATGGATATAAATAAAAATATTGTACAAGAATTATCAGGAAACATAAAAGGAAATAAATGCAACATTTACATTGAAAATATTAAAACGGGAAAATATGCATTTAAATATTTTCATGATGAAAACAAAAACAAAAAATTGGATACCAATTGGATAAGCATACCCAAGGAAGGGTATGGATTTTCGAATAATGCAAAAGGAAAATTCGGACCACCGGAATTCGATAAAATGGTTTTTGAAATAACCAACGATACAACAATCAAGTGTTCTCCTAATTATATTACCTTTTAATTAATTGTTACATGGAACAGAATAATATTATTGAAAATGACGTATTGTCAAACAATGTGCTTACTATTGAAACCGTAAAAGAATTGTGGTCTCAAACCTACAATACCCATGGCAAACCCGATTGGTCACATATTTTACCCTATTATGATGATCAAATATATTTCAGGGATACAATTCAGGAAATACATGGAATAGAGGAATTTAAAGCAATGACCGAGCGCCTTTCTAACCGTTCAAAAGACTTAGGAATGAAAATAGTGAGGGCAATGATGCAGGATAATATTGTTTTTATGGAATGGGAAATGACGCTTAGTTTTAAAAAATATCCCAGTTCGGTAATGTATGGCACCAGTCGCCTGACTATAAATGAAAATGGCAAAATTTCGGAGCAAAGAGACTACTATGATTTGTGGGGCGATATTTTTGATAATATTCCCCGGTTTGGAAAAGCTTACAGAAAGTTTATGATTAAGAAATTCGGATAATACTACCATTAAAAAAATAGCTATGAGTAAAAATAAATTCTTTCGGTATGTTAAGGAATATAAGTGGTCTGATATATTTGCAATGATTAAGAACAATGGCTTAGACCCCAAAATATGTACCGAAGATTATAAAAACCGGTTTGTTGTGATAACGGGAGCTACTTCGGGTATTGGTTATGTTACAGCAAGGAAATTTGCTGCTCATGGAGCCAACCTGCTTTGTATCAATCGTAATAAAGAAAAGACTGAAGCTTTATGCAAGGAAATAGAAAGTGAATTTGGTGTAAAATGCAATTATTTAATTGCCGATTTGAGTAATTTGAATGCTATAAATGGACTGGCAGATGAACTATTAAAACTAACTACACCAATAGACGTGCTGATACATAATGCAGGAGTTTATTTGACAAAAAAAGAACTCACTGCCGATGGTCTTGAAAAAGTTTTTGTGGTTCATTACCTTTCTTCTTTTATATTAAATTACAAGTTAATGGATAAGCTGAAAGCTCAGGGGAAAACCAGAATTATTATGGTTGGTTCCGAAGGTCATCGTTTTGCTGCTTGGGGATTAAAATTGAATGATTTGAATTGGGAAAAACGTCACTATACAGGGCTGCAAAGTTATGGTTCTGCTAAAATGGCACAACTTTTATCGATGCTTGTTTTTGATAAATATTTTAAAAATACAGGTGTATCTATTAATTGTATGCATCCGGGAGCAGTAAAAACCGGAACAGGACAGGAAAACGGACCTATGTACCGATGGTTTAAAAAAAATCTATTTGATAAAACCTTAAAATCACCCGAACTATCGGCTGAAGCATTGTATTATCTGGGTGTATCAAAAGAGATAGAAGGAGTAAGTGCTAAATTTTATAATTTAACAACAGAAGAAGTACCGGCACCACCTGCTTTGGACAAAGAAGTAGCCGATGAACTATGGTACAAAAGTCTGGAAATGGCGGGAATTATATACAACGAGTTTGTATATCTGACATAATAATTTGTAATGTAATTGACAATGTGCACTTTACATCTTGGCTATTGGCTCTTGATTCTTGCGGTCTATATAATGTTGGCTGAAATCCAAGTGAAATTAATTTATTAGAAACTGTTCAAAAAAAAATAATATGAGCATTGAAAAATACGATAGCATTGTTGTAGGAGGCGGAATTGCAGGATTAACTTCTGCTGCATTTCTGGCTCGTGAAGGACAAAAAGTGTTGCTTATTGAAAAAAACAAGGAAATAGGTGGCTTACTAAACACTTTTGAACGTGATGGATTTCATTTTGAGGCAGGTGTGAGGGCTTTGGAAGATGCCGGAATAATTTTCGCCATGTTGAAAGATCTGGGTATTGAACTCGAAGTAGTTAAAAGTCCGGTTACTGTAGGTGTTGAAAACGAATTGCTAAACATTGAAAATTTAAACAGTTTAAATGAATATAAAAATCTGCTTGTCAGATGCTTTCCCGAAAACGAAGTAGAGATTAATAACCTTTTAAGAGTTATAAGGAAAGTAATGAAACACATGGATGTTTTGTATGGAGTGGAAAATCCTGCTTTTAAAGACTTAAAGCGTGATAGAGTCTATATATTCAAAAAACTGTTGCCCTGGTTGCCTAAATTTATTTTTACCGTTGGAAAAATAAACCGAATGAACATGCCTGTAGAAGGCTATCTAAAAACAATTATTTCAAACCCCTCGCTTATTGATGTTATTTCTCAGCATTTTTTCAAAAACACACCAACCTTTTTTGCACTGAGTTATTTTTCGTTGTATCTCGATTATTTCTACCCTGTTGGTGGTGTCGGTAAATTGGCAGAGGCACTTGAGCACAAAATAAAAAGTTATAATGGGGAAATAATAAATGAGACTAAGATAGTTGAAATACTTGCTGATAAAAAAATATTAAAGGATGATAAGGGCGGGTCATTTGAATACGATAATCTAATTTGGGCGGCCGATTTAAAAACATTTTATAATATTACCAATACAGTAGGTTTACCACCCAAAATAAGTGATGATTTCACTCTGTTGAAATCACAAATGCTGGAGAGCCGCGGAGGAGATTCTATCTTTAGTTTGTATCTGGAAGTAGATGAACCGTTGGAGACTTTTGGAAAGATTGCACATGGTCACTTTTTTTATACTCCATCAAAAGTTGGCTTAGGTGAAACGCATAGAGGTGAACTGAACACTATGCTTGATAATTGGTCAAACGTAACAAAAGAGGAGTTACGGAGTTGGTTCGAAAAGTTTACTAAACTGAATACATACGAGATATCTATACCTGGTTTAAAAGATTCCACTTTGGTTCCTCCCGGAAAAACAGGTATGATTGTCAGTTTTCTTACTGAATATGATTTATTCGAACGGATTGAAAAAAATGGCTGGTACAATGAATTTAGAACAGAAATGGAAAATAGAATGATAGATGTGCTTACCGGTTCTATTTATCCTATGCTAAAAAGTAAAGTTATTGCACAATTCTCGTTTACTCCCTTAAGCATAAAAAGCAGGGTGGGCACTTCTGAGGGTGCCATTACCGGTTGGTCTTTTGAAAAGGCAATTCCTGTTGTACATAAAATGCAATTTTCCGATCGATCAACTCTTACACCTATTCCATCCATTTTTCAAGCGGGTCAGTGGGCTTTTAGTCCGGCTGGTGTGCCCATGTCAATTCTTACAGGTAAATTGGCCGCAGATAAAATTACGAAGAAAATTAAAAAATGATTTCTAGTGTTATATTAAGACTGTTTTGACGCTCAATTCTCTTAATGCGAATAACCCGTTTAAACGAGATGAACGCTTCTTACCTTACATCCCGTTCAAACGGGATTATAGGATTATAACAGACAATTTATACTTAACATAACTAGCTGTACTTTACTAAAAATTAATCTTGAACCACAATAGGCGCAATAGTATACTTCTACTTTACCAAAATAGATATTGTGACTATTGTGGTTTGTTTTGTTTTATTTTGGTTAGATAAAACTAATCATTCATTTCTAATATTTTTGTTTTTTCTTTCTCGAATTCCTCTGCAGTAATAATTTTTTCATCCATTAGTTGTTTTAATTCACGAAGTTTATCAGCTTTCGAAGATGGATTATTTTGAAGTTGTGGTGTCTTATATTGAACCTCATCCGCTGCATTAATATATTTCAGTTCGTAATTATGAACAGGATTGTATTTCATAGTCCAGAGGAAGGGTACAACAAAAAAAAGACCACCAATAATAGCACCTACATTTACATCTTCATCTTTAGTAATGGTTGATACCAAAGGTTTAAAACCTTCTTTCTCGATCTTTAACGTCATTGTATTTCCAACAATTTTCGAATCGGTATGTGAATAAGGAGTTTCACCTACTAATTGTCCATCTATATATAATTTTGCGTTGCTCGGATTCGATTGTATCAGGGTAGTACTTGAACAACTTGCAAATAGAATTGAAATAGCAAGAATAAAACTTACTGAACGAGTTACTTTTTTCATTTTATATTTTTTTTGTTAATTAATTTAAAGGAATACCGCATTATTAAAACACCAATTAATAATATAAGAAATCCTCCTGCAAGAACTCCTGTACCATAGTTTGTTAAAGAACCAAAAGCCAGAAAACAATTTATTATGCCGTATAATGCATAAATAATTAGCAGAACAGATATAGTAATTAAAATGTATTTCATTTTTTAAATAAAAATATCCTGGCAAGCAAAAAGTCACTTGCCAGGATCATGTTTATGTTTACTTGGTTATAGTAACAGTAGTAGGAGTATAAATGCCACCTGTTAAAAGAGCAAGAAAACCATCTACAAATGAATGAGATACTGTAATTGAATAATCTTTTGCATTACCTGACAAATCATTTACATTAGCTGTTGAAATTGGAGCTAAACCATTAATTAAATAATGATTGTGTGCAACAATTTTAGTCCCTGTTTGTGGCCCATTACCAATTGTAGCAGTGAATGTGTAACATGATGTCATCATAATAGCTATTGCAAAAATGAAAGACATTTTCAAAAAACCTTTTTTCATTATAAATATTATTAATATTTTTTTGCCTACTCTATAGCTTTTCGGCTTTCGCTCCTTACTCTGTTCTGGATTTTCAGGGTATTCCATTTTCATTATATATTTTACTCCGCATGAGCAAAAAACGTATTTTTAGTTTTTTTACAGGAATTAAAACCCTTTGTTCACTCTGGTTGTTAGTTCGGTGAAAGATGCACGGCGAAGCATCTTTCTTAAAAAAAATATTGAACGTTGATTTACCTGATCATAAATATTTAAATACCTATGCCGAATATTTAAATGTACCCGTTAATGAAATTGTTTATTTTAACAGTTATTTTATTAAGACTGCAAATTTATACATTATATTTATTTTAACCAAGTAAATTTTCAATTATTTTTAAGAAACTAAATAATACCATATTATTGTTCGAATACAATAAAAATGCAAAAAGCTATACAGACCTGAGTGATGAGCACCGGTTGTTTTTAGTTGAGAAAAAAGTCTAGTGCATTGTTCGGCGAATTTCTTCGCCTTCGTCGTCCCAAAAATGAAGTCTTCAGGCTTTCCTATTCAATAAAAGAAGAAAATGGCATAAGAGAGTATGTCTTTTTGAATCATATATTTACAATTCAACCAAAAGAACTATATTTGCAAAGTTAAACAGTAAATAATAATGATCTCAACAAATCAATAGCATCAAATATAGAAAGCTATGGCTTTCCTTTTAGCCGAACATTGGGTAATAAAATTGTCTGAAATAAAGAAATGCCATTCTTTTATAAACAGCAACAAATAGGAACAAGACGTGCTGACTTTTTATTGGAAGGTTTGCTATCCATTGAATTAAAGGCAATTATAGGTTTACAAATCAATTTTGGCTCTATAAGTATGGAATTTAAGCTACTGACAATAATAATTTCAAATAAATGAATCAGCAACCTTTTAATCATATTCATCATTGAATCAAGGTTTAGATAGGATGGCTCTGTTGAGCTAAGGTTCACGCAATAACACTCAGAAAACGGTTTTCAGACAGAATGTTTACGAAAAAATTTGAATCACTGGAATAAAAAAGTACAATTCACATAAACTGTAAATTCACGAAAGTGTACTTATTATTTTCATTAAAATAGGCAAAATGAACGGAAAACTAGAATCACAAACCGACTCAACCGAAAAGACTGAATTCCAATATGAAATCACTCTTTTTGTTATTCCGGCCCTTGCAACTATCGACTGGTCAAATCCTTCCGTTCTGTTTAAAACTACCCTGAAATGCTTTATCAGGGCTTTAACTGCCAGAAACCTGTATACAATAGGACATACCATTATCAGAATTAAATCACCCAATTCACCAGAACCCGTTTATGTGGCTATGTCAGGTAAATTTCATACCGAAAAAGTAACATCGGTAGTATGGAAAAGAATGGGATTAGGAGTACTCGGAACAACACTGAAAGGTCATGTTGAACCTGAAAAGAGAATGCATAAAGGCCTGGAACTATATGCTAAAAGAGGGATGTTAGGCTATATTCGGTTTAAAGTCAATGAACAGTCTATCGACCGGGTTTATGAATTTGTAAACCATTTTAAAATTAAATCGACCCTGAAATGTGCTCCTTCCGAACTTTACAACGGAGCCACTTGGCCTCGTTATGAAAAAGAAGGTTCAGGTTGTTCCAGTTTCGGAATGGCATTGCTGGATGTAGCAGGAATACTTCCTTCAGGTTCGGAAGAATGGAGAGTTGATGTAAAAATTCCGATGCACCTTATTGGGGGAGAATTTAATCAAAATAAAAAGATTAAAATCAGCACCATTCTCAATACTACATCCTGGTATAGTGGTGAAGGAATAGAAGATATTGATTATGTCAGGTATACTATTTACGATCCTGCAAAGATTTTTGAATGGATTAAAAGATGTAGAATCCAAAATAATTACGGTTATATAGCAGAAAATGAAAATAGTATTGCCGGACTCCAGATTGACATGAGTCATGCACAGTTTACCGAACCTGTTTTTTTAAAACGCATAGCCTCTAACTTGTTTGTAAAACATTATTACCACGAAATCAAGGATTTGATTGTTGATGATGCCATTTAAGTAATTGAAAATTATTATTGATATGTTATTTTGGAATAACTTTCAGTGCCGATAGCTATCGGTATAGGCTTGTAACCTGTCTACCGCAGGCAGGCTCGTAACTAAATACTTGTAACTACTTAGATATGGAAACTCGTCTTTTTCTTAGGATTAAAAATACTAAAAAAAAATAGTGCAAACCAATTAGCGGTGCACTATTTTATAAATTTATAGAAGAATATTTCTTGATTTGGACTTTGGAGAACTTTGTTGCTCAACATTTAATAATGCTGAGATTTACAATAGGAAAGTAGAATGACATACATTAGCCTTATATCCTTATTTATTTTGTTTTAAAGCATTAAAATATTTCATTTGGATTTATAAAACAAGAATTTCCTTCTTGCATCCCTGAGTATCCAGAATATCACCAAACTTATTATTGCTGCAAAAAAACACCACACGGATGTGAGGAATTGAGTGAAAAATATCATCGTTACTAAACAAGATAAACTCATCAATATGCCCAACAAATAGGTTCTCTTAACTGTAGAAATGAAAAGTGGTGCTATAGAAGTAATCAGATATATTGAAAAAGCTATTAATTGCAATGTTTTAGGCATTATTTCTACATAAATAATATGATAGCCACTGATTACTGGGTTTACCGGAATTAAGATTAAACAAACGATGTAATACAACGACAGTATTATTCCTGAACCCAATAGTACTCTCAATATCTTTTTCCTCTTTTTCTTTTCCTCCATCAATAAAACGGATAGTGGAATCATTACCGGCCAAAAGACCTGAGCCATGATAAGAAACGTATAAGATGCAATTTTTTCGATCCCTTCGAAATATGGATTTTGCAGCGATAACCATACAAAGCCTTCTGCAATTTGTTGAAAGGCGAAAAATAAAGGAATGCTTGCAAATACTATTTGAGAAGGTTTATGAACATTTTTAATTGCAGCAATTCCAATTCCTGCAATTATTATTCCACCGGCAAAACTTGCTTCTGTTGAAAAACACATTTTTTTTAGATTTTAAGTTGAATAACTAAATTATAGATTTTTTTTAATATTGTGAATGAGTTTTAATAAGACGTAAAAGTAGGTACGCACAATAAGTTAATTGTTACATATTAAAATTGAATTATTACATCAATCACACATATTAATTAGCTTAAAACTTTTCCTGTAGAAAACACACTAAATATTTTGAGCGAATCAGCCAAAATGAGAACAATACAAATTACAACTCTGAGCGGCTCGAAAGTATTAATGAAAAAATGTTCGGGAAATACAACAGAAGTTATAAATGTTGACCGACTTAATCCCGGGAATTACATTGTTGTAATTGATACTGATAAAGGGATTATTACAACGAAAGTGATTAAAAAATAGATATTGAGAAAGACAGGTTGATAGCCTGTCTTTTTTTAGATAATTCATACTCCGACCCAGGGTTGCTTAAAAAATCAGTATCAATTCTACTTCTATGTTGTAATCCAAATATCAAGAGTATTTTTATATATTCTTAGTAATTGAGTAAAAATTGTATTATCTTTGTTCTCAGAAAGTTGAAGAGGAAATAGGCTCTGCTGGGGAGCAACCTATTAGCAATAAACTTTCTGCGTTATACAGTAAATGTAAAGGGGATGGCATTTTGCTGTCCCTTTTTTTACTTTTACTGGTATCGCCTAATGGTCTAAAAAAACCCATTATTATATTCTGCGAACTATACCAAAAAGCAAATCCAATTATAAAACCCCACAAAAACAACCTTCTATCAGTAGACTAAGCTACAAACCCCTGTTTCAGTTAAGTAGGAAAAGTGCCACAGACTTTGAAAGCAGACTCAGCTGCAAGTAGAAACAAGTGGTCACTTCAGATATTGATTGTTTTCGTAGGTTTTATTAAACGATTTTATATTCATATTCTTTTTGATTTGACAAGACAAAAAATATCCTGTTCACTAATTTGCGTGCGATTCTTGTTATAGCTTTAGTTGATTCCATTCTAAAACAGAGTTTTGAAAAGGAGAGACTTAGTGCAGGATCTCTTCGAGCTGCTATCCACGAACTTTCAATTAAGTTTTTGCGTATGGATTTGTGTCTTCTGGGTGTCATTTCACCTCTACTTTCATTTTCTCCGCTGGAATGGCAAGTTGGTATTAAACCAATAAATCCTGCCAATTTATCACTGTTCTCAAAGCGGTGGATATCTTCTATTTCCACCAATAAAGTCATGCCGGTAATCAAACCAATACCTGGAATACTCCTTAGTAATTCAATATTTTTAGCATAATGCTCACTTTTTGATAGTTCTTTAATTTTCCTGGTCGCTTCCAATAATATCAGTCGTTGCTGTTCCGCTTGTTTTATCCAAATTTGAATAGAATCCGTGCCAGTGGAGTATTGAAACTCAATAGACTTTAACCAGATAATAAATCGTTTCGACCAATGACCATTGCCGTTCTCGAACTCTTTCGGAAACTCAGTGCCATAAAAATAGAGCATTGATTTGATTCGTTGCTTGATGCGTGTCATATCTTTTACGATAGTGCTACGCACACGAATCAATGACCGGTCTTCCAATGTTTCAACCCTGGGTATATAAATTCCTGTGAGCTCGTTAGCTCGAAGGGATCTGCCAATCTTTTTGCTATCCACAGGATCGCTCTTGTGCATTTGTTCCTTTTGTGTTGTGGGAACATCTGCAGGATTAATCACAATGTTATGAATACCCAACTCTTCTAATCTGTAATGTGCCCATAGTCCACAAAAACCAGCTTCATAGGCTGAGAAATAGTTCCCATTAGGAAAATTACTTGAAAGATATTCTTTTAATGCTTCTGGTTTTGGAGGTCCATTAAATGTCTTATGATGTAATTTATCTGTAAAAACAGAGGTGTTCCAACCCTTTAAATGAACATCTAATCCGACATAGATATTTTGCCCTTCAAAATTTAATTCTTTTCTTTGTGTTTGCATAAGTTACTTGGTTTTAAAATTTTAGTATCGATCCTCAAAATTATTAATACTCTTGTAACTTATGCTTTTTTAAGCATAAAATCTTTCAATTTACAAACATAGGGACTTTACTAAATTCGATTTTAATATAGTTACTAACTATACCTTTTGTCATTTCCTATAACTCGTTAGCTTACATTCCATACAATTTTGAAGTTTTTTTTGAATTCTAAAGTTAATGGCAATAACACTATCGCAGTTTTTCAGAAGCGTGCCACTGAACAAATAATACCAAATAAATTTTTATTTAAGCCCAAAGTCAACTATGGTGTATGCCGATCGAGTATTTCGAGAATCCCCTTGCGGAAGGCATATTGTAGCATAGCGGAGATCCCGTCACACGGGAGAAATAAACAGTACAATCCCGTTACACGGGATGTTCCATTAGATGCACTTGCCTGCGGCAGGCAGGGTCGACATTGGACTGAATTATTTCTGCAATCGGTATAAAATATACGGAATAGAAAAATAAAAAGATAAACCTCATATATTTAACATGCCTAAATAGCTAAAAGAATAGAGTTTATTCGATAATTTGTCAATTTTAACGTATGTTTAATCTGAGAATAATATATACTTTAATTTATTGTGATATGAACTATTCTTTGTGTAACTTTGGAAATTAGATACTTTGTGGCAAAAAGAAAACAGGCAAAAAGTCCCTACTATGACTAGACTGAATTTATAACTTTCAGGCTGTAAGTCTTTTATGCTATAACTAATATTAAAAAGCTATAAATTATGAATGAATTATTAAGGTCAACATTATTGTTACTTGTTCTGTTAAATCCATTTCTGGTAATAGTATATTTAATAGATATTGTTCAGAAATTAGATCAGAAAACTTTCCGGCTAGTACTTTTACGCGCTGGATTAATTTCATCACTAGTTTTTTGCTGTTTTGCAATTCTTGGTGATGCCATATTTTCTGATGTTTTTCAGGTAGAGTTTGCTTCTTTTCAAATATTCGGCGGGATTATTTTTCTGCTTATCGGAGTGCAGTTCATTTTTAAAGGACCAACAGCCATTAAGATACTGAGAGGAGAATCAAAACATATTGCCGGAGCTATAGCCATGCCTGTTCTTATCGGTCCCGGAACCATTAGTGCTAGTGTTGTCATTGGGAAAAGGAGCGATATTTTTGTAGCTTGTGCTGCTATATTTCTTGCCGTATCTCTATGCATTCTGACCATTGTGCTTCTAAAATTTATACATGATAAAGTACGTACCAAAAGGGAGGTGTTAGTACAAAGATATTTTGATATAGCCGGAAGAATCACAGCATTATTTGTTGGTTCAGTAGCTATCGAGATGATTATGGTAGGTATTAGATCCTGGTTGGCTCAAATGAACTTAGTATAGACATCAGAAATCATTCTGATGGTGATTTAATTTTTTTCAGGTTTTAATTATCATTCGGGTTAGTCAGAATATTTATTTCATCATGGTTTAGTTGTTTTACATGAAGGCGAAAATTGAACTTTAATTTTTTACAATCTATGAGAGAAGCAAGAATAGCTGTTGATTTAAATGAACTGTTGGAAGATAATTTAATTGCTTTATCTTCTGAAGACTTGGTATTCAACTCGAGAGGAAAGAAGATAAAATTAAAAGAAGGTTTGGCTGTAAAAGTTTATGCAGTTGATTTAAGCGCGTGCATGGAGGAAGATAATCTGATAGCCGATGGAATTGTTGTGCTGAATGACTTTAAACGAACCGGGACTTTTTCCAAATGGTTGTGCAGAATAAATGACGCAGGAATTTATAATGAGTCTCAACGGAAATAATACTTTCACTTTCAGACTGAATATTAAATATAAAAACTGGTTATCTACATTAACATGTTGTAGATAAATAAGATTGTTTTTGACCTATTTTGAACCTGCCTGCCGCAGGCAAGGTCGACATTGGACTGAATTATTTCTGCAATCGGTATTAGAGAAATATTTTCCAAATTAGAAATGCTTTTTCTTCTAAATACATGGATGATTGTTAAATATGTGACAATATAAATTAACACATTTTCTAAGCAGATAACCAGTATATAAAATTAACTGCATAACCTTTGGATTATTGGTATTTGTACATGCGGGCGTTTTGGTCAGGCCGTAGTTATGAGCTGACAATTCATTAGATGATTAAAACAAATTATTAAAAAAGCTTTTTCTTTATTGGTGTAGAATTAGAATACGGTTGAACAAATTTATAGTCTGTCATGTAATATTATTGGTATTAATTCCAACACATTTACAGGTTCAATACCTAGTTTTATTATTAGCATTTTTCGGATTAAATCAAGCAATACAACAACTTATCTTTTTAGAGATAGAACATTAAAATTGTTTTTAAGGTGTAAAATTTTGTTAGGTTTATTGAAACTTCGATACATTCTGCTTATCTTTACCAACAAGCAAAAAAATAAATATAACTATTTAGTGAAATAATGAATTCAGATAATCAGATATTTTATACACCCCGAAAGTTTAATACAATTAAATTGTGGGAAAATGTTACTGTAGAACAATGGAATGATGCTAATTGGCAGATACGTAATTCTATCAGCAATGTTGAACAATTGGAACAGGTTATAAAGTTAAACACATATCAAAAAAGTGAGATTGAACGCACTATAAAAACGTTGAAAGACGAAGGGAAAGAGCCGTTTCGTATTACACCCTATTATGCATCATTAATGTGTGCTGACCCGTTTCACCCGGTAATGTTGCCGGATGAGAAATCAAAAAAACGACTTGACCCGATTTTTTGGCAAAGTGTACCTACACCAGCTAACCTATTATTCCCCGACACAGGTGCCGAAGGTGCAATGTGTGAAAGTTCCAGAACCTATGGAGCAGCATATCAGCGTTATCCTAATAGAGTAGCACTTTTTGTAGCCGAAAATACAAGTTGTGCAGCATATTGTGTACATTGCCAACGGGCTAAGTCGCTTGATGGTACTGTTGAGGTCAACAGCGAAGAAATAAACAAGGGATTGTTCTATATTGGCTATAATAAAAACATCAACGAAGTGCTTGTTACCGGTGGAGATGCTTTAATGATAAGCAAAAAACGGCTACAATACATTTTAGAAGAATTAAGCAAAATTCCACATCTTCGTGCAATTAGAATAGCTACAAGAGTTCCTGTTGTACTGCCAATGGCAATAACAGATGAATTGTTGGAGCTAATCAATACGTCATCAAATAAATATAATTCCGGACCTGAAAAGTATGTTTATTTTATGACTCATATTAATCACCATCACGAAATAACAAAAGATATGGCTGTTGCTGTAAAAAAAATCAGGAATCATGGTTTTACTATCAGAAACCAAACCGTTTTATTAAATCATGTAAATGACTATTATAAAACTTTAGCCGAAACATTCCGAAGAATGTTTTGGATTGGCATTCACCCTTATTACCTTTTGCAGTGTCATAAAGAAAAGGGGATTGTCCATTTTATTACTCCGGTACAGATAGGCAAACTTTACATAAAGCATTTACAAGGTTGGATTTCAGGTATTACCATGCCAAGATATGCAGCTAACATTGAAGGTGGAGGTGGAAAGGTTTTGCTCATGCCTTCTGGACATGACACTTTAAACGAAGAAAATGGAATTGATGATAAAATTTCTGAAAGTTTTGCAATGGTAACTACCTGGGATGACAAAAAGATTTTTAAATATGAATC
This sequence comes from Paludibacter sp., assembly GCA_010365115.1. Lineage (GTDB taxonomy): Bacteria > Bacteroidota > Bacteroidia > Bacteroidales > Paludibacteraceae > Paludibacter. The sequence goes on from JAAFGX010000031.1 coordinate 20,608, forward strand.
TCTCGGCAGATCAACAAATGAAGAATTTTCAGAAGCAGTAGCATTAATGGATAAATTTATTGGAAGAACCGGAGTATTCTTGCCCAAAGTTATTCTTGTTGACAATATAGGAAACCATATTGAAACAACCAATAGAACAAAATTACCCGTATTCAGGAAATTAAAAAAATCTCAACTGTTGGAATATGATGTGTTCGAAAAAGACATGCCATTAACTAATCCGGCAGATATATTCAGTGAATTAGAGAAACAATTCACTGAATCAAGATATTGCAAAGAATAACGAAAGTATATTGATACAGTTTTTTTACACCTTCATTTACAAATTTTCTTCGAGATTTTCATGATTCTCGCCACCTAAACTGTAGTAATTGTTTTCCTCATCCTCACTACCGATTTCCTCCAGATTGTCATCCAGTTCCGAACCCGGAACATCAAGATCTTCACCCGTTACATCATCATCAAAGTCTTTTATATTAGATTTTCCTATAACAACTTTTTCTTTGATTTTAGAAATATCTTCGGGATCTATTTCAATTTCTTCTTTTCCTTGTTCGTAAATATCTTCATTTTCAGGATATATAGGGTATCCAGGTAAGTTTTCTTCATTATTGAGTTCTTCATTTCTGTTAAACTGTACCTTGTTTTCTTTTGTATTTTTCATAATATTTTTTTTAATGGTGTTTGAGTATTTGTTTTGAAACCTGAATCCGATTACTAATTATTGGTAAAACTTCGTATTTCATCGAAAAATGGGGTATTGTTATCTTCCACACATTTTGCGGCATATAAATAAAGTGCTGCGCTCCATGTTTGCCAATCCTGTCCCATTGCTTTTCCATCTTGTGCTTTTATCCATTCGTTAAACCCAAAATCCACATGTTCAGATTTAGTTTTTTTTATATAATGAGTGAGAATTTCTAGTTTTTCCCTTGCTAACGTGTACTTTTTGGCAGCAACCAATGCTGCAATGTACAAACCGCTAATAAAAGGCCAGATTCCTCCATTATGATAGTCGCCCGGCTTATTGAATTCTGCATATCTTTCGTTCCATTCCGGATCATCCGGTTTTACAAACGGAAAAAAGTTAGGCGGTAAATCTACTGCCAATTCTCCTTTGTCATGCATTGATTTGCATTCGGCCTCAATCCAAGCTATCATTTCATTTGCTCTTGTAGGAGATGCAATTCCTGATAATATTGCCAGACTGTTGCCCAATAAATCAAATCGCTCACTACTTAGAATTTTATATGACCACAAGGCATAATATGGCTTGTGTTTTAGAACCAGACCTTCGTGAACATGGCGATGGACGGATTTGGATGTAATGGTGAATTTACTCATTTCCCTGCGAATATTTTCGGCTCTGTCATGCAATCCAAATAATCGGAGATAGCTATAAACCAATGTATTGACAAATAGTCCGTAACCCAAAACCCATTGTTCATCCCGCCAATCACTTGTGGGCTGTTGAGCCACCAAAAACCGATCTGACGGACTTTGATATTCCATCCATAAAAGTGCCTTCTCAACAGCTTCCTGAAGAAAATCCGGTTTTTTGGCAACTTTTCTGTAAATGCCCACACCTACTAAAAATAATGGTGTGGTATCACTTGCTCCACGGTCTTCGTTATCATGTACAAGCGATGGAATATGACCATGTTCGGACTGGTTTTTAGCCAGAGTTTCCAGAACTTTCTCTATGCTGTTCATTAGTTTTTTATTTCCTGTGACAGCAATACCAAAAAGGGAAAAAATCAAATCACGGGTATAAGGTTCGGGATAACCCCAACCGGCAGTTCGCGGAAGACCCATAAATGGACCATGCGAGTTGTGAAGCAACACTTCAAGGGCAGCTTTTTTTGCAGCTTCAATTTCTTGTAAATTAATAGGTTTCATTGTAGTAAAATAATTTTAGTACTAGTAAATTCCTAACTTTTCATTCATAATCTGTATAAACTTTGAAGCTACCACACGGTAATCAAAATTTTCTACAACCCTATCACGTCCTGCTTTTCCCATTTTTTCACGTAACGATGCATCCATCATTAATTTCAACATATAATTGCCAATTTCGTTTACATCTGCTCGATAATCTACCGTACGAGGTGAGTTAAATACTACTCTATGATTTTCTTCAAATCCCGATTCGCCACCAAGAATAACTTCGTTCACAATTATTTTTCTTGCCACTTCAGCAAGAAAAGCAGTTTCGCCATGAATTAGTGTATCCAACATTCCCATTGCTTTAATACTAAGAACCGGTTTTCCACACGCACCGGCTTCAACCTGCGGCATACCAAAACCTTCTAGTCGCGATGGTGCAGCATAAATATCACAGGCACCCATTAGATAAGGCATAAATGTGCGCGATATTGTATTTGTTGCATAAATTACACTCCTGTCGATGCCAAGATGTTTTGCCATTTCCAAATCAGACATGTTTTGAAGTTTTGTTCGTTGTTGCGGCCACACTTTGCATACATACTTCCAGTTCGGAGCACGATTATCGATATTAGCCATTGCCTGCATCACCTCCTGAGCTCCTTTCGAAGCTGCGTCGCCTCCTACTGTAAGTATCATTAACTGATCGGGTGTCACGCCCAAAGCATCCCTGACAGCAATAATTTTAGGGTCGTCTTTGCTTATTGGAACAAATGAATCTGTATCGCAACCTACCGGTAAAACTTCAATTTTATCACCATTTATTCCGTCACGGATATACATTTCTTTTACCCAATTGGAAGTAACCAGAATTAGTGGTAGCTCATTCAGTACATCTTGATAATTCGCAATATATCCATCGGCTACCAACCATGGAACCGGTTGGATTCCAAACCGTTTGGGATGAAGAATAATATGAGGTGTGTAACCCCAATAACCAACTCCGACAACTACATCTGGTTTGAACCAACGATAATACCATTCCTTTTCCTGAGAGGATTCAAAATGAACTGCATGAACATCGATGCCAAGTTTCATTAGTCCTTTATAGAGCAAATCACCTTGTGTGGCTAATCCTCCTGGAGTTGGAGGATATTCGTACATTACTAAAACCTTCATTATAAACTATTTATATGGTTGCGAAAATTAATGTTCAAATAATCTTAATATATTTCAAGTTTTTCCAATATTTGTTTACAATACATTTAGTACTTTAACTCTCAAATTGATGTATTTTTTGGCACAATATAAATTATTTTGACATACTTTAAAAGTTGCAATTAATTGATAATCCAGTTAATATAAAAATTTTAATATAAAAATATCTTTATTAATTTTCTATTGTCTAACATCTTGGTTCTGAATATCCTAGGTTAAGGTCTTATGGAATTAATTGCAGTTTTAGAATCCCTGAATTGCCAAAAGGCCTCGGTTTTAGGTGTTGATTTAGCTTCCCAGCTATTTTTCTCGAATCCATAAATGTCGGTAATAATACTGTATTTTCTTGCCCAGATATTTCCAGAAAGTTTCTCCGTAAAATTTGCATTTTCAATTGCTTTTGGCAAATAGGCTTTATTTCCATCTTCGTAAGCGAACGTCCAAAGTTCCAAAGTTTTTATTTTTTTTTCATGCCAAAGATTTAAAACAGCTTTACTAACTTCTTCGTGCCTTAAATGTCTTGTATATTCACCAGTGTGATGATGTGTGATAATTAGGTCGTAATGATTGTGTGGAAGTAAACGTAAAATTTCATTTTCCAACTCTTTTTTATCCAATGGAAGTTGGTCAGGTCCATCATCCAAATCACCCATATTACCTTCAGCATTTAAAATATTCAAGGTGTTATAAAACCGCTCTGCACGATCGGAGTCACCTGCCCTGCAAAGACTAATAATATACCATTTATTAGATGGATGTTCGAGAATTGTGCCTCCAGCCCATAATGTTTCATCATCAGGGTGAGCCACTATTACTGCAATTGACTTTGGATAGTTGCTATTCATTTTTGATTTTAATGAGATTATTATTTAAATTTTAATTAATTTTGATGTTTTTGATGTTTTTAAATGGTTAATTAAAACGTTTAATTACTGTTATTGCTTAGATTCTTCAATTCGTTTTTTTTGTTGGAATAATAAATAGTGGAATTGTAGTATTATTTAATACCTTTTCCACTTCACTTCCTAAAATAATGCTTTCCAACCATTTTCTACTGTGCGATCCCATAACAATAACATCTGCTTTTAATTCTTTCGCCTTTTGCAATATGGTTTCAGCTATTTCTCCGCTTTCCAAAACGGTTTGAATAGTTTCATCGTCGAGATGTTTTTTAGATTTATCCAGGAATTCCTGAGTTGACTTTTTTAAATCGCCCATAATATCAACTCGTAATTCGTGCATAAAAGCATACGACGAATAATAAACCGGTTGTTCGGATATAACATGAAGCAGAATAGTTTCCGCATTCATTGATTGTGCCAGCATATGACCAGTTTCAGCAACTTTTTGAGCTGTTTGATCATAATCCATTGCAATTAATACTTTTTTGATTTTTAGAGTTTTCATTTTATTATATTTTTTTAATGATTGAAATTCAAGATTGATAAGCTAAATAAAATTCCATATAATAAGACAAAGTTAAATATATTTAAAACTGTTGAGTTACAATATCTTTGGAATTTGTTATATAATTCACATATTTGAATTTTTAATCGTTCATTTTAAAAATAGTTTTTTCAAAAAACAAGCTGTCATAATTACAAAACAATTTAAAATATAAATTTCCTATTATTTAAGAAATTTTATTAATTTTGTGTCAATTATTTCGAATCTAGATATTCTCAAATATTCAAACCAAAAATATGCTTGGAACTATTGTTAATGCAGGAGCGGTTGTAGCTGGTGGAATTGCGGGTATGCTTTTTAATAAAAGTATGCCCGATCGATTTAAAACCATTTATTTCCAGACAATCGGGTTATTCACCATTGCCATGGGAATTAGTATGGTTTGGAATATGCAGCATATTCTTATCGTGGTAAGTAGCTTGGCAATTGGTTCGTTGTTGGGCGAATGGTGGAACCTAGAAGCAGGTGCGGAGCGTTTGAGTCTGTACTTAAAAAAACGTTTTCGAATTGGCAGCGAACGATTTTCGGAAGGGTTGATAACAGCCTTTTTGTTGTATTGTATTGGTTCAATGACCATTCTTGGTGCAATTCAGGAAGGCACTGGTGGTTCATCTGATTTGTTACTTACCAAATCGTTGATGGATGGTTTTTCTTCTGTAATACTAGCTTCTGCCTTTGGTGTTGGTGTAATTGTTTCGGCTATCCCATTGTTGATTTTTCAAGGTGGAATTACCTTATTAGCAATGTATGCAGGTGGATTCTTTACTACTGAAATTATTCAGGGTTTAACAAGTGTTGGTGGAATTTTATTGATAGGATTAGGTATAAATATCCTTGAAATTAAAAAACTACGAATAATGAATATGTTACCTTCATTGGTTATTGTGGCAGTATTGTTATGGTTGGTAGGATAGTTTTAAAAAGGGAAATTCGGTATTTCAGGAAAAAACTCGTATTTTGCACTTTCGGTGTTCACTTTACAACAATAATGTTCAACACCATTGCTTATCATAAATAAATTAACCTTTAATTTTGCATTATAAACTGCAACCTGATCAAAGGTTGCCTGGGTAATGCGGACAGTTGGAGCTTTAAGCTCAATAATCATTATTGGTTGTAATAGATCATTATATAATATTGCATCGCACCGTTTTTTCATTCCATTCATCTCCAGTTGTTTTTCAACAGCCAAATAAGCTGCCGGAAAACCTTTCACTTCAATTAAAAACCGTAAAAAATTCTGTCGAACCCATTCTTCAGGTGTAAGCGAAACATAGCGTTTTCGTTGTTCATCGAAAATATATAATTTTTCGTTCTTTTTTTTTATCCGAAAATTATACTCAGGTAGGTTAAGTTGCAACATTTTTTAGTATTTTTGTTTCCACTTTTTTTTGAGAATTATAATGTATTCTCAAAAACAGAAGGCGAAGTTACAAAAACAAATCAAATACCGAAGTATATGAAAACAAAAAAAGAAATTGTTGAAAATTGGCTTCCACGTTATACTAAACGTCCTTTAAATGAATTTACAGAATATGTCTTACTTACCAATTTCAATAATTATGTGGAACTCTTTGCCGAATGGTTCAATGTACCGGTTGTTGGACGCGATGGAAATATGCTCAACGCTTCGGCTAATGGAATCACCATTATAAACTTTGGTATGGGTAGTCCTAATGCAGCTGTTATTATGGATATTCTATCAGCTATTCATCCTAAAGCAGTTTTATTTTTGGGGAAATGCGGTGGTTTGAAAGATAAGAACAAATTGGGCGATTATATACTTCCGAGTGCTGCCATTCGGGGCGAAGGAACTTCAAACGATTATTTTCCACCCGAAATTCCGGCTCTTCCTGCTTTTAGTCTTCAACGTGCGGTTTCGTCAAATATACGTGACTTTGGAAAAGATTACTGGACAGGAACGGTTTATACTATGAATAGGCGGGTATGGGAACATGATGAAAAATTTAAAGAATACCTGCGGGCAACTCGCGCTATTGCAATCGATATGGAAACTGCCACCCTTTTTTCGGCCGGTTTTTATAACAGCATTCCAATTGGTGCATTATTGCTGGTTTCGGATATGCCTTTGCACGAAGATGGAATAAAAACGTCGGAAAGTGATAAGAAAGTAACTTCCAGTTTTGTGGAAGAACATATAAAAATTGGAGTAAGATCTTTGTCTTCTTTGATAAATAATAGTAAAACTATCAAACATTTGCGATTTGAATGAAGCCTCCATCTTCACCCATCTGTTGATTTCACTCTCCAAATGTAGATGGAAATCAGAAAAAAGATGTCTCGTAACTTCAAAAAGATAAAATGTTCTAAAAATCACTTAATAAATTTGGTCTTCAATGTCCCCTTTCTTCCTCCCTCTCCATTTGATGAGGGTTGGGGTGAGGTTTGGATTTAGGGGGCTTTAATAATATGGCAAAACAAGATTCATTATCGTACGACCAGATAGTATCAGATTTACGGCAAAAAAAATATTTTCCTGTCTATTTGTTGATGGGTGAAGAGCCGTATTACATTGATGTAATTTCCGATTTTATTCAGAATAATGTATTAGACGAAGGAGAAAAAGAATTCGATCAAACCATTGTTTATGGAAAGGATGTAGATATTTCTATGGTGATAAATGCAGCCAAGCGTTATCCTATGATGGCTAAACATCAAGTGCTAATTGTAAAAGAAGCACAATTGATTAAAGTGTGGGACGATTTAGTGTATTACCTTCAAAATCCTTTAAAATCGACCATTTTGGTGTTTTGTTACAAATATGGAACACCCGATAAACGTAAAAAGTGGGTGCAGGAAATAGGTAAATTGGGTATTGTTTACGAGTCTTCAAAGTTGCGCGATTATGAAATCGGCTCGTGGATTACTAAATATTGCAAATCAAAAAATGTTTTCATCGATGAAAAAGCCGTAGCTATGCTATCCGAGTTTTTGGGCACCGATCTAAGTAAACTGGTGAATGAACTTGAAAAACTGGTTATCACCAAACCGGCAGATATGCCACGGATTACTCCTGAATTGGTGGAAAAGAATATTGGTATAAGTAAAGATTTCAACGTGTTTGAATTGCAAGCGGCACTTGTGAGTAATAATGTAATGAAAGCAAACCGCATCATTCGCTATTTTGCCGAAAACAAAAAAGCAAATCCATTGGTAGTAGTACTTTCGCAACTTTTTAAATTTTTTAGTGATTTGATGATGTATCATTATTTGCCCGATAAAAGTCAAGGGGCAGTAGCATCGGAACTCAAGATTAATCCTTATTTTGTAAAAGATTACCAAAAAGCTGCCCAGACTTTTGGTGCTTGGAAAACCATGAATATCATTTCCTTCATTCGCGAAACCGATGCACGTTATAAAGGAATTGATAACCCGAGTGCCGACGAAGCAGATATTATGAAAGAATTAATATTTAAGATTTTGCATTAAAATAACCTCAAACCCCAAAGGGGCTAAAGACTGACAATTTCGAACCATTCTAAATTTTCAATTGATAATGGCAATACAAACAATTCCATCAAAATATATATCTATAATTTCTTCCTCTCTTCAACTTACAGAAAAACAAGTCCGCAGTGCCATTCAGCTATTTGAAGAAGGTGCAACCATTCCATTTATAAGCCGTTACCGTAAGGAAATGACGGACGGAATGGATGAAGTTCAACTCGGCGATACGAAAGACCAATACGACAAATTGTGCGAATTGGCAAAGCGAAAAATTGCAGTGCTGAAATCAATTGAAGAACAGGATAAGCTATCGGATGAGTTAAAATCGAGAATTGATAACTGTTGGAATATAACAGAGCTAGAAGATATTTACCTGCCCTACAAGCCAAAGCGCCGAACACGTGCCGAAATCGCTCGCGAAAAAGGATTGGAACCATTGGCCAAAATGCTGATGAAGCAACAATCGAATGATGTGGAACGCATGGCACATCAGTTTGTGAAAGATAAAGTTGAAAATGTGGAAGAAGCATTGGCAGGAGCAAGAGATATTATGGCGGAATGGATCAACGAAAGCGAAGCAGCCCGTAATTCCATCCGAATGATTTTTTCACGCGAAGCCATTATTTCATCTAAATTAATTAAAGGGAAAGAGGAAGAAGCGCAAAAGTATCGCGATTATTTTGAAATGAGCGAGAAACTGGCTCGTTGTTCATCGCATCGATTATTAGCCATGCGTCGTGGAGAAACTGAAGGATTTTTGCGGGTGAATATTTCTCCGGAAGATGATCATTGCCTTGAAAAATTGGACCGGATTTTTGTGAAAGGAGAAACCGAATCGTCGCAACAAGTAGCCGAAGCAGTGACAGATGCTTACAAACGGTTGCTAAAACCAAGTATTGAGACTGAATTTGCTTCCGAAAGTAAAGCTAAGGCCGATACTGAAGCCATTCGAGTTTTTGCTGAAAACTTACGGCAATTATTACTAGCACCACCATTAGGACAAAAAAGAGTATTGGGAATCGATCCGGGATTCCGAACCGGCTGTAAAATAGTGTGTTTGGATGCTCAGGGAAAATTACTGCACAACGAAACCATTTATCCGCATCCACCTATAAATGAGACGTCTCAAGCCATGAGAAAAGTGCAGAAAATGGTAGAAGCATACGATATTCAGGCCATTGCCATTGGAAATGGAACGGCAGGACGCGAGACAGAACAATTTATTCAAAATACTAGATTCGACAGGGAAGTAAAACTTTTTGTGGTAAGTGAAAACGGTGCTTCCATTTATTCTGCTTCAAAAATTGCCCGCGATGAATTTCCTGATTATGATGTAACGGTGCGTGGAGCGGTTTCCATTGGTCGCCGGCTGATGGATCCTTTGGCTGAACTGGTGAAAATTGATCCGAAATCAATTGGAGTTGGTCAGTATCAACACGATGTGGATCAACCTCAATTAAAAAAAGCATTGGATCAAACGGTGGAGAACGCTGTGAATAGAGTGGGAGTGAACCTCAATACAGCGAGCAAGCATTTGTTGACTTATGTTTCGGGGCTAGGACCACAACTGGCTCAAAATATTGTGGATTTTCGTTCGGAAAACGGAGCGTTCCGAAGCCGGAAACAACTGATGAAAGTCCCTAAAATGGGCGCAAAAACCTTTGAACAATGTGCAGGATTCCTTCGAATTCCTGATGCTGAATTCATTTTGGACAATTCTGCCGTTCACCCCGAAAGTTATGGAATTGTTGAAAAAATGGCAAAGGATTTAAAGGTGGAAGTGAAGGATTTGATTCAAAATAAAGAACTGAAGAAAAGTCTTGATTTGCAGAAATATATTTCTCATAAAGTTGGGTTGCCTACCTTGAATGATATTTTGCAGGAACTGGAAAAACCGGGTCGCGACCCACGAAGCGGCATAAAAGTTTTTGAGTTTGATGCCAATGTAAAAACCATTTCCGACTTACGCGAAGGTATGGAATTGCCTGGAATAGTTACGAATATCACCAATTTTGGTGCGTTTGTGGATATTGGTATCAAAGAAAATGGATTGGTACATATTTCGCAAATGGCCGATCGGTATATCAGCAATCCCGCCGAAGTAGTTTCCGTTCATCAACATGTAAAAGTTAGAATAATGGAAGTGGATGCTGCCAGAAAAAGAGTACAATTGAAGTTGATTCAGTAACGATAGTATTATAGTGTAATTTGTTATAAGTACTAGCTCGAAATTAGTTTATACTTTGATAATGGATTAAGTTATTGAATTTCAGAGAGTAAATATTAAACAATAATATAAACAAATTAGCGTGAGTTACTTAGCGGGAATGTTCCTCAATGAATCAGATAAATTATATTACCACATTATCCAAATAAAAGCTAAAATTTTGTATCATTCTTCATTTTGTTTTCTTTGGCATAAATAATGATTTAGAAATTAAACCGTTATTTCTATCGAAAAATATAAAAATTTATGAAAATGAAAAAAATTGTAATTTTCTTGATTATAATTGCTTTTACAGTTGGAAGTTTAACTAATATTCATGCTCGAAATACATTAAAGCGTCAACTACGAAAGAACTTTAGTATTGGATATGATTTGAATTTTGGAAATGATTTTTATTCCCGAAATTTTCATATCGGGACAGGATATTCTGAAAAGTTTTCGGATAATCCAAAAGCGTATTGGCAAGTTGGAGGAGATATCAATTGGAATAGATATGTTTTGTATGACAAGTACGATGATGCGTTTTACAATCATAATTCTTTACTCAGAACCACATCGCTTTCATTTCCATTTGTATTGGGCTACAACGTAAAACGTACAATGTTCACTGGTTTAAAGGTATATGCCGGACCGGTTTACGAAATGATATTTACCTCCCGATTAAATGGTGATCCATATTATGATATTAACCACGGACAATTGGGCTTTACTGTAGGGACGAAAATTCGGTTTTTGGTATTTTTCAATGCCCGAATTGCTTACAATTTTTATCCTTACGGCTTATTCAGCAATGGAGATTTGAACCGGTCTGCATTGAATTTGTCAATAGGTTTATAAAAATGTACAGATGATTTTTTTTTCTATTTTCAATCGTTAAATAAAATTGTAAAAACAGTTGTATTTTATAAATATTGAAATGTTGTTTGGAATTGCAATCGGCATTAAAACTTTTTAGAATATAAAAATAAATTTTCGCGGCTGAATTTCCTTCAAGAAGTTCAGCCGATTTTTATTTTTGGTTTCGAAATTCATTCTGAAAAGACTATCTTTGCATGAATAATATTATACATAACTTCAAAATAAAAACACTTATGCACACTTGGTTTGAATGCAAAATTAAATACGAAAAGACAGCCGAAGAAGGCAAAATAGTAAAAGTAAACGAAGCATATCTGGTTGATGCATTGACTTTTTCGGAAGCTGAAGAACGGATCAATAAAGAAATGGAACCATTTATCAGTGGTGAATTTTCTGTTTCAAACATTCGCCGGGCTCGTATCAACGAAATGTTTTTTAATGAAAATGGAGATAAATGGTATCGTTGCAAAGTATTTTTCATTTCTATTGACGAAGAAAAAGGAATAGAAAAGCGCATTGCCACTACAATGATGGTACAGGCAAATGATGTGAAAGAAGCTTGGGACGGTTTGCACGAGGGAATGAAAGGCTCGATGGCCGATTATTCGGTTGCTGCCATTACCGAAACTACCATTATGGATGTTTATAAATATGATGCGGTGTAAAGAACCAAGAATCAAGAACCAAGATTCAAGAGCCAAGATTCAAGAACCAAGATTCAAGAACCAAGATTCAAGAGCCAAGATTCAAGAACCAAGAATCAAGAACCAAGATTCAAGAGCCAAGAATCAAGAACCAAGATTCAAGAACCAAGATTCAAGACAAAGACATGTCAATACAAAAAAACATTCAAAATATTCGTCAGCACATTCCAACGGATGTGAAGTTGGTATGTGTGTCGAAGTTTAATCCGAATGAAGCTATTGAAGAAGCTTATTCCTGCGGTGAACGAATTTTTGGCGAAAGTAAAGTACAGGAAATGTGCGGAAAATACGAATCGCTCCCAAAGGATATTTCGTGGCACTTTATCGGGCATTTGCAAACGAATAAAATTAAATATATCGTTCCATTTGTTTCACTGATTCATGGAGTTGATTCATATAAATTATTGATTGAAATAGATAAACAGGCAACAAAAATAAATAAGAAAGTAAATTGTTTGCTTCAGGTTCATATTGCTCGGGAAGAAACCAAATTCGGATTCTCAGAAGATGAATTAATTGATATTCTTTCGGGAAACGAATGGAAGGAGTTGAAACATATTCAAATTTGTGGATTAATGGGTATGGCTACATTTAGCGAAAATCAAGATCAAATTCGTGATGAGTTTAGAACACTCAAATATTTATTTGATAAACTGAAATCCGATTTCTTTGTCAATGATAAATCGTTTAAAGAAATATCAATGGGTATGTCCGACGATTTCAAATTGGCAATTGATGAAGGAAGCACTATGGTTAGAATAGGAAGTTCCATTTTTGGACATAGATTATATTAACTCATATTGCAGCTTTTCACAATTAGTTGTTAAATAATTAGTAAAAAAACTGTTGAAACGGAGTATAAACATGATAGTTGTATGTTTTCAATATATTTTTTCGCTTGTAACTAATTGAAAATAAAATATTGCATATTTTTGAAATCCATTTACAACCGGATGAATGGCAATTTAAATTATATTGTCCTTTATCTACCTTGACCGTTGGTTCAGTAGGCCCTTTTCATTCTTTAATTCTTATACCCAAGGTGCTGCCATTGAACTTTGGCTACGCCGATTTTCATTTCAGCCAGAAAACATTTTCTTTAAATTAATGAAATAATTGCGATAAAAAAAACCACCCAAATTGGGTGGTCTTATAATTTATCGATTTTAATTCAATTAAAATTGTTGTTCGGCCATACGTTTGTAACCTGTATAACGCCATTTTGCATTTTCCTGAGCAGCTACAAACAATTCTTTTGCTTCTGCAGGGAATTGTTTCAACAGCGAGGTATAACGCACTTCGCCTTTGAGGAAGTCCTGGAATTTATCCCATTGTGGTTCTTTCGAATCCAAAATCATTGGGTTTTTTCCTTCTGCTTCCAATGTAGGGTTGAAACGATACAAATGCCAGTATCCACATTCTACAGCACGTTGTTGTTCGTTCTGAGCCATTCCCATTCCTGCCTTCAATCCGTGACTGATACAAGGTGAGTAAGCTATAACGATAGACGGTCCGTTGTATGCTTCTGCTTCCCGAATAGCTTTGAGTGTTTGTGCTTGGTTGGCGCCCATTGCCACTTGTGCAACGTATACATAACCATATGTAGCGGCAATCATTCCCAAGTCTTTTTTGCGAACACGTTTTCCCGAAGCAGCAAATTTAGCTACTGCACCAATTGGAGTTGATTTAGAAGCTTGTCCACCAGTATTCGAATAAATTTCTGTATCAAGAACTAAGATATTCACGTTTTTACCCGAAGCAATTACGTGATCCAATCCACCGAAACCGATATCATAAGCCCATCCATCACCACCAATAATCCATTGCGATTTTTTGATAATGTATTGGCTTAAGTCAGCAATTTGCTTGCAATAATCGCATTTGCCTTCTTTTACCAATGGAGTGATTTTAGCTTCCAGTTCTACTGTTTTATCAGTATCTTCACGGTTTTCAATCCATTCGGCAAATAATCCTTTTAATTCATCTGAACAACAGTCACCTGCTATAGCTTCTGTCATCAGGCGAACCAAACGGTCGCGCATGTTATCGTTAGCGAACACCATACCCAATCCAAACTCAGCATTGTCTTCGAACAATGAGTTAGCCCAAGCCGGACCGTGACCTTCATCGTTAGTTGTATAAGGAGTAGAAGGAGCAGAGTTAGAATAAATGGAACTACATCCTGTTGCATTAGCTATCAATTGACGTGAACCGAAAAGTTGAGTTACCAATTTTACATAAGGAGTTTCACCACAACCGGCACAAGCACCCGAAAATTCGAACAATGGAGTTGCCAATTGGGAGTTTTTCACGTTCGATTTAATATCCACCAAATGTTGTTTGGTTTTCACTTCATCAATACAGAATTCCCAGTTAGCCTGATTTGGATACTGCGATTCGATATGAGTCATATCCAATGCTTTATTACCTTTGTTACCCGGACAAACTTCGGCGCAGTTACCACAACCGGTACAGTCTAGAACATCCACTTGAATACGGAATGTAGTGCCGCCAAATTGTTTACCATTGGTTTTCAACATTTCGGTAAACGGTGCTTTTGCCTGTTCTGATTCATCCAAAATAAACGGACGAATTACAGCGTGAGGGCAAACATAAGCACATTGGTTACACTGGATACAGTTTTCAGAATTCCAAACAGGAACCATTGAAGCGATACCGCGTTTTTCGTATTTAGAAGTTCCTTGTTCCCAAGTTCCATCTTCACGGCCTTTGAATGCCGATACAGGAAGATCATCACCTGCCTGAGCATTGATCGGACGAACAATATCATTAATAAATGTAGGTACAATATCAGTAGTTGCTTCGCTCTCAAGAGTTAAGTTAGCCCAGTCAGCCAAAACTTCTACTTTTGTGTATTCACCACCACGGTCAACGGCCGCATAGTTCATGTTTACAATTTCTTCCCCTTTGTTGCCATACGATTTTTTGATAGCATATTTCATTTTATCAACAGCCAGTTCGTAAGGAACTACATTGGCAATTTTGAAAAATGCCGATTGAAGAATTGTATTGGTACGATTTCCCAAACCAATTTCTTCAGCAATATAAGTTGCATTGATAATATACAGGCTGATATTGTTTTTAGCAAGGTATTTTTTTATTTTAATTGGCAAGTTGCGTTGTACTTCTTCTGCATTCCAAATGGTATTCAATAAGAATGTTCCGTTTTTCTTCAAACCTTTAGTTACATCATACAATTTAAGGTAAGCTTGAACGTGACACGCCACGAAATCTGGAGTTGTAACCAAATAAGTAGAACGGATTGGAGTATTACCGAAACGAAGGTGAGAACAGGTGAAACCACCTGATTTCTTAGAGTCGTAAGCAAAATAAGCCTGACAATATTTATCGGTGTTGTCACCAATAATTTTGATAGAGTTTTTATTTGCACCTACTGTACCATCAGCACCCAAACCATAGAATTTAGCTTCGAAAGTTCCTTCGCCACCCAACGAAATTTCTTCTTTCATTGGAAGTGAAGTAAAGGTAACGTCATCAACAATACCTACTGTGAAATGATTTTTTGGTTCATTCATTCCAAGGTTTTCATAAATTGACAACACTTGAGCAGGAGTAAAGTCTTTAGATGACAATCCGTAACGTCCGCCTACCACTAATGGTTGGTTTTCAGACCCGTACAATACATCTTTAACATCAAGGTACAATGGTTCGCCAGTCGCTCCAGGTTCTTTGGTACGGTCAAGCACACAAATGCGTTTTGCAGTTTTTGGTAAAATTGACAAGAAATGTTTAGCTGAGAATGGACGATACAAGTGAACGGAAATTAAACCCACTTTTTCGCCGTTGGCAATCAGGTGGTCAATTCCTTCGCGAATGGCTTCGGTTGAAGAACCCATAGCAACAATTACACGGTCAGCATCTTCTGCTCCGTAATAATCGAACAAACCATATTTGCGACCTGTAACGGCAGCAAGTTTCACTAAGTATTCTTCAACAACAGCAGGAATAGCATCGTAAAAAGGATTACAAGCTTCGCGAGCCTGAAAATAAACGTCACCGTTTTGTGCAGTACCTCGAGCTACTGGATGTTCAGGGCTCAATGCACGTTCGCGGAAACCTTTCAAAGCTTCCTGATCCAATAATGGAATTAAATCTTCCTGATCAATTTGTTCAATTTTTTGAATTTCGTGAGAAGTACGGAAACCATCGAAGAAATGTACGAATGGTACGCGTGTTTTAATTGCAGCAAGGTGAGCTATAGCAGCCAAATCCATTACTTCCTGAACCGAACCGGTTGCAAACATGGCGCATCCTGTTTGACGAACGGCCATAACGTCCTGGTGGTCACCGAAAATTGATAAAGCATGTGAAGCCAATGCACGTGCCGATACATGATAAACACCCGGAAGCAATTCGCCGGCAACTTTATACATGTTTGGAACCATCAATAATAAACCTTGTGAAGCAGTGAAAGTAGTAGTCAGCGCACCGGCTTGTAACGCACCGTGCATAGCTGCAGCAGCACCACCTTCCGATTGCATTTCCTGAACTTGTACCTTTTCGCCCCAGATGTTTTTACGACCACCTGCAGCCCATTCGTCTACATATTCTGCCATTGTTGACGATGGAGTGATTGGATAAATCGCAGCTACTTCGCTGAACATATACGCGATATGTGCAGCAGCTTGATTACCATCACAGGTTAAAAATTTTTTAGATTTTGCCATTTTAGTTAGTAATTTAAACCCCCAGCCCCTAAAGGGGGTAAGAGCTAGTTTAGTTTATTATTATTTATTTTGTTTTATTCAATTAATCTTTAAGTCCCCCTTCGGGGGATTTAGGTGGCTTAATAAAGAAACCCGAACAACCACAATGGTATAACATTCTTATTTCCAACCTCAATTTCATCTACAGCATACAATGCTTTCGAATACGATTTCCCATTTTCGGATTTGTTGCTGCATTTGAAATGATATTGATGATCAATACAGAAATCCAGATTGAATTTACATACGTTTACTTTATGTTGAGCGTGTAAAGCATTGTAAAAAAACGTTTTACGTGCAGCCTGAATGTCAACGTTTCCTGGATTTACCGCATACATAAGATTGGTGTTATGCACATAAACCTGATTTGGTTTTTTCGGATATTCATCGCCTTCGGAATATAAAGTATTTAACAAACGAGCATCTTTCAAGTACTTAATATAATTCATTATAGTTGCCCGTGATGTTTCAATATCTTTGCTTAACTGGCTTACATTGGGAGCACCAGGTGTGCTGTTCATCAACAAATAAAGCAATTTTCGAATTTTTGAAAGATATTTCAATTCAATTTGTTTTATTAGCAAAATATCCACTTCCAACATCATATTCATGGTTTTCAAGAGGTTTTCTGAAAAATTACGATCTTCCAGAAAGAACGGGTAATAACCGTGATGCAAATAAGTTTCAAAATGTTCGAGTGGCTTTACATCTTTACAAATTTCTTGAGCAATTTGCACATGATTTTGCAATATTTCGTTAAAGTTATAGGCAGGAAAATTATTCCCTGTCAGTAAATTCAAAAACTCCCTAAACGAAAAACCGCGTAAATTATAGGATGAAACAATATCTTTCAAATCTTCGTTGTCTTCAATCAAACGCATTACCGAAGAACCGGAGAATACAATGTGCAATTCGGGAAAACGATCGTAACATTCACGCAGTTCTTTAGACCAGTTTTCGTATTTAAAGGTCTGATCGAGTAATAATGTTTTTCCACCCTGAGCACAAAACTCCTCTGCAAAATCAACCAATGTATGTTCAGTGAAATAAAAATTATTGAAATTGACATACAAACAGTTTCGGTCTGTTCCGAAGTGTTCTTTGGCATATTGTAGAATAAAAGTGGTTTTACCAACACCACGACTGCCTTTAATAGCTATCAGACGATGTGTCCAGTCTACCTCGTCCATAAGCATACGCCTTACGGGTGATTTAACATGATCGACCAGATATTTGTGGGTTTTATAAAACGCCTCCATATGCTTTTATTTTGGCGCAAAAGTAGCAAAAAAAAACCATTTTGCAATGCAGAGATGGCAATATTTACTTATTTTAGCTTCATCTACTTTAAATGAAGGCTTTAAGATATGTTTTTTTGAATATTAATGCTAAAATAATTTTAAATTTATACTAAATAATAAATTATTATAGAATGGTAGAATAATAAGTTAACAAAATGATAGGTTTTGCAAAATGAAATGTGTAAATTTGGAGTCTGAAAACCCTAAAATATTTAATCATAAAATTATGAAAATCAAATTTATTGGAGCTGCACGTGAAGTAACTGGCAGCAAGCATCTGATTACTACAAAAGAAGGGAAACGAATTTTACTCGATTGTGGAATGTTTCAGGGTAAAGGACTTGAAACAGACTCTATGAATAGAAATCTGGGTTTTGATCCTGCAACCATTGATTATCTGATTCTTTCTCATGCGCATATCGATCATTCTGGATTGATACCGTATTTGTACCGTAAGGGTTTTCGCGGATCGGTAGTATGTACCAATGCCACCCGCGATTTGTGTGCAATTATGCTTGCAGATAGCGGTCATATTCAGGAACTGGATATAAAATGGTTCAATAAAAAACGAGAAAAACAGGGATTGCCACCTGTAGAACCAATTTACGATGAGCAAGATACCGAAAAATGTATGGAATTGTTTATTGGCGTGGCATACAATCGAAGGTTTTATATTAACGATAAAATAAATGTAAAATTTACATATACCGGACATATGTTGGGTGGTGCAGTAATCAATCTTGAATTATTTGAAGATGGAAAGAAAGTACGTGTGGCATACACTGGAGATATTGGTCGCCAACACAACAGAATTTTACATCCGCCAACTGCATTTCCTCAATGCGATTACCTTATCACCGAATCGACATACGGAGATCGTTTGCATCCTGAGGATAAAGATACAGAAAATGATTTTTTGAGGATAGTTCTTCAAACTTGCGTGGAAAAAAGTGGAAAACTAATTATTCCTGCTTTTTCCATTGGACGCACACAAGAGATTGTGTTTGTTCTCAACGATTTTTTCAACAAAGGTTTATTGCCCAAAATTGATGTTTTTGTGGATAGTCCGCTTTCGGTAAATGCCACAGATATTTTCCGAATGTATGCCGATGGTATGAACGAAGAAGTGAAAAAAGTTTTGAAATATGATTCCGATCCGTTTGGATTCAATTCATTGCATTATATCAAGTTAGTAGATGAATCCAAAGCTCTGAACGAACATGATAAACCATGCATTATCATTTCATCGTCAGGTATGTTGGAAGCAGGTAGGGTGAAACACCATGTTGCCAACAATGTTTCCAACTGGCGAAATACAATATTGATAGTTGGCTATTGTTCGCCAACTTCACTCGGAGCACGCATACAAGAACCTGGGTTGAGGTATATTTCTATTTTTGGAAATATGCATGAACTAAATGCTAGTATTGAGAAAATTGAAGCATTTTCGGGTCACGGGGATTACAATGAAATGAAAGCTTTCTTGAGTTGTCAGGATACAGCACAAATTAAGAAAACATTCTTGGTTCACGGTGATTATGAAGTACAACAAAAATACCGTGAAGAATTAAAAAGAGCGGGTTACTATAATATAGAAATACCGGAAGCGGGACAGGAATACGTATTGTAATCAACCATTTATCATTTTTCAGAGGCGTTGCATGGAACGTCTCTATTTACTTTTTTGGCATGGTTGTATGGAATTCTTTCAAATAAAACGGTTCGAAATAGGCCACATCTTCAAATCTGCTTTCTGCAAATGCCTTTTCAGCAAATGGAATCATATTTTCAGCTAATGGAACAAGATGATCGATATAGTGGGCGTTCGGGTGGGTGAGTGTGGTTTTGCATTTTTCAGCACCGTTTCCGAAAAAATAAATCGGCTGACCTACAAGCAATTCAGCATAAGAATCTGAAGTAATGATATCAGCAGAAATTTCCCGTTTAATTTCTCCTTTTGTATTGTAAAATGCTGTATACACTTCCATTCTCCGGGCATCAATCATTGGACAAAACAAAGCGTTTTCGTCCATTTTTGAAGTCTTTAAAGCTTCAGCAGTCAACACTTCCAATGTGCTTACAGATATTAAAGGAATGTCGTATCCGAAACACAATCCTTTGGCCGTGGAAACACCAATTCTTAAACCTGTATACGAACCAGGACCGCTACTTACAGCCACTGCATCGAGTTTCTTATTTCCTTTTTTCATTACTTCTAATGCTTCTGCAATGAAAACGCTTAGTAATGCTGCATGATTCATTCCATCCGCATTTGATTTGGTGAAAAGAGAAGTTCCGTTTTCGCTTAAAGCTACAGAACAAACATTGGTGGAAGTTTCTATATGGAGAAGAATGGGGTACATAATATATAAGTTAGACCCCCAAACCCCAAATGGGGGCTTAAGAGTGCAATTTTGAAACTATTGTTAGAAAATATATAGACATCGTCATAAAATCCTTATTTGAGGGTTTGACGGTCGAAAACATAATAGTTAATATCAGTTTTTTACAATTAATACCGATTGCACAAACAATATAGTCCAATTTCGACCCTGCCTGCCGCAGGCAAGTTCGTCTTATGGAACATCCCGTGTAACGGGATTG
>JAAFGX010000159.1 GCA_010365115.1 Paludibacter sp.
GCTTTAATAGAACATGATTATAATGATGCCAAAAGAGTGTATGATATGAATGCCAAATTATTTGAAAAAGACATTATCTCAAGAAATGATTGGAATTTAATAAAGGAAAGTCTGCGTTTTCAAGAAGAACGTAAAAGCAATATTCGTACGAGTATTCAAAAGGAGAAACAAACCAATCAAGTGCAAATTTCGCAGATTAATCGTTCGATCCAAACGATGGAAATGAGTTTGGATATTCTAAGGAGTAATAAAAAAAACTTCTTGATTACGGCACCAGTTTCAGGAAGATTAACTTCATTTGAACCTATTTTAGGAAAAACATTTCAAGCCGGAGAAAGTATTGGTAGAATTGATTCTCGCGAAGGCTACAAGTTAAGCGCGCAGGTGGATGAGTTTTATTTAGAGAAAATACGTGTGGGTTTAAAAGGACAAATTGAATATAAGGGAAAAACAGTAATCGTGTCTGTGGTAAAAGTGATTCCAGAGGTTAAAAGTGGTCGTTTTCAAGTGGAATTACTTTTTGATTCTAAAGAAGAGTTGGCGTTACAAGACGGATTAAGTTTTGGCGTGAAGCTTATTTTATCTGAAAAGAATAAAATTTTGGTCATTCCAAAAGGAAGTTTTAATCAAGAAACTGCTGGAAAGTGGCTGTTTGTTGTCAACGGAAGCAACGGAGTGAGAAGAAATATAAAATTAGGCAGAGAAAATCCTTCTTATTACGAGGTTTTGGAAGGATTAAAACAAGGAGATAAAGTAATAACATCGTCTTATGCCGACTATAAAGAAGTAGAAGAACTTAATATACAATAAAAACGGAATGCAGCTGTACTGCTTTCTTTTATCAAAAACATAAAAAACTATAAAAGGATGATAACAATTCAAAATCTAACCAAGATCTTCAGAACAGAAGAGTTAGAAACTTCGGCTTTAAGCGGGATAAATTTGCAAATCAATGAAGGAGATTTTCTTTCGATTATGGGGCCTTCTGGTTGTGGAAAATCGACATTACTCAATATCATCGGATTATTGGATAGTGCTTCAGACGGGAGTTATACCTTGTCGAACCAAGAAATGATTGGACTAAAAGAGAAAGGACGTTCTAGTGTTCGTAAGGAAAATATCGGATTTATTTTTCAGAATTTTAACCTTATCGACGAGCTTTCAGTTTATGATAATATCGAATTACCTTTGATTTATAATAACGTAAAGGCTTCGGAAAGAAAACTAAAAGTAGAAGCAATTGCCGAAAAATTAAACATTGCGCATCGGTTGAAGCATTATCCTCAACAACTTTCTGGAGGGCAACAACAACGTGTGGCTGTGGCAAGAGCTTTGATAAACGATCCTAAAATTATTTTGGCTGATGAGCCTACTGGAAATTTGGACAGTAAAAACGGAAACGAAGTTATGGAATTATTAACTGATTTGCATGCCAAAGGTGCAACTATCTTGATGGTTACCCATTCTGATTATGATGCGTCATTTTCTCAAAGAACCATTCTGATGAAAGATGGCGTTATTTTCTCTGAAAAAAGCAATCAAAGGAATGTTGATGTTTTTAAAGTGTAATAATTATGATACTTATCCTAATATCAATTATCACATTCATTTTCGAATTGCTTTGCAGTACACTTAGTCAATAATATACGGTTTCAATCATCAGTTATCAATCAAAATCAACGAATCAAAAATTATGTTACACAACTGGATAAAAATATTTATATACCACCTTAAGCAAAACAAACTGTTTTCGTTTCTCAATGTTTTGGGATTGAGTATTGGTATTGCGGGATTGATTTTCGCTTTGTTATATTGGAACGAGGAACATTCGTATGATGCTTGGAATCCAAATAAAGAAAATGTTTTTTTAGTGGTTAATCAAATGGATGTAACTACTTTTTGGACTTCGTCTCCTGCTCCAAGTGGTGGCGCTGTCGCAAAAAAAAATAGCAATGTTAAATCTTATTGCTATATCAGCGGTGATTATGGCAACGACATCATTCGGTTTAAGAATAAAAAAGTACAATCAGATAAAATTTTAAGTGCTCAGAAGAATTTCTTTGAGTATTTTCCTTTTGAATTTATCGAAGGCAATGTGGCTTCGGCTTTGCCAGATGAAAATAGTATTTGCTTATCTGATAAAATTGCTTTGCAACTTTTTGGAAATCAAAAAGCATTGGGGAAAGAAGTTGTTTTTGAAAATAAAAAAGTATTAGTCAGAGGCGTTTATAAATCAAATAAAAATTCATCCTATAATCCTTCGGCAGTTGTAAATTTTATAGATTTTAGGTTGAAAAAGACCGAAGAACAGTGGGGGAATTTTCAATATACTTTATTAATTAAAGCAAATCCTAGTTCAATAACCCACATTGAAAAAACGTTAACGCAGTTGTATCATGAGATTATGACGATGAAATATGCTAAAAGTAGAGGCATAACTACTGAAGAATTTGTTGAAAAATACGGAGAAGTAAAACCATTTCTGGAAACTTTGCCAATGATTCGTCTGCATACTAAAACTTGCGGATTACCTGAAGGTAAAGGCAACTATCAATTGATATTGATCATGTTAGGATTGTCGGTTTTGATCTTAATACTATCTATCGTAAACTATATCAATTTGGCGACAGCCTCAGCCATTAAAAGAGCCAAAGAAGTGGGCGTCCGCAAAATTATGGGTGCTTCAAGATCTAATATTATTTTACAATTTATTTTTGAAACCATATTAATTGCATTGTTTTCTATTTTGCTATCGCTGGCAATTGTTGAGTTGGCGTTGCCTTATTATAATGAATTTTTAGAAAAAAATATCATTTTAATTGGTAACCAATTTTATCTACAATTAATAGTGATTTTTATAATAACGGTTGTAGTAGCAGGTATTTTTCCGGCCATTTATGTGTCTAATTTTGAAACTTTAAAAGTGCTAAAAGGCAATTTCGGACGGAGCAAAAGTGGTGTTTGGTTGCGCAACGGAATGCTCATATTTCAGTTTGCAGTTGCTTCGTTTTTTATTGTTGGTTCTTATATCGTGTACAAGCAAATTGAGCACATGAGCACGAAGGATTTAGGTTTTAAAGCCAATCAAATTATAAATTTAAATTATAGAAATATTTATGGAGAAGAGATATCTGATGCCAATCGATTTGAAAGATACACTTCCGTTAAAAATAAATTATTGAATATAAAAGGCATTAAAAGAGTGGCTGGTGGCGCTTTTGAGTTTGGTGAAGGTGCGCCAATAGTAACCACTTATAATTTCAACGATGTGTCAGTTGATGGTAATAACATTCCGGTCGATTTTGGAATGCTTGAAATGATGCAAATAAAAATGGTTAAAGGAAGGTATTTAAATTCAAAATTTGCCAATGATACGATTAACAACATTTTAATCAATGAAACGGCGATGAAAATGTTAAAAGATGAAAACCCAATAGGGAAAAAAATTAATTGGGGTGGAGAAAAAGAGGCAATTATTGTTGGCGTGGTCAAGGATTTTAATTTATATAGCCCTGCAGATCCGGTTGGACCTATGACTTTTTTTCATTTAAAAACAATTCCTTGGTTTATGGGTACGTTGAATAATATTTATATAGAAGTTACTCCAGAAACCATGACAGAAAGCCTTGCCGATATTGAAAAATTATGGTCGCAAGACGTTGATGCTGATTATCCATTTGTGTATGATTTTGTAGATAAAAAATACAAAAGGTCTTATAGCAGTTTTGTAAAGCAAAAAAATATGTTTTCGATATTAAACATCATCGTAATATTAATTGCTCTTTTTGGCTTGTTTGCTTTGGCTTCTTACTCCATACAAAGGCGTATGAAAGAAATTGCGATTAGGAAAGCATTAGGCGCAGATACGAATATGTTACTCAGAGAGCTGTCTAAGCAATACATTTTGTATTGCATTATCGGGTTTTTGATATCGTTGTTTCCTGTTTATTATTTGCTAAATAAATGGCTTGAGAATTTTGCTTATCGAATAGATCTTTCTATTTATCCCTTTATAATTGGATTTCTGGCTTTAATGTTACTCACTTTAATAGTTGTTTTGTCTAAAGCCTATCAAGCATCAAAAGTTGATGTTCTAAAATATTTAAAATACGAATAATTGGTTTTTTAAAAACAGTATTAAGCAACTTAGAAAGGTTTTTAAAGCCGATTAATTTTTTAAAACAAATAAACGATGTTACACAACTGGATAAAAATATTTATCTACCACCTCAAGCAAAACAAACTGTTTTCGTTTCTCAATGTTTTGGGATTGAGTATTGGTATTGCAGGGCTAATTTTCGGCATTCTGTACTGGAATGACGAGCATAGTTATAATGAATGGAATCCTGAAAAAGATACTGTTTTTCAAGTTTTGGTTGATATGGGCGAGGGTCAAGCCTGGACAAATGTTCCGGTGACATTTGATCCATTCTTAAAGGATGATTCCAATATTGAAATGATGATGCATTGTTTGAACTGGTACGAATTACCGCTTTTTAAATACAATGGTAAAAAAATAATTATTGAAAAGTTATTTAATACTCAAAATAATTTTTTTGAGTTTTTCCCTTTTGAGTTTTTACAAGGGAATCCAAAAACTGCTTTGCAAAACGAGAATAGTATTGTTTTAAATCAAAAAACGGCAATACAATTTTTTGGAACAGCAAATCCAGTTGGAAAGCAAATTCAATTTGAAGATAAATTTCTAAAGGTAACAGGAGTATATAAAATTCCAGGAAATTCAACCATTGCGCCTGATGCCGTGGTGAACGATATGAAAATAAGGATGAATGCCGATAAAGACAATTGGGGGAATTTTAATAATGGTTGGTTCATTAAATTAAAAGATCCATCAAAAACAGATGAATTGTCCAAAAAACTAAATTCAATTTATTTTCAAAATAAAATTGTAAAAGAGGCTAAAGAAGAAGGGATTAGTACAACGGAATATGAATCAAGATATGGACATTTTAATTTTATTTTAGAACCACTTTCTGTCTCGAGATTACATACCAAAGGCCAAGGTTCACCTGAGGGAAAAGGCAATTATCAGTTTCTACTAATTATGTCAGGATTGTCACTTTTAATTTTGATATTGTCCATTTTCAATTATGTCAATCTTGCAACGGCAAATGCTATTCGTCGGGCTAAAGAAGTCGGAATTCGTAAAATTGTAGGTGCTTCAAAATTAGATATTATCAAACAATTTTTATTTGAAACAATTATTATTGTTGCGATTTCAATTTTGCTTGCTTTGGCTATTGTAGAGTTGGCATTACCTTATTACAATGATTTTTTAGATAAAGCATTGGTTATTTATGAAAGCCAATTCTATTTGCAAATCATATTTATTTTTATAATTACAGTAACCTTCGCCGGTGTTTTTCCAGCCATTTATGTCTCTAATTTTGAAACTTTAAAGGTTTTAAAAGGAAATTTCGGAAGAAATAAAAGTGGTGTTTGGTTGAGAAACGGAATGCTTATTTTACAATTTGCGATAGCCTCGTTCTTTATCATTGGCTCTTATATTGTATTTGAGCAAGTGCGCTATTTGAGCAATAAAAATTTAGGTTTTTCAGGAGATCAAGTTTTAGAAATTTTCTATTATAAATCAGAAGCCGTTCGAAATAACGAAAATGCGGAGCAAATTATTTTTAACAACTATACACTTGTAAAAAATGAAATTTCAAAGATTAAAGGCGTAAAACAAGCCACGACAGGAGCATTTAAATTCGGAGGTGGTAACGATGCTTCTTCTGGATTTAGTTATAATGGAAATAATATTCAAGCACAAAATCTTGCGGTTGATTTTGGTTTTCTCGAAATGATGAAAATCGAGATGAAGGAAGGGCGCTATTTTAATCAGAAAATTGCTTCGGATACCATTGACGCAATGATGGTTAACGAAAGTACTTTAAAACTGATGAATGGGAAAAATCCGATTGGAAAAACAGTCGATTGGAATGGCAATAAGTTTAAAATTATAGGAGTTGTAAAAAACTTTAGTGCCTATAGTCCACAAGGAAAAGTACCTCCTATGGTTTTCTTTCATTTTAAAACTGTACCATGGTTGATAGGGAATATTCAACATCTTTATGTGAAAATAGATGCAGAAAACACAGTGCAAACTCTGGCTGATATTGAAAAGTTTTGGACAAAAAATGTCGATGCTGATTATCCTTTTCAATATGGTTTTGTGGATAAAAATTATCTACGAACTTATAAAGCTTACGTAAAACAAAAAAATCTTTTTGCATTATTAAATATCATCGTGATATTAATTGCACTTTTCGGATTGTTCGCTTTGGCTTCTTATTCAATAGAAAGACGAATGAAAGAAATTGCAATCAGGAAAACACTAGGTGCTGAAACCAATGTTTTGCTTATAGCACTTTCTAAACAACATGTCATTTTCTGTATAATTGGGTTTTTAATAGCCGTATTTCCAGCTTACTATTCGCTAAATAAATGGCTTGAGAACTTCGCTTATCGAATAGACATTTCTATTTATCCCTTTATAATTGGATTTTTGGCTTTAATGTTACTCACTTTAATAGTTGTTTTGTCTAAAGCCGATCAAGCAACAAAAGTTGACGTTTTAAAATATTTAAAATACGAATAATTGGTTGTAAAAATTGTTAAGTTTAACCCGACAGCGATTCAAAGCTAGTCGGGTTTTTTTATTGTC
>JAAFGX010000032.1 GCA_010365115.1 Paludibacter sp.
AGTTTTGCAAATGCTATGACAGAAAATGTAAAATTAACTATTTTATCAACCGATGGTAAGTTGGTTTACCAAAACGTGTATTCTTCAAATGGCGTACTTGATAAAATTTCTGTTCAGTTGTCGCATTTAAAGCAAGGGCTTTATTTGTGCAGAGTAAATAGTAAAAATGTATCAAGTGTAGTGATATTTACTAAAAAGTAGATTTGTTGTTCCAATTGAAATTAAATTATTAGAAATTAAAAACTCAAAAGTATTAATATTAAAATTAAATAAATGAAGAAGTATAGTTTTATAGCGTTGTCGTTGTTAATATTGTCATCAATGCCGTATGCTTATTCCCAAAAAGGAGTCTTTAGAAATAAGACAGTGCCTGTATCATTGTCGCAGGTAAAAGTTGATGGCGAATTGCGGGTTCGTATTCTTAAGAATTTTGATAGACTGGAAGAAGAAAAATATCAACCCGCAAATGTATTTCTAACGGATCAGCAATCGGGTCATTGGCCGGGAGATACTGAAGGACGAACTATTCTTGGCTTGGTAAGAGATGCACAAGCTTCGGGAAGAGAACCAAAATACCTGAAAGAAATAATACGCTTAATACCCCAAAAACTAAATGAAAAAGGCTACATGGGTAAAGTCTATCCTTATGGCACTATGGATGAGCAGCAATTGTCGGGCAATGGTTGGTTTATTAGTGGTTTAATTGAGTATTATAAATGGAAAAAAGACGAAAATGTTCTGGGATATATTAAGTCAATAATAAACAACCTTTTTTTGCCGGGTAAGGGATTTTATAAATCGTATCCAATTGATCCTAATGTTAGGACGAGTGGAATAGGGGAAGCAATTGGTACTGTTGATAAAAAAGTAGATAATTGGATGCTTTCTACTGATATTGGTTGCTTATTTATTGGTATGGACGGTGCAATAAATGCTTATAAACTGCTTCCAAGTAAAGAATTGAAAGAAGTAATAGATGAGATGATAGAGCGGTTTTTGTTGATGGATTTGGTTGCAGTAAAGGCACAGACTCATGCAAGTTTAACTGCTATGAGAGGGCTACTGACTTATGCTGAAGTAACAGGAAATAAAAAACTAATCAATGAGGTAGTTAAACGTTGGGACTTATATAGAACTTATGGCATGACAGAAAACTATGCTAATTACAATTGGTTTACACGTTATGATGCTGCTACTGAGCCTTGTGCCATTGTCGATTCGTATATAGTAATTTCACGTTTATGGGAATTGACACAAGACCCTCAATACTTACCTGAATTGGACCTCATTTATTACAATGCAATTAGCCATGGTCAACGAGAAAATGGGGGATTTGGTACTGACAGGTTTCAACCTATAGATTTGAATTCCTTGACTGTCCAAATTCCTGAGGCCCATTGGTGTTGTACCATGAGAGGTGGTGACGGATTGAGTAGTGTCGCTGAGTGTGCCTATTTTACTAAAAGGAACTCGTTGTATGTTGTTCATTATGTAGACAATAAAGCAACATTAAATTTTAGCAAAAACTCATTTTTATGTATAGAGCAAAAAACTAACTATCCTTTTGGGGGAGAAGTAAATATGGAAATAACTGATGCTCGAAATGCAAAATCTGTAGCGATAAACCTGAATGCACTTACTGATTGTACTGAAAATATTAATGTTTTCGTTAACGGAGAAAAGGTAAATCCTATTGTCGAAAATGGATTTATTACGTTGAAAAACAATTGGAAGAAAAATGATAAAATAAAATTTACTTTTGATAACAAGATTCGAATAATAAATCCTCTTAATAAGGAGAACTATACCAATAATTTGCGAAAAGTAATTTACGGATCCTTATTGCTTGGATATTCGGGAACGCTTAATGTGAAGCTGCCCGAAAAGGTTAAGATAAGAAAAATATCACCATCTCTTTTTCAGGTTGTTGATACAGACATAGTGCTTAGCCCGGTTTATCATTTATTGGACAAAAAAGTAATTAAGGGAGATACGTACAAAAAGCAGGTTCTTTTTTAATTCGAAAAGCTAAGTTTCTAAGGTGTTAATTGTACTTTGTGTTGGTTAGTTACAAAAACCTCAGTTTATCAGTTATACAAACTGCCAAAGCGGCTTGTGTAGCTGATAAATAAATTTTAAGGGGAGGCAACTACGAACAAAAATAAAATATAAAAATATATAAAATGCGCATTCTAATTGTGGTATGTCTTCAGCTTTGTTTTCTGCTGCCGGTAATGGCGAAAGATTTATCGAAAAATGATATGTCCCAAAATGATGATAGTGACTTTTGGAATAAAAAAAAACTGTTTAAAACGCCGGAATATCAGATTACAGCCTCAGATTCTATCAGTACAATTTATTATAAAAGTATAGAATATCAGGGAAAAGAAACCGAAGTGTATGCTATATACTGTACTCCGGGTATGCTTTTTAAAGACAAATCATTAGATAAGAATCTTCCTATAGTGGTTTGTGTGCATGGTGGTGCAGGAATCCCTTACAGAGACTGGATTATAAGATGGGCACGAAAAGGGTATGCAGCCATTGCAATGGACTGGAGGGGGAATGGCTCTGACAAGAAACATCTCGTAAATGGAGGACCAGAGCAAACCCCTGACAACATTCAACTTCATTACGACAGAAATATTAAGGACAGCTGGACATATCAGGCAGTTTCTCAGATTATACTTGCGCACTCACTTATCTTAAGCTTTCCGGAAGTTAATCCTTCAAAATCGGTTATTACCGGATTAAGTTGGGGCGGATTTTTAACATCATTGGTAAGCGGAATAGACAACCGTTTTAAAGCTGCCATCCCTGTTTATGGTTGTGGTTATATTTATGAACATGATTTTTGGAACAACAATTCTTTAAAAATGGATAAAGACTTATACCAAAAGTGGATAACACATTTTGATTCTTCTGTCAGTTTGAGAAAAACATCTGTCCCATTCTTATTTGTTGCCGGAACCAATGATTTTTACTATCCAATTACTATTTGGCAAAAATCAGCTTCTTTAGTAAAAAACAAGCGTCAGTTACTGAAATTTGAAATGCCACATGCTACCAAAGCAACCTTCGATGTGGAGGAGATTTATGCATTTGCAAATTCAATGGTCAATGATAGTATCCAACTTCCAAAATTTACGAGTGTAAAACTGAAGGGATTATTATTAAAAGCAAAGATATCATCCAAAACCAGAATTACACGAGCCGAACTTCTATATACGGAAGATGATTCGGAAAAATGGTATAAAAAAAAATGGAAACATGTTGATCTGGGAATCAAGAATAATTCAGTTGAAGCAAAACTACCGCCCAGCTATAAAGCTGTCTGTATTAATGTGTATAATGTCAATGGCTATGGTGTCAGCAGCGATGTTCTGTTTAACAATACCAAAACTTTAAGTTTTCAAACGACAGAAATTCCGATGTCAGATCCTGCGATTGTAAACTCAGGTACAGGCTGGCATTTTGGATGTGACTGGGGACCCGGAGCGAATTCGTATGATGTTGGAGCCCGCATTCTGTGGCGCGATTTAGAACCAACGCGAGGAAACTATGATTTTACAATAATTGAAAATTTATTGAAGCAAGCCGAATCAAAGGGAGGAAGAGCTATTGTACGATTTCGTGCTGTAGCCACATCAGGAATAGGAATGCCGGATTATATGATTGAACTTATGCCCAAAGGATTTATGAAGGACTGGCTATTCAACAAAAAACCTGAAACTTTTGCATACGTGCCCGATTGGAATGATCCTGATTTCATTGAAAGAGCTCGCGCCTTGCTCAATGCAATCGGGAAAAAATACAATAACGACCCAAGGCTTGGAGTAATTGATATAGGAATGTACGGAAGATGGGGTGAATGGCATTGTGCAGGCATTAAATATCCAACAGAGGAAGGTGCACAGGAAATCTCTCTGGAGAATATCAAAGCGATTATAGATATGCATATCGAGGCATTTCCTGAGAAAAGGTTGGTGATGATGACCGACAATATATTAGGACTAAAATATGCGCTTAGCAAATCGGAAAAAATCGGTTGGAGACGCGATAGTTATGGAACCGATTGGTTTCAGAATCCGGAAAGAATGGAAATTGTGAAAGACTGTTGGAAAACGGCACCAGTAATAGCTGAACCAATTGGAGAATTCGCCCCGGGAAAAATAGAATTCTGCAAAAAGATGGAACAACAGGCTGGTGAGTTCCATGTTGCTACCATAAATGGCATCAATACATTTATAAAAGGATTGAACTATTCAGATGAAGAAATAGCTTCGGTTACGAATGCAGGAAAGAATTCTGGTTTCAGGTTTGCAATCACAAACCTCTCTATACCCGAAAAGCTTGTGTCCGGTCAAAAGTTTGTCGTGTCATCACTATGGAAAAACAATGGTTCTACTCCTGCATACGAACATTGGAATGTTATTTACCAGATAAGAACCCATCAAAATGGAAAAGTTGTTTGGGAAGGTTGTTCTAGCCTTAGTCTAGAAAAATTGCTTCCAACCGGAACTAATGAAGTAGTTATCATCGATAATATGTTTTTGCCAAAGAGTCTTAATTCCGGCATTTATGATTTTTTAATAATTGTAAAAGACAAAGAAACCAATTATCGTATGCCTTTGGCTTTAGCAATACGGGGAAGACAGCATGATGGTAGTTATAAATTGGGGGCTATATCAATTCAAAATTAAAAGAGACAATTAAATATAAAGTATATGGCAAATGCTGTTGGTACGTTCTGCAAGAAATTGATGAGTGACTTTTATATATTATAAATGATTTTTACAAAATAATAAAGAAAAACTGATTTAATAAAATCGTATCTTTAGATACGTTTACAATGCAAGTTGTTACATAATAAGTACCTCATGCTAATTAGTTTATATTAGTATTTTACATTTACTATCTGAAATTCAATAACATTAATCCACATTCAAAGTATAAACTAATTTCGAGCTAGTACTTATAAAAAATAACTCACTTCTTAATCAAAAAAATATGAAAAAATCTTTATTTCAATATTTCCAGATCATTCTTAACTCAGTTTCTGAATTGAAAGGATATTTCTCATTTTATCTTGTCATATTTATTGTTACGATAACGAAGGTATCATTAAATGCTAGCAATAATCGTGACATACAAAAACTTCCAGTAAGCTCGGAAGTTAAATCTTCTATGGGTTCTGTATTAGGTACTCCAGTGTATGCTACCTGGATAATGGTGTGGGTCGGTTCAACAGAGCCATGGTTTAATCCGGATGTGTATAACGGGGCTACCATGTGGGTAAACAACACATGGAAAGCGACCAACTGGAACGATAATGCACAGGTCAATGAATTTGTTCAGAACATGAAAAATGCCGGTATTAAAATTATTATTTGCGATTTAACCAATGGTTTTAATTGGATGAGTAAAGTAAAATATATTCAAGGTTTGTGTGCACAAAATGGTATGCAGGTTTGTGTAGCTGCTAATTATAAGGGGAACTTTGTTACGCTTGATACCCAGGCAAAATCGATATATGATAATTTGGCAGGTCCGAATGCTCCTAATAATACTGCTTATTTTCAAAAAGATGGAAAACCGATAATCGTAAGCTATTGTTCCAAACTACAATTTGATGCAGCACAGATATATTCAAGTGTTACGAGAGATTATTTTAATCTTGTTTGGTCTTCGGGAGAAGACAGTCAACCCGACAAATGGGGTTGGCAATTAGATCCAAAAGTCGGAACCGTGCCTTCCACCGATGCAATGTTTGTTACTTCGTCCATAAAATGGGCATCGAGTGTCACCCCTGGTTTATGGCGAAAATCACTTGCTTGGCTTGATTATAATTTTCTGATTGCACGGAAAAATAATCCTCAGTATATTATTGTAGGTAGTTATGATGATATACATGAACGCAATGGATGGCTTATTGCAAACACAACTGGTAGTGATCCAGGAATGCAGTTTCGGGATAAATTTGGTGCAATAAGTACAGATGCTTATTATAACAGAGTGAAAGAATGGACTAGTGGTGCAAATATTTCATCCATACCTAGTGGACTTATCCTGGATGGATGTTACAATATTAGAAATAAAAAGAGTAATCTTGCACTTCAAATGCGCAGTGGAAATGGTGTTGCAGGATCACTATTAGAGCAATCATCAACGGCTGTTTACCCGATGAATCAATATTTTTGGTTTTATCATCTTGGTAATAATACTTATCGTATTATTCCTTTGACAACGGGTCTCCCATTAGCTCCTGTAGAGGCATCGTTGCTTTCTAATATTAAGATTGAACAAAATTGGGATTTAGATGTGGACTATCAGAAGTGGATACTTGAACAAACTTCTACAGGAATTTATGCTTTAAAAAATAAGCTTTCAGGGAAATATCTTGATGTTTATCCTGCAGGTACAGGTTCAACTGTTTCAGGCGCAAGTATCATACAAGCTACAAAAACTTCACTGGATTTTCAATTGTGGAAATTGGAACCAATTGTTCAGTTGGTATCTGAAGTTACTGAAATAAAAGGTATTTCTGATCAAAATGATTCTCAACCATATATTTACTTGATTGATAGAAATATAATTATTGATAATTTAAAGGGAATCACTGAATTATTTGTTTATAATGTAGTTGGCCAACTAATTAACTATAATCATTCGACAACGGAATCCATTCAAATCGATAACAAAGAAAAAGGTCTTATTCTTATTGTGTTAAAACTTGAAAATGGAACAAGAGTATTTAAAAAATTGTTTGTCAAATAAAATTGATGTAATAAAATACGCATTTGAAAAAGTAATTTGTTATTTCTTCATATGAATTATTAAAAACAAATAAATAACTCACTAATTTATATTTCATGAAAAAATTAATAGTTCAACTATTTCACAATTATTTGAATTCAATTATTAAATTGAAAACCGATTTCTCAGTGAATCAGTACTTGATAATTGTTATGTTAAGTATAGGAATTTTATACTCTTGCAAAGATCCTGTAATACCCGAAATTCCTGTAATACCTGAAATAAAGTCCGTTTCGGTAGGTGGTTACAATGGCACGTTGAGTGGTGATAAATTTTATGTTGAGATCTCCTTTTTGTCGCCAATTAATCTTAGTAATATACAAGCAACTGATATAACTTTTACAAAAAGTCATGGAGAAGCTACAATTTCACCTGAAAGTCCATACAATTTTCAGGAAGCGATAAATAATACCATTCCATTTACGATAAGTTTAAATGGTCAGACCAAGACCTATAATCTGGAAGTACGTAAAACGGTTGATCCAGGTGGAAATCAGGTTCCTACTTCAGTATATGCTACATGGATAATGGTGTGGGTCGGATCAACCGAAACATGGTTTAACCCGGAAGTATACAATGGGGCTACTATGTGGGTTAATAACACCTGGAAAGCTACTAACTGGAATGATAATGCACAGGTCGATGAATTTATCCTGAACATGAAGAATGCAGGGATAAAAATTATTATTTGCGATTTAACCAATGGTTTCAAATGGTTCAATAAAGTGAAATATATTCAGAGTGTATGTGCTCAGCATGGTATGCAGGTTTGTGTTGCAAATAATTATAATGGTAATTTTGATACATTTGAAGCGAACGCCAAGTCGATCTATGATAATTTAGCTGGTCCAAACGCACCTAATAAAGAGGCCTACTTTAATAAAGATGGAAAGCCATTAATCGTAAATTATTGTATCAAAACACAATTTGATGCAATTCAGGCATATTCAAGTGATATGAGATCCCGGTTTAATCTTGTTTGGGCTTCAGGTAGTGACAGTCAACCGAATAAATGGGGATGGCAATTAGAACCAAAAGTCGGCGCCGTGCCTTCAACCGACGCCATGTATGTAACTTCGTCCGTCAAATGGGCTTCGACTACTGAAAAACCCGGAATGTGGAGGAAATCGCTCGCATGGCTTGATTATAATTTTCTTATTGCACGGCAAAGCAATCCTAAGTATATTATTGTAGGTAGTTATGATGATATACACGAGCGCAATGGATGGATGATTGCAAATACAACTGGTAGCGAGCCGGGAATGCAAATGAGGGATAAATTTGGAGCGATAAGCACTGATGCTTATTATAACCGAGTGAAAGAATGGACTAATGGTGGGCATATTTCATATATAGCAGGCGGACTAATTAAGGATGGCTGTTACACTATTAGAAATAAAAAAAGTAATCTTGCACTTCAAATGCGTAGTGGAAATGGTGCTGCCGGTTCAATATTAGAGCAATCAACTACAGCTGTTTATCCATTGAATCGATATTTTTGGTTCTATCATCTTGGTAATAATATCTATCGCATTATTCCTTTGACGAGTGGTCTTTCTTTAGCTCCTGTAGGTGCATCCGTTGATGCTAATATTCTCATTGAACAAAACTGGGATTTGGATGTAGATTATCAGAAATGGACGATAGAGCTAACTGCTGAAGGTTCTTATGCCTTTAAAAATAAACTTACAGGAAAATATTTGGACGTAACCTCAGCTTCAATAAGTTCAGGTGCGAGTATCATACAAAACAATAAATCTACACAGGATTCTCAGTTGTGGAAATTGGAACCCATTGTGCAGTTAAAAGAGTAATAGATTAGCTAATTTATACTTGCTTCTATAAAAATATAAGTTAATATCAAAAATTCAGAATTTTATGAAAAAATCAAAGTTTCAAAAACTTAAGTGCTTACTTAATTCAGCTTTCAAATCGGATAACTGCATGAGAGTAAATATATTGCTTTTTATCATGTTGATAAGTATGGGAACTTTAAGCGCAAGCAAATCTCTAATTCAAAAGGATATGCCTGAAATAAAATCATTTGACTTAGGTGAAAATTGTAAATCAAAACCAGAATATGCTACTTGGATCATGGTATGGATCGGATCAACTGAGAAATGGTTTAATCCGGATTCTTATATTGGTGCTACCATGTGGGTAAACAACACATGGAAAGCAACAAACTGGAATGATAATGCTCAGGTCGATGAATTTATTCTGAACATGAAAAATGCCGGTATAAAAATTATTATTTGTGACTTAACCAATGGATTCAGGTGGATGAACAAAGTGAAATATATTCAGAGTGTATGTGCACAATATGGTATGCAGGTTTGTGTGTCGAATAATTATAAGGGCAACTTTGAGACATTTGATTCGAATGCAAAGTTGATCTATGATAATTTAGCGGGTCCGGGTGCTCCCAATAAAGAAGCTTACTTTAATAAAGATGGAAAACCATTAATTGTAAGCTATTGTACAAAAACACATTATGATGCGATTGAATCCTATTCAAGTGAAATGAAATCTCTTTTTAATTTTGTCTGGTCTTCGGGTGAAGATAGTAAATCCGACAAATGGGGTTGGCAATTAGAACCTGAAGACGGCACAGTTCCCTCAAAAGATGCCATGTTCGTAACTTCCTCCATAAAATGGGCTCCGAGTAAAAAGCCTGGGCTATGGAGAAAATCTCTTGCTTGGCTTGATTATAATTTTCTGATTGCACGGGAAAATAATCCGAAATATATTATTGTAGGTAGTTATGATGATATTCATGAACGCAATGGATGGCTTATTGCAAACACAACCAACTGTGAACGAGGAATGCAAATGAGGGATAAATTCGGAGCGATAAGTACAGATGCTTATAATAAAAGAGTGAAAGAATGGACCAGTGGCGGAAAGGTTTCTACTATACCCGGCGGATTAATTAATGATGGCTGTTACATTGTTAAAAACCAAAAAAGTAATCTGGCACTTCAAATGCGTGGTGGAAATGGATACGCCGAATCAATATTGGAACAATCTTCATCAGCAGTATATCCAATGAATCAATATTTCTGGTTTTATCATCTTGGTAATAATATTTATCGTATTATTCCTTTAACAAGCGGACTTCCATTGACACCGGTGGGAGCTTCAACCGCAGAAAATACAGTTATTGAACAAAATTGGGATCAGGATGTCCCTAATCAAAAATGGAAACTTGAACAACGCAAAACGGGTGAATATTATCTAATGAATGTTTTATCCAATAAATATCTTGATGTGAAAGACGCATCTGTATTGTCTGGAACCGAAATTATTCAAACTACAAAATCTGATAATGAAAATCAGGTTTGGACAATGGAGGCTATTGTACAACTATAATATTGTTATTTAAAATTATCAATTAATGAAAAGAAATAAAATCATTGTATTGTTTTTCCTCTTAAGTTTAATTGGCTTTGCAAATAATGCTCCTGTCGAAAGTGGTATTGACCGTTTGAAGTTTCAATTGCCAACGAATGAATCTGGTCCATACGTTTGGTTTCACTGGATGGGCTATAATATAAACGAAGATGGTATAACCAAAGATCTGGAATCAATGAAAAGTTCTGGAATTGCAGGTGCTACACTTTTTCAACTTTTGGCAACCGGATCTTCCCGTTCAACACCGATTAAAAATGTGTATCAGGATAATGGCGTTTCGTACTACAACGAAAAATGGTGGAGTTTGATGCTGCATACAGCCAAGGAGGCCAAAAGACTGGGACTTAAGATTGGTATGCACAACTGTGCTGGTTGGTCGATGAGTGGTGGACCATGGATTACAGCTGAAAAATCGATGCAGAAAGTTGTTTGGACTGAAACGAAGCTAAACGGACCGACATGGATAGTTGAATACCTGCAGAAACCACAAACCATGGCTAATTATTATCAGGATATTGCCGTTTTATTGGTTCCAAAGGGTGAAGTATCGCTCGATAAAATTATTGATGTTACACACCAAATGGATAAAAATGGTAAACTGTGCACGCAAATCCCTGATGGAGAGTATTCTGTCTATAGGTTTGGCCACACCTCTACAGGAAAAGCACCACTTCCTATTCCTGAAGATTTGGATGGTCTGGAAGCAGATAAAATGAGTCCGGAAGTTATGGGTTTTCACATGCAAAATGTATTGAATCCGCTTAAAAAGCATCTGGGTGAATACTTAGGCAGTACATTCAATCATCTGCTTTTCGACAGCTATGAAGCAGGTAATCAAAACTGGACAAGGAATATGAAAGCTGAATTTCAAAACCGAAAGGGATATGATATTATCCCATGGCTACCAGTTTTGGCCGGTCGGGTTATTGAAAGTGCTTCAGCCACCGAGAACTTCAAAAGGGATTTTGAAACGGCGATTTCAGAAATGTATATAGAATATAGCTATAAGCTTCCGCGTAAAATGATGAATCAGTTAGGTCTGGGAATTCACATTGAACCCTATAATTCAAACGGTCCTGCTCCTTTCAATAGTAACGACTTAATTTCTGTATGTGATTTGCCAATGACTGAATTCTGGAGTCATCAAACCAAAATGTATGGTGAATATGTGGGTGCGGCAGCGGCCTATTTTGGCAAGCCTATTTTGGGAGCCGAAGCATTTACCGGTAATGCTGAATACAGTCGCTGGAATGAAACTCCTGCCATGATGAAGTTATCGGGAGATATGGCATTTGCTAAAGGAATCAACCGATTGATTTTGCACCATTGGGTACATCAACCCTTTCCCGATAGTATAAAACCCGGCATGTCGATGGGTCGTTGGGGTAGCCATTTTGGACGAAACCAGACCTGGTTTGAACCCGGAAAAGCCTGGATTACTTACCTTAGTCGCTGTCAGTACTTGCTTCAAAAAGGAGAACGGGTTGCCGATTTTGTTGCGCTGGAGGAATTTGTTCCGGGTGGTGATTTAATTTCTGAAAACACCTTGATTACTAATACAAAAGTTGTAAATGGAAAAATCATAAGTCCTTCCGGAAGATCCTATGCCATGCTTGTACTTCCAAAAACAAAACAGTTGGCGATTGAAACGATAAAAGCAATTTCAGCATTGGTTTACCAGGGAGCAATCGTTTACGGGGATAAACCCACTGTATTGAATGGCTCCAAATCGAAACTTGGGTACGATGAGGAGGTGAAGAAACTGTTATCTAACCTTTGGAATACAGCAGATACTTTAAGACTAAAAGAAAATGCCTACGGTAAGGGCAAAGTCGTTTGGGGACGTAGCATCCCTGAGGTCTTGTTAAGTTTGAAAATGAAACCGGAAGTGGTGATATTAAAAAGTAATAATGAGGATGCCGTATTCTGGAATCATAGAATTGTAGGCGACAACCATATTTTTTATTTTACCAATACCCAATCCGCATCCAATCGTTTACAACTTCAGTTAAGAGTAAGTGATAAACGTCCCGAAATATGGAATCCGGAAACAGGTGAGATACAGGATGCACCTATGTGGCAGCCGACAAAGGATGGAATTCGTGTTGGTCTTAGTTTAAAGGGGCATCAGTCATTGTTTATCGTATTTAAAGAAAATCTGAAACGCGAAAACTTTATTCGTGAAATAAAAGGCAGTTTGCCGGATAGTGTTTATTCAGTTGCACAAACTGCAACCAATGAGTGGAGTATCCATTCGTGGGCAGCGGGCAGTTTTGAAATGATTTCTTCAAAGGGTAAAAAATTAAATGCTAACATTTCATCTGTACCTCAACCGCTTCCAATTTCAGGGAAGTGGGATGTCCGTTTTTTGCCTCTAACGAGTAAAGCATTTAAATCAGAATTTCAGGAATTGAAGAGTTTAACACAATCAGCCAATGATTCAATAAAGTATTTTTCGGGCACTGCGGTGTATGACAATCAATTTGATTTATCGTGTGATTTAGTGAACAGTAATACAAAAGTCGTTTTGAATTTGGGTGTTGTAAAAGACTTAGCCGCTGTGTACATCAACGATCAGTTTGTGTCCGTATTGTGGCATTCTCCTTTTTTGCTTGATATTACAAAACAGCTCAGAATAGGTCAAAATAGCATCTCCGTGGCTGTAACAAATACCTGGGCAAACAGAATCATTGGTGATAACCAATTTCCTGATGATTGCGAATGGGGCATTCCGATTCCTGTTAGCAAAACTGTAAGTGCCGGGAGTTCATTGCTTAAATTCCCGGATTGGCTTCAAAAAGGAGAACGACGGGTATCAGAAAAAAGAAGCACCTTTTCAACCTGGAATTATTTTACCAGCGATTCGCCTTTAAACCCTGCAGGTTTGATAGGAGATGTAAAATTAGAGTTTTACAAAATAGAGAAATTCAAATAATAAGTAAATATGATTAGAAGTATTTTGTTAGCCGCAATGACCATTCTTTTGGCAGTTTTTCATTCGTTTTCGCAGACTGCCATGACCAATGTATATGGCCGCAATAAAACCTCATTGAATGGCAAATGGGAAGCCATAATCGATCAGTTTTCGATTGGTACCGAAATGGGAATTTTCAGAAACAGAAAACCAACTAAGCCGACTGAGTTCTTGGAGTACTCGTTCGAAAATGGGTTGAGGTTGGATGTTCCAGGAGATTTTAATTCTCAAGTTACTGAATTAAAATTATATGAAAGTAGCGTTTGGTACAAAAAAGACTTTCAACTCAAAAAAAGTACAGATAAACGCTATTTTATACATTTTGGTGCTGTTAATTATTTAGCTGAAGTGTACCTGAACGGAAAACTATTGGGCCGACATGAAGGTGGATTTTTCCCCTTTCAGTTCGAAATGACTAACCAACTGAATAATGGTGCTAACTTTATTGTGGTACACACCAACAATGCACGTAGTGCCGATGCCATTCCATCCTTAAAGTTCGATTGGTGGAATTACGGCGGTATAACCCGCGAGGTGTTTATCGTTGAAACTCCAGCTATTTATTTGCAGGATTATACCATTCAGTTGGAAAAGAATAGCATGAAACGTATTTTTGCTAAAATTCAACTTTCTGGAGCTACCAGCAAACAAAAAATCAATGTAGAGATTCCTGATGCTAAAATTAAACAAACAGTTACGACCGATGAAAATGGATTTGGTGAGATTTCTTTCGATGCAAAATTGCAATTATGGAACACCAAAATTCCTAAACTATACGACCTTGTCATTTCCACGCCTTTCGAAACGATAAAAGAACGGATAGGTTTCCGTAGTATTCAAACCCGGGGAACAGAAATCCTTTTAAATGGAGAGCCGGTATTTTTAGCTGGCTCCAATGTACACGACGAAATTGCACAGCGCGAGGGTCGTGCCTATTCCGAAGCCGATGCTGCACAGTTGCTACGTGAAGTGAAAAAGCTGGGTTCGAACTTTATTCGTTTTACACACTATCCACCTTTCGAACCCATGGTGCGCATGGCCGAAGAAATGGGCATTATGATTTGGTTGGAAATACCGGCCTGGCAGAAAATTAATTTCGAAAATCCCAAAACAGTCGCCTTGGGTGAGAACATGCTTCGTGATCTCATTGCACGTGACAAAAACCGCTGTGCTGTAATTCTATGGAGCGTTGCCAACGAAACCCGTGTTTCACCTGCCCGCAACAAGGCCTTATCGGGCTACATCGACTTGGTGAGGCAATTGGACAACACCCGACTTGTTACGGCTGCTTTCGATAATATCAAATACGAAGAACAAACACGAACATATAAACTAAACGATCCTGTAGCGGATAAGTTGGATGTGGTATCGGTGAACAAATACTTTGGCTGGTATCATCAGTGGACTGATAGTCCCGAAAACATGAAACTGGAAATTGCTCCCGACCGTCCGTTTATTTATTCAGAATTTGGTGCCGAAGCGCAGTTCGGACAAGATGGCGATACCGAGAATGCCTGGACATGGGGTGAATTATATCAGGAAAAGCTATACAAAGATCATGTTAAGATGTTTGCCAACATTGCCAACCTACGAGGAGTTTCGCCATGGGTTCTGATCGATTTTAAATCTCCCTACCGCATGCACCAGCGCCAGCAAGACTATTGGAATCGCAAGGG
Source organism: Paludibacter sp. (assembly GCA_010365115.1). Classification (GTDB taxonomy): domain Bacteria; phylum Bacteroidota; class Bacteroidia; order Bacteroidales; family Paludibacteraceae; genus Paludibacter. The sequence continues at coordinate 14,881 of JAAFGX010000032.1, forward strand.
TTTGATTTCGGACAAGGGGTTTTACAAAAAGGCATGGTATGTTATGTATGATTATTACATCAAGATGCAAATGCCCATTAAGAAATAATGGTTTGGCATTTCTTAAATGTAACGTAATTAAAAAACGATATTTCAAACAAATAGTAATGAACAAAAAACAATTATTTCATTTTTCAGCATTTTTGGTGATTGGATTGCTTTTATCCATACCTGTTTTTGCAAGTCAATCGAAAAATAAAAAAGTAACTATAACTCCAAGGGAATATTGGATTAATACAATGTTAAAGGTAGCTGACCCTGTTTTAATAGCCTTAAGTGAAGAGCAGCTACGAATAAAAATGCCTGTAGAAACTTCTGAAGGACAGGAGAATAAACGAAAACAAGTTACCTATCTTGAAGCTTTTGGTCGGCTCGTTGCTGGTATTGCACCTTGGTTAGAATTGGGCCCCGACTCTACTGCCGAAGGTAAGCTAAGAGCAAAATACATTGGCCTAACTGTTAAGGCAATAACGAATGCAGTAAATCCTAAGTCACCGGATTTTATGAATTTCACAAAAAATGAACAGCCTTTGGTGGATGCAGCCTTTCTTGCACAGGGTATTTTGCGTGCACCCAATCAATTGTATAATAACTTAGATAGCATTACAAAAGTAAACCTTGTAAATGCAATGATATCGACTCGTTCGATAAAGCCATTTTACAATAACTGGTTATTGTTTAGTGCCATGATAGAAGCTTTCATGCTCAAAACGGGTCATCAATGGGATGCGATGCGTATAGATTACGCCATAAAGCAACACATGATTTGATATAAAGGCGATTCATATTATGGAGATGGGGCTGATTTTCATTGGGACTATTACAACAGTTTTGTTATTCAACCCATGATGCTCGATATTTTAGCTGCTCTAAAAGAAAAAGACAAAGGAGCAGTTCAAACTTACGAATTGGTTAAAAAACGCGCTATCCGGAATGCTGAAATTCAGGAGAGACTCATTTCGCCCGAAGGTACATTTCCACCAATAGGTCGCTCTTTGGCTTACAGGTTTGGAGCGTTCCATGTTTTATCACAAATAAGTTTAATGAATGCATTGCCTGAGGAAATCAAACCCCCGCAAGTTCGTTCAGCTCTCACGGCAGTTATTATACGGATGATTGAAATGCCTAATACATTTGATTCCAAAGGCTGGCTGAAGATTGGTTTTAGCGGAAACCAACCCGCTATTGGCGAGCACTATATCTCAACCGGCAGTTTATACCTGTGTTCAGTAGTCTTCTTGCCATTGGGTTTAAACGCAGAGGATGAATTCTGGTCGGGTGCAGAAATGCCTTGGACTGCAAAAAAAGCATGGGCGGGTGAAGAGTTTAAAATTGATCATGCAGAATAATCTTTGAAATACCATTTTTAAAATAATCAAAATTTATGAGGTTGAAATTGAAAATGTTGGTGGCTTGCTTTGTTTTAGTAAGTATACACAGCATATCTGCGAAAAAAAGTTTAAATGTAGTTATTGACAAAGCCCTACAACATGCAACAGAACAAAGTTTATTAATGGCTAAATCTCTCGAAAATGAGGTAGGCAAACTACCTCGCTCTTATGTAAACGGCAAACTAACAACTTCCGATTCGCGTTGGTGGTGTAGCGGTTATTTCCCTGGTGTGCTCTGGTATTTATTTGAAAACTCAAAGAATAATGAAGTGCTAAAATATGCAGAGGAATTTACTGCAAGAGTTGAACGCGAAAAATATACTACCGACAACCACGATGTAGGCTTGATGATTTACTGCAGTTTTGGTAACGGTTATCGAATTACAAAGAAACCAGCATATAGAGAAGTAATATTAACTGCAGCTGAATCGCTTTCAAGTCGTTATAACGAAAAAGTAGGGTTGATACGTTCGTGGGATTTTAATAAATCCCAATGGCAATATCCGGTTATTATTGATAATATGATGAACCTCGATCTTCTTTTATGGGCATCGAAAGAATCAGGTAATCAAAGATTCAGAAATATTTCTATTTCGCATGCCAACAAAACCATGAAACATCATTACAGACTAGATATGAGCTGTTATCACGTGGTTAGTTACGATACCATCACCGGTCTGCCTCACAAGAAACAAACTTCGCAAGGGGCATCTGACAGTTCATCTTGGAGTCGAGGGCAAGCATGGGGTTTGTATGGCTACACGCTCATGTATCGCGAAACAAAGGATGTTCATTATTTGGAAATGGCAAAAAAAATAGCCAATTATATATTTAACCACCCTAATATGCCAAGCGATTATATTCCCTATTGGGATTTTAATGCACCCGGCATACCTAATGCAAAACGAGATGCATCAGCGGCTTCGATTATGGCTTCTGCTTTAACTGAGCTAAGTGGATATGTAGAAAAACCATTAAGAAAAAAGTATCTGAAAATAGCTGAAATTCAACTGCGAACGTTAGCTTCACCTGAGTATACAGCAAATATCGGTGAAAATGGCAATTTTATACTGAAACACAGTGTAAGTAGTATTCCTCATAAATCGGAAGTAGATGTGCCTTTGACTTATGCTGATTATTATTATGTGGAAGCATTATTGCGTATGAAATCTCTTTTAAGAAAAAAATAGGAAAAAGTTGATAATGAAAACTGCCAAATATATAGCCATTCTTTGTTCCATAAACACATTGGTTCTGGCTGAAAATACAGAAAAAAAAGCCATTTCTAACGTAAAATCTAAACCTAATGTGCTATTTATTTGTATCGATGATTTACGACCAGAATTGAGATGTTATGGGAATAAATACATTCATTCACCCAATATCGACAAATTAGCACAAGCCGGGGCTTTGTTTCAAAATCATTTTGTACAGGTACCAACCAGTGGAGCTTCTCGTGGAAGCATGTTAACAGGAATGTTGCCGACTAATGCTTCCCAACTTAGTAATGAAGTGATAAGAAATTTTATTTCATCTCAACCGGAAACTGAACAACCGGAAAGTTTTATACATCAATTGAAAAGAAATGGATACCATACCGTTGGTATCGGGAAAATAAGTCATTCGGCCGATGGTTTTCTTTATGATTATACCGGTGAAATATCATCAGTAAGGGAGTTGCCATACAGTTGGAATGAGGTGGTATTTGATTATGGCAAATGGGGAACCGGCTGGAATGCTTTTTTCGGTTACGCTGATGGAAGTAGTCGTCAGAGTAAAAATAACCAAGTGAAACCTTACGAGATGGCAGATGTTGAGGATACTGGTTATCCGGATGGATTGACTGCTCAACTTGCTGTTAATCAACTTTCTGAACTTGCTCAAAGAAATGAACCATTCTTTTTGGGTGTAGGTTTTTTCAAACCACATCTTCCCTTTAATGCACCTAAAAAGTATTGGGATTTGTATGACAGAGAAGATATTCCGCTTTCAGAATGCCCTTTTATACCGGAAAATGTTCATCTGATTAGTTTGCATGACAGCCCTGAAATTAAAAGCTACGAACTCACTGACGAAAAACCTTCACTCAAAGCCAAGGTTTCTGACGAATATGCACGTACATTGCGTCATGCGTATTTTGCCAGTGTTGAACTAAATTCCCTACGGGAAGAGCCCTTACTTAGCACTGATTTTCAATGTTTTATATATATATTTCTATATCTTTTCGTTTAATGATACTGAAAGGGGAGAACTCTAATTTCTCCCCAAAATTAAACAATTTAATTCAATATTCAGTATCATCATGAAACAGAAAACAGATTTTTCTATTCTCGACCGTGCCATTGCCACAGTGGAGGGATTTGAAGGCGCGTACAAAATCCTTCAACAACAAGTTGCCCTGCGTGGACAAAGTAAAAGCATTTTACACAACTATTCCCGTCAGATTAGCCTTGTATCGCTGCATTTCAATCGTTTGCCCGAGTTGATTACCGAGCAGGAACTCAACGAGTATCTTGCAGGTTTGGCTATTTCGGCTCGCTCTCCTTCTCGCAGCGCTTTTAAACACGCCGTGTATGGTTTGCGCTACTATTACCGCACTTTTGGTTTTTCCAATCGAGCGGTTAAGTTACCCTCCATTAAGAAGGATGCAAAACTGCCCGTTATCCTGAACCGCTCCGAACTTCGTGCTTTATTTGCAGCTCCTACCTTGCTTAAACACCGCGTTGTGCTAACGCTCATCTATTCAGCCGGATTGCGATCGCAAGAGCTTATCAACCTGAAAATTGCAGACATTGATTTTGAGCGTAAAACCATTCATATTCGTCGCTCCAAGTATAACAAAGACCGCATTGTTCCGCTTTCGGATAATATGGCCATTGGTTTGCATAAATATTGAAAAGTTATTGCCATTACTGAAAAATAAAAATATATATAAACATAAATAGTAAATACTCTTATAAACATCTACTTGTTTAATTTCAAATGTTATGAAAAAAATTGAGCTCATTATTATTGCTTTTACGCTTTGTTCAACTCAAGCGTTTTCTACACCCCTTTCATTATTGAGAGGCTATAAAAAAAATATTATAACATTATTTGTAGTGATATTTATTTTAACAATAAAAATTCATGCACAGGAATATCAACATTTAATCATTTACGGTCAAAGTTTGTCAGTAGGGCATCAATCATGGCCACCTTTATCAACGACACCCGTTAACAACAACTTCATGATTGGCAGTCAGGTTTGGACTAATTACGATAATCCTGTAACCAATGTACTGAATCCATTAATAGCTAACCCTGCTAAAGCGGTCGAAACACAGCCAAAATTAAGAACATCATCAATGATGTGTGAGTGCCCCTTAGTATCTGCTGCAAATCACATTCAATTAAAAACTGCAGGTCAATACAAATTTATTGCCTCTTCTTGTGGTACAGGTGGTCAATCAATAGAACAGCTTTCAAAAGAGTATTCGTCACCTACAGATTATGCCAATTTTACAAACGCCATTACATATGCATCTTCCATCACTTCGAGTATCCATTGCCCGGCAATTTTTTGGATGCAGGGAGAAGATAATTACACGAAAGGTTCGCCAACTTCAACCAGTGGGTTAACTGGCGGGACATGCACTTCTGATAAAGCTCGATATAAAATGTTGATGCTTTCTCTCAAAAATAACATGCAGAATGATATTCAGCTTAAATATAATCAAACAGATAAACCGGTATTTATAACATACCAGGTTGGGAAATCATTCAGTAAAGGTAAGGAGCTTAACATTGGGATGGCACAGCTGGAGGCTGCCAATGAATATGATGATATTATTTGTGCCGGTCCTGTTTATTATTTGCCAGATCGTTGGGGACATCTTGACGCTAACGGTTACCGTTGGTTTGGCGAAATTTTAGGTAAAGTATATTATAAAAATCAAGTATTGGGTGAAGATTTCAGGCCTTTACAGCCAAAGGAAATTTCAAGAACTATAGATCCTAAAGTCGTAAAAGTAAAATTTCTTGTACCCTATTTGCCACTGGTACTGGACGAAAAGTTGATATCCAAGCAACCAGACTTTGGTTTTGAGATTTATTTAAACGGTACCAAAGTTGCCTTAGCTTCCGTTGTTGTCAATGGCGATTGCATTGACTTGACAAGTACCATCGATTTGACAGGTGACGTTGAAGTTGTTTATGCTGGAATTAATACATCCGGAAAGGGTAATTTACGGGATAGTGATCCCTATACTTCCTTTACAAAATACATCGATTTAGATAAGAAGGATGGAACTGGTGCGTATGTTTATGAACGTTCTTCAGGTTCACTTCATCCAGTATCATCAGAGCCTGTAGATGGTACGGGTGCACCAATTTACGATCAACTCTATCCGTTGTATAATTTCAGTCTGGCATTTTATTATAAATTGAAAGCAACAGATCAGATTTACACTGTTCCAAATTTAACAAAATCTGCATTTGTAAATGTATCAGGCATAAATGTATCCCCGAACACTTTATCAATGAATTATGGAACAACTGCAACATTAACTCCTACTGTATTTCCTTCCAATGCTACTAATTCATCTATTCTATGGAGTTCAAGTAATGAATCAGTTGCTACAGTATCCAATGGAGTTGTAACTGCTATTGGTGGTTCTGCAGGAGCCTCGGCTACCATTACGGCTACCAGTGTTGATCAGGGAAAAACGGCTACTTGTGTTGTTACTTCTACAAGTGCTCCCTATGTTATCCGTTCTGTTCCAAGCCAATATGCTACAATTCAGGCTGCAATTACAGCCGCCACAGCCGGTGATATTATTGATATTGCCGCTGGTACTTATACCGAAAAAGTTACTTGTAATAAAGCTTTGACGATTCAAGGAGCTGGTATGGGTACTACCATTGTCCAGGCTGATGTTTCTAAAACCATCGCACTAGCTAGCGGTGGATCAGTGTTTACATTGGATGCAGCCTATAATTCAGATGCCACAATTACGCTGAAAAACATGACCATCCAAAATGGCTATAACAGTTTCAGCGGCAGTGGCATTCGATTTATTCATACAGGTACTGGAACTGTAACCCTAAATCTTTACGATTTGAAAATTAGCGACAATAGAGCAAAAATAAGTGGAGCCGGAGTGGTAGTTTCCGGAAAGTTAATTCTCAATGTTGAAAAATGTGATATATCTTCTAATACTGCTAATGCAAATGCTAGTTCAGTGGCTGGTGCTGGAATAGGTATAAACCAAACAAGCTATCCGGTTAATGTGACAATAAAAAACAGTACCATTTCCAATAATACGGCAACGAGTGGTAATGGAGGTGCACTCTATTTCGGTTGTGCTGGTTCAGTTTCCTCAATTTCAATTGAAAATTCAACGATTTATGGCAATACTACTTTGGCCAGCACACGAAATGGTGCTGGAATTTATATTACGGCCGGAGCGAGCACTGCATCTACCATTACCCTGAAACATTGTACCGTTGCAAATAATACCACCAATGCGGGTACTGGTGGGGATGGAATTTATATGAATGGAGCAAGTGCAAGTAGCACTACATTGGTTATGAATAACAGCATTGTGATGAATAATAGCGGTTCCACATCCAACGTAAGCCAAATTCACGGTTTACTGACAAATGGCGGTATTACGAATAGCATTTTCAGCGTGGCAAACGGAAATACATGGTTTCCTTCTACGGGAACAAACACTCACAATAAATTGGATGCAGTGGATGCCGATCTTGCTTTTGCCGGTTCGTTATCGGCTGATGCAACTCCGGTATTATCAATTGGAGACAACAGCATTGCAAAAGACTTTGTGTTGACAAATTATTTATCGCCCGCTTTAATGTTTGATCAACGTGGAGTTGTTCGCGACAATAATCCCGATGCAGGTGCAATGGAATATATACTCAGTTCAGCCATCGAATCAGTTTCTGAAATGCAAACTGTTCGTTTAATCACTAATCCTGTAACACATACTTTACTGCTGGAAGGAAAAGATATCCACATGTTAACTATTTACACATCAATGGGCCAACAAATTTACAAAGGAATATATCAGAATAGTTTGGATGTGAGCAAACTGCCTACAGGTTTTTATATTGGCAATGTGATAAGCAACAATCAGAAAATCAGTATCATTCGATTTATAAAAAAATAAAATCAAAATATGGTAATTTGATCGCCGCCATGTAGCTTTTATTTTAAATATATAGAATATGCATATTCTTTTAAAATTACAGTAAATTAAGTAGGGTGTGTTATTAATACATCCCACAAATAAAAACGTTTATTTTGTAAAATAGTCTGTAGACGAGCATCTACTGGGCTGCGCCCTGTTAACCCAAATTCAGAAAAAATCACAGAAACCATGAGGAAAGTATAATATTAAGTTTAGTTGCAATCTTCATAAGATGGAGATTATAACAGGGAGTTTCAAAACTTTCTAAAACAAAATTGATGGTTTACTGATAAATAAAAAGTTAAATTTAAAAATGATACAAAAAATGATACAAAAATTATATAAAGCGTTTATGCTTTTAGCTCTTGTTTTTTTTTTCGCTTCATGCAATAATGAGCAACTATCAAATGAAATTATTCCAACAAATAATGTAAACACACCTAGCAAGGTTCCTGCGCCTGCTGCATTACCATCAACAGTTATAGCAACATGGATAAATGTATGGAACGGCGATACAGAATCATGGTGGATTCAAAACAATTATCATGGCGTACAGGTTCTTGTAAATGGAACGTGGCAATCAATTAACAATAACGATGCTACACACCGCGCAGAATATCTTGCAGATGTTCAAGCTGCAGGAATTAATACTTTAATTGTAGATTTATCCAATGGTGCTGGTAATAATGCAGGTAAAGCATATCAACAGCTTTGCTACTCTAATAGCATGAAAATTTGTGTAGCTCTTAATACTACAAGTACAACTGCATTTGAAAGCTCATGCGGTACTGTATGGACCTACTGGGCAAACCGTGCAGATGGTACCGGAGTCGCATATTTAAGAGATACATCCACCCCGGCAAAACCAATTATAGTATGCTACATGTCAAAAACTATGTTTGATGCATGCGTTGCTTCAACCGGACCAAATAGAAGTAAATTTAATCTTGTTTGGGCTTCAGGAGAAACATCATTAGTTGATAAATGGGGCTGGCAGCTTGAACCATGGGTTGGTCCAATGGCCTCCACTTCGGCTATGTTTGCTACACCAGCAACCAAATGGGGTGCGAATAATCAGGGATCATGGCGTAAATCATTAGCGTTTTTTGATTTTACAATGCTTGCTATAAAAGCAAATAATCCTTATTATGCAATTATTGGCTCTTATGATGATTTAAGCGAGCGAAATGGTTGGATTAATGATTGTAATACTACCAATTCGGATTTCGGTGAAGGTGCAAAAATGAAAGATATCTATGGAAATATTTCAAATACTGTATATTACAATCGTGTAAAAGAGTTTGTCACTACTGGAACACTTACAACGTACAATTCTGGTGGGTTAATTAATGACGGAGCGTATACGATGCAAAATGTTTGTTATCAGAAAAAATTTGGTTGTATCCGTCCATCTACATCTCCGGTAGATGTTGGTGCTACTTTACAATTTAATCAGGAACTAACAACCAATATGGAAAAATACTACTGGTTCTATCATCTTGGCAATAATGAATACAGAATAGTTAAGCTCACAAGCGGACTTTCACTGGCTGCAAGCGGAACAAGTGTTGTTTTAGCCTATGATGCAAATTCAACTACACAGAGATGGAAATTGCAGGTTATTAACAGTAAATATGTACTCACAAACATGTCTACGAATACATCAATGAATTTTGCAGCAATAACTGACGGTACTCCAATGGACCTTGTAACAACAAATACAGCTAGTACCAAACAACAATTTATATTAACAGCAGTTGCAAACGGAATAATTAATTAGGATAGGACTCTCCACATTCTAAGGAGCACTGAAGTATGCTGTCTCAAAATAACATTTGAGATAGCATACTTACTATTGAAAAAATAACTAAACTTACTCCAAAATTAATATACTAAATTGATTCTACAGAATAGTCCGGTTAATTAATTAGTGGCTAAGACAAATGATTGAGCACATTCATAGCTTTTGTATTCCAAGTGCAGGGTGCCTCATTTTTCCGGAATTATAACCGATAAGAATTCCTAAGCATTTTAGTTTAAATATGCCGCGACCAAAACAAAAAATTGAAAGAAAACAAAATTAATTTAGTTGCGGTGCAAAATCGCTACAAAACTTTACAGCAAAGGCTTTGATGCCTTCCGCAACCGCAACACCGCAACCAAGGGGTATTTTCTGAAATCGAAATGTAAAAATCTATTTCAGTTGAGAAATCCAAATAAAATCAGATCATAAGAAAGTTCGGCAGAAAGCGGTCAGGTTTCACCTGAAAGTTCATTACGAGCAGCTCCGCAGGCAATCCCCAGCCGCCAAAAATCCCCGCCCCTCATTCCTCTGGGCTTGCACGGTCTTTTTGTCGGCTTCCGCACTATCAACCCTTCTGTTGTTTTTTTCTGTCACACTTTTTGCAAAAAGGCAAAAAAGCCGTTTGCACTCCAACCGCCACCACCGTGCTACACTTGTGCCAGAAAAAAACAACTCAAAGCTATTATACATAACATGAAGTTATGTGCGTTCCTTTGGCGAATAGCCAAATCAATAAGGAAGCCCATAACCTAATTATGTATAATAGCCGCACAAAATCAACGCTTTGCCCCGCTGCGCTGCCCGAAGAATAAGCCCCTGAAGGGAGAGTGGTAAGAATAAAACACCTAATCGGTGAGTTGTTTAGGCGTACCGCCAATAAAATTCCCTCAAATAATTCCCCACCACCCTTTCAGTTGTGCAGTAAAAAATAAATATGTCGAGTTTTATTTCCATGTGCTTGCGGTAGGTTCATTCACTTCTCTCATTACTTTCCAGGAACGGTTTTCGTACCTCAAACCGATTCCTTTCACTACATTCGTTTGTTTCATTTCACCCACCTCAGCACCGCACAGCATAAGTGGCTCAGTCACTCCATGCCACAAATCCATGCAGGCATTTCATTTCGTTTAGCGGCTTAATCCGCGCTTAAATCCATACTTTCAGCCAGCTAACCTCCATTTCATTCCCCAAACGCACTGTGACATTCCGATACCTCAACTACCCATGCCCTTTTCCAACGCTTACCAATGGTATATTTTCTTTCACTGCGACGAGTTAGCCCCGAAAGAGCTAGGCGCCTAAAGGCAGAGCGGAATATTTATTACGCCTAATCGGCGAGTTTCTAGGCTATCGCCAAAATAAGAAAACCACAAAATACCCCACCACCCATTAATGTTGCAGAAAATAAAAATAGTCCGAGTTTATTTATACATGTGCTTGTGGTATATGATTTCCATTATGCTTCATTGCGTTCCGGGTTTCTTGTTCGTTCCTCACAACAAAACCCAACTCTCCATTTTCGCTATCATTCCAATCATACACCTCAGCACCGCACAGCTTAGGTAAAAACTCATTTCCATTTTGCTGCGCTCCATTCATTCCGTTTTTACCCAAGCCCTTTCCAACGCTATTCCAGTGGTATATTTTTATTTCCTGCGGCGAGTCTACCCCGTAATAGCTTAGCGCATAAAGTTAGGTCAAATATTATAAAACCTTATCGATTAGTTGATTAATGGCGCACAAAACATAAGAATAATGTCCAGCAAGCCAATTTCGCTTACTGTATTTAGTAACAGTTGGTAACAATAGTAACACCTATTACCACTGTTACTATTGTTACTATTTTCAATAATGTTACCATAGATTGAACTTAGCCCATATAGCTTTTTATTTTCAACATTCATTGATAAGTTCTTAAGTTTTCAATTTGCTGTATTTGACTTTAAGAATGTTCAATTATTTTGATTTTTTTGTAACTTTGCAGGATTAATAATAAATCGTAGAATTTCTCTCTCAAAGTTAACATATGCCCGAACAACAAAATATAGAATACAAACAAAGCTGGCACGATGGATTTTCGTGCAAGGTGAGTGCAAACCAAACTTGTTTGAGTTTGCCGAACCGAAGCCGAAAATCATGCGAAGCGTAATACCTAAAATGGGTATGTGGTTTTGCTAATGCTCAGGGCGGTCGGATTTATATCGGAAAAGACGATGTTGGAAATATTGTTGGTCTGGAAGATTACAAAAGATTAATGGACGAGATACCCAACAAAATTAAAAACAATATGGGCATTACTGCCGAAGTTAATCTTCTGCAGGATGCTGAAAACAATTATATTGAAATAATCGTCCAGCCATATTCAGTGCCAATTTCGTTGCGAGGAAGATATTATTACCGTAGTGGCAGTGTAAAACAAGAATTAACGGGAGCTGCACTTAATGAGTTTTTGCTCAAACGTACCGGTCAAACATGGGACGATGTTATTGAACCTCGAGCTACATTTGATGATATTGACGAAAAAACCATAAAAATTTTCTTGCGAAAAGCAGAGGAAGCTGGTCGTTTACCCGAAATTGATGGTCTTTCCACTTCCGAACTTCTTGAAAAACTCCGCTTGGTGAAAAATGGACAACTCAAACGTGCTGCTATTGTTTTGTTTGGTAAAGATCCAGGCGCATTTTATCCAAACACTTTTGTGAAAATTGGCAAATTTGAAAATGATGATTTTACAATTCGTTTTCAGGAATTAGAAGAAGGTAATCTTATTCAGATAGTAGACAAGGTTCTTCGTACCATCGACCATAAATTTTTGATAAGGAATATTTCTTTTGAAGGAATGAATCGAGTTGAAACGCTTGAATATCCGATTACTGCGCTACGAGAAATGCTTCTAAACGCTCTTGTTCATCGGAACTATATGGGTGCACCAACTCAAATCCGTGTTTATGACAACAAACTTTCCGTTTGGAATCACGGCATACTGCCCGAAGGAATAACGCTTGACAAACTGACTAAATCGCATTCTTCATATCCACGAAACCCAATTCTTGCCGAAGCCTGTTTTCGTGGCGGCTATATCGATTCGTGGGGTAGTGGCATTATGAAAATTGTCGATTCTTGCAAAGCAGCAGGTTTGCCAACACCCATTATGGAAGAAGATGGTGGCGGTTTTATTGTACGACTTTTCAAAGATATTTATTCAGAAGAAGAATTGAAAGGCAAAGATCTTAATGATAGACAAATATTAGCATTGCAGTTTTTTAAATCACAAAAGGAAATAACGACTTCGGAATATATGAAAAAGTTTCAAATTGCTGATCGGACTGCACGTAGAGATTTGGTTGAATTGGTTGAAAAGGAGCTGCTTATATCAGAAGGGGAAAATAAATCTGCTCGGTATGCCTATAAGTAAATGTCCGATAGATGTCCGATATGTCTGATAAATGTCCGATTAAGATAGATGATATTGGGTAAATGTTCCTCTTTCTCTCAATTCACAATATCCTTAAAATCTGCTCTCAATCCCATAAGAGCTGCAAGCAATCATTAAAAAATTACCAAAAGACCACAATTATTCCCCACCACCCATTTTTGTTGCAGAAAATAAAACATATCGAGTTGATTTTTCAATGTGCTTGTGGTATATGCTTTCCATTATCGCTGCATTTCGTTCCAGGATCTTCGCTCGTTCCTCGCTTCGTAACCCTTACACTTCATTTTGCTAACACTACAAGCATACACTTCAGCACCGCTCGGCATAAGTAAAATACTCATTCCCATTCCGCAGGCTACATTCATTCCGTTTTTACCCAAGCCTTTTTCCAACGCTATCCCAGTGGTATATTTTATTTTCTGCGACGAGTTTACCCCTTAAAACCGAAACGACTAAAGGCAGAGTTGTAAGATTTTTACACCTAATCGGTGCGTTTTTAGCCGTATCGGCAATTCGAGAGTAATGCCCCGAAAACCACTTGTAATTTTCATTGGAGTTTAAAATTATTTCGGGTATAAATGAAAATCACAAAAGGTTTTCCAAATATGGGGACAGATGTCAAGCTCCTTACAGCAGCTTATTAATTGTTTAGCACTTCCTGCAATATCCTCAATAATTCCCCACCACCCATTATTGTTGCAGAAAATAAATCATATCGAGTTGATTTTTCAATGTGCTTGCGGTAAATGATTTCCATTAACGCTACATTTCGTTTCAGGATCTTCGCTCGTTCCTCGCTTCGTAACCCTTACACTCCATTATCGCTATCATTACAATCACAAACCTCAGCGCCGCATGGCTTAAGTAAAATACTCATTTCCATTCCGCAAGCTACATTCATTCCGTTTTTACCCAAGCCCTTTTCCAACGCTATTCCAGTGGTATATTTTATTTTCTGCGACGAGTTTACCCCAAATATAACCTCAGATTCCCCACCACCCATTTTTGTTGCATTCACTTCAGGCAATAGTGTTTATTTACACGTGTTTGCAGTATATGCGTTCCATTATCGCGCCATTTCGTTCCAGGTTCTACGTTCGTTCCTCACTTCGACACCTGATACTCCATTTTGCTAACATTTCAAGCATACACTTCAGCACCGCAAGGCACAAGTATTCCTTTTCTCACTCCATATATTCCGTTCCCACAGTCATACCCATGCCATTTCCCATACTTTCCAACGGCTGCCTTTGTTCCTGCGGCGTGTTCACCCCAAAAGAACTTAGCGCATAAAGTCAGATGCAAAAAAAACAATAACACATTGTTGATTAGTTATTTAATGATACAATAAACATAAGAATAGTGTTCAGAAAGCCACTCTTGTTTACTGTATTTAGTAACAAATGGTAACAGTAGTAACACCAATTACTAATGTTACTAATGTTCATATTCAAGTCTTTGATTCTAATATCTAATATAAGAAGCTAAATACTATTTCCGCAAAAAAAAATGAATATACAAAGATAGCCGTTCCGCTTACCTTCTGTAAAGGTCGAGCACTTCGTGTTTTTGTCACAATCTCCACACCTCGTTGTACTTCGGGTAGTATTCTGACAAAAAACCTTGACAGCCGCCGCTGCACTGGCTTTTGAGAAGTATATCCTTTTTTTTTCTTCTTTTCTTTTTTTCTTTCTCTTTTCTGTGGGTAAAAATTATTTGCAGGGGTAGTCCCTCATATTATTCACCCTTTAATCGTCAATATCATGTGTACCTTTATTTTGAAGTCTTACAGTCAGAAATCAGAAATTGAAAAACCTCATTTCTTTATCTTAAACAAAGGAAATAACAGCGGAAAGCCGCTTTTAGCTCCATGTCCTAATTGTTTCGTAATTCAATGTAATTCCGAACCAGAAAAAGAACAAATCTACTGGCTATCTTATAGCCTTTGGCAGTCAAAAGCATTTTATCCATATTTGCGCGGCTCGGTTATTCCCTTTGTAGTGCTTCGGGATATAAAATCCTGCCTTTTGGTTGGTTTGAATAAGGTGGATAAAAATCCTGAACAATTTGAAAAAGCGGTTGCAGCCCTCCAGAGTTTAGAAGCAATGGAAAAACAATACAAACAAAATTTACTTTTAATTGCCAATGCCAAGCGAATGCTTTTTTATAAGTTCATTTCGTAAATCGGCATTCTTATTTAGTTAGTATTGGCGGTAAAACGAGAATAACTTTTTTCGGGCGTTTTAATAGCCCCAAAAGTTATTTCCCGTTTTCCGTGTGATGGGTGCAAATTATAAGCTAGGTGAGTTGTAGTTAAGCCGTACATAAGTCATACTTAAAACCTATATAAGTCCACACGTTGCCTGTTTAAGCTTTCACTTTTGAGTACAAAAAAAGGCGTTCCGTTTGCTGGAACACCTTTCTCATTTCTTAGGTTTTAATGATTAGAAAGTAGTTTGAATTTTCAACGCATGACCTGCATTGAGTAAATAATACTCATTGCCGGCTTTTTGATAGAACTCTATTCCAATTGAGTTCATTACTGTTACATCATCATTGATTTCAGGTTCACCTGGAAGAGCACTGGTAATTACTGTCGGAACTGCTATGGCAGTTGTCAAATCCAAGTAGCCCGAAAATTCCACGTTGGACATTTCGTTAAGAGCTTGTTGGATTGGCTCATAAACTCCTGTTGTTGCATTGAAGGCAAAATCAGAAATCACTGAAACTGCATTAATCAAACGGAAATGAGTTGCACCTGCAGGAGCAATAACTGACTTTGCAGGATTAAAAGCTGCCACCGTTAATGTCGAACTATTACTGTTCTCGTTACTTGTCAACTCAAAGGGTTCGATAAACGAACTTTCAAAACTGGCATTGCGGTTAAAATTCAAACCAACCAAATATTTGCTTTGGGTTGAAACCAAAATTGCACGATAACCACGAGCTTCAGACAAATCTTCCAAATTGATTTTCTTCATAATCGCAGTTAATCGACCTGTTAGTTGGGCATCGCTCATTTGCTTCATTAGCATATTGAGTCCTACACGAATGGAACGAGCTGCATGTGCACATCCGCCAAACTCGTTCATGTTTTCACGAGTTCTGACAAAGCCCGGGTCATTTTTGATTTGTTCGCCAGTTGCACCGCCTTTTAATCCGGCAAAATTGCCTGTCATACCTTTAATCTTGAAATGGCGAATTTCGCCGATAGTACCTTTGTACTTTACATGTCCTAATTGTCTGGCCATAATTGTAAGTTTTTAAAATGAATAATTGAATTTTATCGCTGTAAAAATAAGGAGCAATCATCTGTGTTATAAATGTATAAATAATGCTAATCAATGCTTTTTGATGCTATTGAATAAATTCATTCTGTCTATTTGATTAGTAAAGCAATCGTTTCTATCAATATGATAATTCCCGCAGCCTTGATTTTTACTCCGGTCCAAAAATCCTTTTTCTTTTGTTGAGTTTTGTAAGCCGTTATAATAGAATCTTTGGAGGCTATCAGATTTTGTTTGCTGTCGATTACCTCTGTTTGAATATTCACTTTATCTTCCAATACTTTGACCTTACAACTGTAGTTGTCATTCTCTGAATCGAGACTTTCAATAATACTGTCCTTCATTACAATCTCAACTTCTTGACCACAAACAAGATCCTCACAAGTGTTAACACTTTTTTCTCGTTCATAAATAGCCTGTAATGTATCGTTGATAATGTGCTGATTTCTTGCATCTACTTTAAGTGCTGCGGTATGAGCTTTTTCCTTTTCAAGTTTTAAATTGATTAGTTTAATAATACTGTCTTTCTGTTGAAGTAGAATACTCGCTTTTACAGTGTTTAAACTGTCTATTTTGGATTTTTCTCTATCACATTGATCAATGTTTGTCGGCTCTGATTTTGGCTGATTGCCGCAGCTAATTTGAAATAGAGATAAAAAGCAAAAAGTGATTGCAATAATCACCAGTGCATACTTTCTGAGGAATTCAATTTTTGTTTTCATGATTTTTGTTTTTGTTTGAATGATACTTGTTTTTTGTTTTTAAACTTGAGTATTTGTTTTCTATTTCCTTTCGCCTTGTAGCTTACATGCACCCAGTCGGGTTGTAGGTCGTTTCCTTCTTCCCAAATCAATTGGTCAAAGTCAAAGTTATCTCGGATTAGATAGAAGATTCTGGTATTATCAGCACAGTCCAAATCAGCAGCTTCGCCTTTTGTGTGTTGGCTAATTGGTTTTGTTGCTCCACCAATGGCTTTGTTTATAGCTAATGTTCTAAATCCTGAGTTAACACAGATAGGAAAGCCGTACATTTCCCGAACCGGATCCAGTAGATTTTGCACAAGAATTTTCAGCTTTTGAGTTGCTATAGTTCCCGGGGTGTTGTCTAAATTCTCATGGGTTACTGTCAATTCTTCCAATGAAAAGTATTTTCCGAGTTGGCTCATGATTCTTTCTTTTTAAAAAATTGTAGAATAAAAGCACACACGCCGCCAGCTATGGCTATGTACTTCAGATAATTTGTCGGAATGGCATCTTTGAACTGTTCTGGGAGTGAGATGTAATACATTGGCAATGCTGCCAATGCACTGGAAAGAAGCTGAAAGAAGCGGGCAAAAGCAGGAGTATCAGCTTTCCACCAGCTAGGCAGTTTAAATAATAGTTTTTTCATACAGTTGATTTTTCTTGTAAAAATACAAGTCAATCACCTGTGCAATAAATATATGAATAATGCTAAACAATGCGTTTCAATGCTATAAAACAATCTTGCTTAAGAAACTGGAAGTACTATCCAGTTCACTTATTGAATAAGTCAAATTTGCGTGTCATTACTATTTAAAAAGGTGGGGAAACCAAGTGAGATGAAGAATGAGGTGCTGACTTATTTTAGACCATGCTGAACGAGTTTTCTTGCTATTTGATATAAACGTATCTGCAATTTCTAATGAAGTCAAACAAGGGCTTTTTGATTTTTTAGTGAAAACATGTCCTGAAATTCAATTACAATAATATATCTTTGTATTGTTTTGTAAATAAATACCTTATTTTGTGTAATCTTTGTGTAATGTGAGCAAATAAAAAAGGTCTACACTTTTAGCATAAACCTTTTATTTACAATGTAATATATAAATAAATATAAAAATCAAACAAATCTCCCTTTAGGGGTTAGGGGTTTATTTATCTTATGAAAAACTCATTTTTTCTTATATTATTAAGCATTTTTATTTCTCTTCCATTTTTTGCTAAATCTCCAGATAGGCAGTATGGTGATAGCGGTTGGAAGATTGATTCAACCCGTTTTGATGTTCGTTTTCCAGCAATGAAAGAATGGGCAAAAGCAGGTGTTGAAGGTGGTATTCCGAGTAAAAATGCAGTGAGAATTGTAAAACGAATAGCTCCAACCGATAATTTGCAACTTGCCATTGACAACATAGCAAAAACTCCTGCAGTATTGCTTTTGGCAGAAGGTGAATACGTAATTTCTAATATGATTCGGCTACGATCGGGAATCATATTGCGTGGTGTGAATAAAAATACAGTAATTTTAAGTATAAAAGTTCGCGGACAGCATCAACATTTTTCGAATACAGCTCATCAATCAGCTTTGTTATTGGAAAATGTGGTAGGTGTAGGAATAGAAAACTTAACAATTAAATATACCGATGCACCCTTCGATCCAAATGATAGAGATTCATTCTCTGCGGCATGGACAGAGGACGTATATCATAAAAGAGAAATGCGTGATACAACCTTGGTCGTTGAACACATAAACATGATTAAAGCTAAAAACTGCTGGGTACAGGACTGTAATTTACTTTGGTCGGGTACCGATCCTATACGTATTTCGGCATCGGAGCACATTACTTGTCGGAGAAATCTTATCGACCGATGTTATAATAAAGCCGACTTTGGAATGGGATATTATAATATTACTAATTCAAGTTACGTGCTTATTTGCAACGAGACAATAAAAAGAATACGGCATTTTGCCATTCAAAATGGAAGCAAATACAATGTGGTTATTAACAATTATTTAGAGGTTGATATAAATTTTCACAACGGTGATGCAGGATTTAATTTAATAGAAAATAACAGGGTGAGAATCCCTACCTGGCATAGTTGGGGACCTATTTCAGTGGGCGATTCACGTCAACATCAACCACCCGGAAAAGGCAATGTGTTGTTGAACAATTCTTTTCAGGATAAATCTGCGAAAATTCTTTATTCTGAGAAAGATAGAGTTTATTTTATGACAACTGATTGGACAAGTAAACGAGTTATTAATAGTGATATTTATTTGAAAAAAAGCTTGTATCCTATACATTAAAATTAATTCATTAAAATAAGTTTGAAATTATGAGAAAAACACTTTTTATTTGTTCTTTGTTGTCAATTGCATTTTTATTAAATGCTCAAAGTTTTTTTAACACTGAGAAGATGGTTGAAACGGGTGTTTATTATTACCCCGAAGCCTGGAATCCAAACCAATGGGACAGAGATTTCAAAAAAATGGCTGAAATGGGTTTTGAATTTACACACATGGCTGAATTTGCGTGGGCTCAAATGGAACCAACAGAGGGAAATTATGATTTCGCCTGGCTTGATAAAGCAGTAAAATTGGCTGCTAAAAACAACCTGAAAGTAATTATGTGTACACCAAGTGCCACGCCACCAGTCTGGTTGGTGCGTAAGTATCCCGAAGTTTTGGTTCAAAAACCAGATGGTCAATTAGCCGATCATGGCACACGGGCTCATTGCTCGTGGTCGAGTCCAAAATACCAGGAATTACTTACAAAATTAGTAACAGCTATGGCAAAACACTACGGAAACGACAAACGTATTTGGGGTTGGCAACTCGATAATGAGCCTTCGCATTATGGTACAAATGATTATGGAACTGCCGTACAAACAAATTTCAGAAAATGGTTGCAAATAAAATATAAAACCATTGAGAATTTGAATAATGCTTGGGGAACTGCTTTTTGGTCGGGGATTTATACTGATTTTAATCAAATAAATATTCCAAATGCTCCACAACTCATTGCTGGAGCTGCAAGTCAAATTTCATTAGTGGATTATAAACGATTTAGTGCTGATGAATGTGCTGCATTCTTAACGATGCAAAAAAACACGTTACGTGAAAGCATTTCGAAAACGCAGTTTGTTACAACCAATTTTATGAGCACTCATACTAATGTAGATCCTTGGCGTAGTAAAGATTTAGATTTCATTACTTACACCACATACCCAGTAGGTGGATATTCAAAAGGTGTTGGTGATCAAGGATTCAGAATGGGCGATTATTGGCTGATTTCTTGGTCGAATGATTTTTTTCGCCCATTAAAAGGAATGACTGGAGTTATGGAGCTTCAACCGGGGCAAGTGAACTGGGGTTCGTACAATCCGCTGCCGTATCCAGGAGTTATCAGAGCTTGGCTGTGGAATGCTTTTGCCGGCGATTTAGATTTTATTTGTTCGTATCGTTTCCGTCAACCACTATTTGGTAGTGAGCAATTTCATTATGGAATGGTGGGCACAGATGGCATAACACCATTGTTTGGTGGTTTGGAATACAGTCAGTTTATGAAAGAAATTCGTGAATTGCGGAAATTGTATAAACCCAATGCGCCTATGCCAACAGAATATGCGTCACGAAAAACGGCTGTACTTTATAATGTTGATAATGTTTGGGAAACACAAGTACAGAAACAAACAGATCTGTGGAACGAAATCAATCACATTACAAAGTATTATTCCGCATTGAAAACACTTTGCATTCCGGTGGATATTGTGGGTGAAGATCGTGATTTATCCAGTTATCCAGTTGTGGTTGCACCTGCCTATCAAATGGTTGACAAAGAGCTGGTTGCCAAATGGAAAAAATATGTTGAAAATGGCGGACAGTTGGTTTTAAGTTGCCGTACAGGATTGAAAGACCGTAATGGCCATTTCCCGGAAGCACCTTGGGCAAATGCTATTACCGAGTTGATTGGAGCAAAAATAAGCATGTTCGATTTGCTCAACAAGGAAACAATTGCTAATGTGAATTTTGAAGGTAATAAATATAGTTGGCACTCTTGGGGTGATATCCTTGAGCCTTATGCAGGCACAGAAATCTGGGCAACTTTTGCCGATCAGTTTTATGCTGGAAAAGCAACTGTCATACATCGTAAACTTGGAAAAGGCACTGTTACTTACATTGGAACTGATACCGATAATGGAAAACTCGAAAAAGAAGTGTTGAAAAAAGTGTATAATTCTGCCAAAATCACCACCAATGAACAGCCTGAAGGTGTGATGGTTAACTGGCGTGATGGATTTTGGGTGGCTATTAATTATTCATCTGTAAAAGTAAACATCAATATTCCTTCAAATGCCAACATCATTTTTGGTTCAAAAGAACTGGATATTGCAGGTGTGGCGGTTTGGCAATAATAAAGCAAAAAAATGGTAAAAAAAAATGTAAGACTGTCGGTCATCCTATTCCTTCTTTTGATAATTCCAAATAATAAATGCATAGCTGGGAAATCAAAAAATCAACAGTCTCCTATTGTGAGCTTGTACAATTCGAAAGCACAATTGTCTATCAACCTTCAGGGTGCAGCTATTATTGATTTTGAGTTAAAAGCAAATCCGGTAAATCCATTTAGCTGGAAACTAACAAATCAACAAATGCCCGTAAACAATCAGAGCGGTGCGGCTTTTCAGGGTCATTTCCTTTGTTTGGGTCGCTGGGGTGCACCTACAGCCGGCGAAATGAAAGCCGGAGTACCACACAACGGCCAAGCTTCGAGAGATTTGTGGACACTTCTGTCGATCGATAAAACGACTTTTTTAAAAATGGCTGTAAAAGCTCCGCTTGATGGTGTGTCTGTGGAACGAAAAGTTTCAATGGATAAAGAAAATGCAGTTTTTAAAGTAACTGAAAAGGTGACAAATAATACTTCGGTTGGCAGGTTATTTAACGTTGTTCAACATGCAACGATAGCTCCGCCATTTATTGATTCTACAACAATAATCAACAGTAATGCTACTCAGGGTTTTCTCCAATCGATGTGTTATCCGAATCCTGCTGCTCATGAGTTTGTTTGGCCAACAGCGTATGCCGATAGTTTGCATACACCGTTAGATTTGACCAGATCTGACTCTAATCTAAGTTATGTGTCAACCCATATTTTTGCCGATAGCATAGGTTGGATAACTGCTTCGAGTCCATACAATGGATTATTGCTGGGTTATTATTGGAAAACAAAAGATTATCCATGGTTAAACCTTTGGCATCAGCTGGTTGATAGTAAATTATGGGCAAAAGGGTTGGAGTTTGGTACTACCGGTATTGGTCAATCTTATCAAGATTTATTGCGTGTCGATACTCGGTTTCATGGCAAGAATTCATTTTTCTTTTTAGATGCTAAAGAGACTGTCGTAAAATCGTATGTTTGTTTTTTGATCCCGATTCCAGCTAATTTTAAAGGTGTAAAACAACTATATATCAATAATAAAGGCATCGAAATTGTTGAGGGAGACCAAAAAGAAACCAGATATGTTGTTCAACATAATTTAATTTTATCGACGAATTAAAAATTCACAGCAATAAATTTATTGTAATTCGAAGAATGAAATCCAAAGATCATGGTGTTTTTCATATAAAAATAAGCTTTTAAGGGTCGACGAATAATGTCGTGTTTAAGATAATGTCGAATAACTTATGTTTCTAAATTCCAATAATTAAAATTCATTATGAGAAAAATTAAAATTATTTTATTAGGTTTTATGTTTTTTAGTTTTTTAACTGCACAGGAAAAGTTCCCTTTTCAGAATCCTCAATTGTCGATTGATGAAAGAGTTTCCGATTTGGTTTCTCGATTGACATTAGAAGAAAAAGCAACTCAGATGTTGCACGATGCACCTGCAATCAAGCGATTGGGCATTCTTCCATATAGTTGGTGGAACGAGGCCTTGCACGGAGTTGCGAGAACAGGTAGAGCAACCGTATTCCCCGAAAATATAGGTTTGGCAGCAACTTTTGATGAAAATCTGATTTTTAGAATTGGTGAAGCTATTTCTGATGAAGCATGGGCAAAATTCAATATTGCGCAAAAACTAGAGAATTACACTCAGTATTCAGGTATCACTTTTTACGCTCCAAATGTGAACATATTTAGAGATCCACGGTGGGGAAGAGGTCAGGAAACCTATGGCGAAGATCCATATCTGACTTCACGTATGGGAACAGCATATGTAAAAGGGATGCAAGGAAATGACCCCAACTATCTCAAAACTGCTGCCTGTGCAAAACATTATGTTGTGCACTCAGGTCCGGAAGCATTACGTCATTCCTACGATGCAGAACCATCTATGAAAGATTTTATGGAAACTTACGTGCCTGCTTTTGAGACTCTTGTAAAGGAAGGAAAAGTAGAAAGTGTAATGTGTGCCTACAACCGCACGTTTGGGAAACCTTGTTGCGGTAGTTCCTATTTATTAAATGACTTATTACGTAAACAATGGGGATTTAGCGGTTATGTGACTACGGATTGTTGGGCCATTCAGAATTTCTATAAATATCATGGAGCTACAAAAGATGCTGCTGAGGCATGTGCTTTGGCAATTAAAAGTGGTGTAAATCTCAATTGCGGTGATGAATTCAACAGTTTACCTGAAGCTGTGAAACGTGGATTAGTAACTGAAAAAGAAGTAGATGTAGCGATTAGTCAATTGCTGAGAACCAGATTTAAACTAGGCCTATTTGATACTCCTAACGAAAATCCATATTCCAAAATTAAAGAAGAGGTGGTTGGATGTAAAAAACATATTGATTTGGCCTACGAAGCTGCAGCTAAATCATTGGTTCTATTGCAGAATAATAAAAACATTTTGCCTTTGAGAAAAGATTTGAAATCGCTTTATGTAGTGGGTCCATATGCCGCCAGCCAGGATGTTTTACTTGGCAATTATAACGGTGTAAGTGATCGTTTGACTACTATTATGCAAGCCATTGTTGGAAAAGTAAGCACTGGAACTTCTGTCAATTATCGTCAAGGTGTAGAACCAAGTGCTGCTAACAAAAATACCATGAACTATTCCATTGGAGAAGCTGCTGTAGCCGATGCTGTGGTTGCTGTATTTGGCATTTCAGGCATTTTCGAAGGTGAAGAAGGCGAATCAACTGCATCGACGACACGAGGTGATCGTCTTGATTTAGGTTTACCACAAAATCAATTGGATTATCTTCGTGAACTAAAGAAACTATGCAAAAAACCGATTATTCTGGTGCTGACAGGTGGAAGTCCTATTTGTACTCCGGAGCTTTCTGAAATTGCCGACGCTATTATATTTGTTTGGTATCCAGGTCAGGAAGGTGGCCGTGCAGTAGCTGATGCTATTTTTGGAGATGTGAATCCATCCGGAAGATTGAGCATAACGTTTCCAAAATCGGCAAATCAATTACCAGCTTTTGATGACTATAGCATGAAAGGTCGTACTTATCGTTATATGACCGAAGAACCACTTTATCCTTTCGGTTTCGGATTGAGTTACACCACATACGGATATAGTAATATAAAATTGGATAAGCAAAAAATTAAAAAAGGTCAATCCGTGATAGCTTCAGCCACTGTTACAAACAAAGGTAAAGTTAGCGGGGAAGAAGTGGTTCAGCTTTACATAACTGATTTAAAAACGAGTGTTGAAAATCCGCTTTATGCACTTAAAAGCATGAAACGCATAAAACTGAATCCTGGCGAATCGAAAGAAGTTACTTTTGAGGTTACTCCTAAAATGATGGAATTAGTAACCGAATCGGGTGACAAAGTGATTGAACCAGGTGAATTCAACGTGTACATTTCAGGCAGTACACCATCTGCGCTTTCGGCTAAACTGGGTGCAGCAGTTCCAGTGTCGGCAATATTTAATGTAAAATAATAATTTAGGGTCAAATAATATTGTTAAATTTACAAGCTTATAACAAAATCTTTTATCAGTAAAAATCAAATTCAAAGGAACAACAAGTGAAAAAGCAATAGAACTAACCAATAATATTGAAAAAGCAATTTACTGTCATAAAATCAAGGATTAATGTAAATTTTCTAAGATATAGAGTCATACTCGTGCTGCTTATCTGCTAATCCGTTTGGATGTCCAATAAAAAGGTTTATATTGATTGTACTTCAGACACAGTACAAGCCATTAGAAAGGGAGGAACTCTGGAATTAGAAATAATCTTCAATTACATTTAATACCGATTGCGGAAATAATTCAGTACAATGTCAACTTCGTCTAATTGTACTGTTTTATTTCTCCCGTAGAACGGGAAGTACCATATGCCTTCCGCAAGCGGAATCTCGAAATACTCAATCGGCATTATACCAAAGCTGACTTAGGACTGAAATAATAATTCATTTGGTATAAATTGCAATAATTCCGAAATTTAGTAATGAATTTCGGGATTTGCTTTTTGGACTTTCCACTCCGCCATAAGGTGAACGATAAAAGGTGAGAATATAGAATTTAATAAAGTTATACCGATTGCACAAACAATATAGTCCAATTTCGACCCTGCCTGCCGCAGGCAAGTTCGTCTTATGGAACATCCCGTGTAACGGGATTGT
>JAAFGX010000160.1 GCA_010365115.1 Paludibacter sp.
TGCCACTAAAACGGTAACTGAAAAGCCCTTTTGAAAGGGTGGTCAGGATGACCGGATTGGTGGTCAAGATCATCGGAATCTACAGTATTCATTGCAAAGCTTAGTATCCTGTTTACTTCTTTGTTAGCAGGAGTATTTGGGGCGCTAATTCTCTGGGCTGCCAATAGAAAAATACGTCCAAGTTGTACTACTAAAGAAAATATTTAATAAGCAAAGCCATGATATTCAAAACGCAAACCGGATTCTTTTTGAAGCAATTACTTAAACAGATAAGTCCGTCAGTAGTATTGGTAGCTGTAGTAGCAGTCATTTATATATATCTTATGCAGTTCGTTGAACATGATCTTGTCTGGGTACCCTTCTTGGTGGTTTTATTCGCACTAATTAAAACCATATACTTTACATTTTTCACCTTCAGGCAGGTAAATAAATCCATCAAACAATGTCATTCCTTTAGGCAACTGCTCTGGGTTTTTGGTTTGCTGGTATTCCTTATCATATTCTCTTATGCCGCAGATTTTAACTGCATGGCTGCTGCCAACCCTGCATCTTTTCAAGGCTTGAAAACATCAGGTAGCCTCGGCTATCTAAGCGTTTTGTTCGAATTCTTTTACTTCAGTGTAGTCACCTTTACCGACATTGGTTATGGTGACATAGTACCATTAACCACTCCTGCTAAGGTTTTGGTGATTATGGAGATCGGGCAGAGTTTTGTGCTGGTCGTATTCGGATTATCCAACATTAATAATATTCATACCAAAATAAAAATGCAATAACATTATGAAGTACCCATCAGCCAGAGGCAGACAAGCACCGATGAAGAGAATAGGGGTATTCCATATGACCATTGAAAAACAAATTATCTACATATGAAAACAACTCTATTGATGGAGATAATTATTTTACTGGTTGTGTTTATCACCTTCCAGTTTTTCAGACTAGAAAAAAATAAATCTGATGGCAGTACGGAAAATTATATAACCAAAGGCTATACTATTCCTGCAGATGTGCAGGGTATTATAACAACATCCTGTTACGACTGTCATAGCAACAATACCAACTATCCCTTGTATTCTGAAATACACCCCATAACCTGGTGGCTTAACAGCCATATTAAAACGAGAAAAACACAAGTTAATTTCTCTGAATTTGACCGTGAACTTTCTGAGCTGGGTATTCAAGAATTTGTCAATAGGAAACTTATCCGTGAAAGCAAACTCTTAGATCCATTTTAAGATATAAACTTTAGCTTTTACCAATGATTATTTACATAAAAAAACCATGAAAAAAATACTTGTCCCCTACGATTTTTCTGATTCGGCAGTTCAGGCCTTCATATTTGCACTTAAGATTGCGCAACAAAGCAAAGGCGAAATTATTTTACTCCATGCAGTCGAGTTTCCAGTCCTGCGCGACACAATGCTGGTGCCTACTCCTTATTTTGAGGAGAACTATTTAAAGGATATTAAGGTGAGTGCCGAAAAGAATTTTGAA
Source organism: Paludibacter sp. (assembly GCA_010365115.1). Classification (GTDB taxonomy): domain Bacteria; phylum Bacteroidota; class Bacteroidia; order Bacteroidales; family Paludibacteraceae; genus Paludibacter. The sequence goes on from JAAFGX010000160.1 coordinate 1,495, forward strand.
GAACTGAAAACCAAGTGGGAGAATGAGGGAATCAAGATTCGCCCTGTGATAGAGCACGGCCCCACCACAAAAACTATTACTCGCATAGCAGAAGAAAACAAAGTGGATTTGATTGTCATGGGTACACAAGGGGCAACTGGATTTAAAGAATTCCTTGTGGGATCAAATACTGAAAAAATTGTTCGATTCTCTCCATTGCCTGTATTGGCCGTTAGGAAGTCGCACGAGTTGTCTCACATTAAAAACATTGTATTTCCAACTACACTTGATCCGACTCAAAATAAATTACTGACCCATATCAAAGAGTTACAAAATTTCTTTTCAGCGAAACTTCATCTGTTGCTGGTGAATACACCTCACAATATGAAGAGAACAAGTGATGAGAAAGAAATGATGGAAGGATATGCCAAGGATTTTGATCTTCAAAACTATACGATTAACACACGAAACGATTTTTACGAATCGGATGCCATCATGAATTTTACTGTTGAAATTAAAGCGGATATGATTGCTATGGGAACGCACAGTCGCAAAGGTCTGGCTCATTTATTTTCAGGAAGTGTGGCTGAGGAGGTTGTCAATCATATGGATTGCCCAATATGGACTTATACTATTAAAGAGTAAACCAGCATTTTATACTTGGAATTTCAACCAACCAATTCAATAAGATTGTAAAGAATAAATAATGACGCAACTAAATAAGAAAGTCAAAATCAGGAATAAGTAGTAGAATGACACAACCATTAAAATCTAACCGCTTGCAAAAGGTAAATCCCCAGGGCACTGATACAGAAATGATTGATCTCCTACAGCGGGAAACCTTTGGGTATTTTCTGAAAGAGGTGAACGGGAAAACCGCGTTAATAGCAGATAAAAGTCAACCAGGATCTCCATCAAGTATAGCAGCGGTAGGTATGGGACTAAGCTGCTATGTTGTTGGTTTTGAGCGCGGATATATATCCCGGGACGAGGCTATCAGGAAGACGCTTGCGGTTTTAAAGTTTTTACATACCAGCCATCAGGGTACCGAGGTGGATGCGACAGGATACAAGGGATTCTATTATCACTTCCTTGATATGCAAACTGGCAAACGGGCATTGAAAAGTGAATTGTCCACGATAGATACCGCTATATTATTGGCCGGGGCATTGACTGCACGAAATTATTTTTCAGGGGAAAATAAATCTGAAACTGAAATCCGGACTATTGCCGATGAGCTCTATGCCCGGGTAGATTGGCAGTGGGCGTTGAACGGTCGTGACTCGGTTGCCCATGGGTGGAAACCGGAGTCGGGGTTTCTTCGTTTCCGTTGGGATAAAAAGTATAGCGAGGCGCATATCATGTATATACTGGCACTTGGCTCGCCCACATTTCCCATTAATCCCTCTATCTATAAAAAATGGGTATCCACTTTTGAATTTAAAAAACTATACGGGATAGAATATCTTTACGCCGGCCCTCTTTTTATACACCAGATGTCGCACATCTGGCTTGATTTTAAGGGCATCAGTGATGAGCTGAATAAAAAGATCGGTGTAGATTACTTTGAAAACAGTCGGCGTGCAACCCTGGTCCAGCAACGATATGCCATAGAAAACCCTATGGGATTCGCTCACTATGGCGAAAATGCTTGGGGGTTTACGGCAAGTGATGGCCCGGGCCCTAGTAAACGTATAGTTAACGGTATTCCAAGAAAGTTTTTAGATTACAGGGCAAGAGGGATCCCTTTCGGGCCAGATGACGGCACCATTTCTCCCTGGGCAGTGGCAGCTTCCCTTCCGTTTGCACCAAAGGTTGTTCTAAGCACCATTCGCCATGCGATAGAAAGACATGATTTCGAAAAACACGGTGAATATGGTTTTGATGCAAGTTTTAACCCCACTTTTCCTGTCAAAGGCCCTCACCCAAATGTTTGGTTTTCACCATGGAAATTTGGATTAAACCAAGGGCCGGTCATTTTAATGATAGAAAATTATAAATCAGGGCTGATTTGGAATCAAATGAAAAAAAGTCATCCTATCATAAAAGGTTTGCGCCTGGCAGGTTTTACCGGTGGCTGGCTCAACGTTAAATCATCTTATTAACATTGCTATTTAAACAACCATGGATACAACAACGAAATTTATTCAACAATTGGGCATCGATACGGTAAGAATCTTAGCGGCAGATGCTGTTCAAAAAGCAAACTCAGGTCATCCGGGTACTCCCATGGGGTTGGCACCGCTAGGCCACGTGTTGTGGTCAGAAAGTATGAACTATAATCCGAAAAATCCTGAATGGATAAATCGTGACCGTTTTATTTTGTCAGCCGGTCATGCCTGCATGTTACAGTATAGTTTTTTGTACTTATCCGGCTATGATATCTCCATGGATGATATTAAAAAATTCCGGCAACTACACAGCAAAACCGCAGGGCATCCTGAATACGGATTGTTAGCAGGCATTGAAGTGACCACAGGCCCATTAGGACAGGGTTTTGCCAATGGAGTGGGATTTGCAATTGCACAAAAATATATGGCCATGCGTTACAATAAGCCCGGATTCGATATTTTCGATTATAAAATTTATGCTATATGCAGCGATGGCGATTTGATGGAAGGTGTAACTGCTGAAGCTGCATCTTTGGCAGGGCATCTCGAGTTAGGAAATATGATTTATCTCTATGATGATAATCATATTACCATCGAGGGAAGTACGAATTTAACTTTCGATGAAGATGTAGCTCAGCGTTTTGAAGCATATGGCTGGCATGTGCAGGTGCTTGCAGATGGTAATGATATAATGGCATTATCTGCAGCCATAAAAAATGCGCAAGCAGAGACAAAACGACCATCTCTAATAAAAGTTCCTACTCACATCGGTTACGGGAGTCCTAATAAAGCAGATACTGCCGCCGCACATGGTTCTCCGTTGGGTGAAGATGAAGTAAAATTAGTGAAAAAGCATTTTGGTTTTGACCCTGATCAATATTTTGAAGTGCCTGGTGAAGTTTTGGATTATTATCGTGCAGCCGGAAAGAAGGGAATAAAAAAAGAAGAGGACTGGAATGAATTGTTCAGGAGCTATAAAGAAAAATATACAGAACAGGCTAATGAATATGAATTATTTAGCAGCGGTAAGTTACCCGTAGGGTGGAAGGAAAAGTTACCGGTATTTAAAGCCGGAGATAAGGAAATGGCAACCCGGAAAGCTTCCGGAAAAGTACTGAATGCGATTGCTGATTATTTGCCCAACCTAATTGGCGGTTCGGCAGATTTGGCTCCATCCACAGACACGGACCTGGAGAAATACAAATCATTTACTTCAGATAATTATGCAGGGCGAAATTTCCACTTCGGCATTAGAGAACATGCCATGGGGGCCATCTTAAATGGATTAGCCCTTAGCAAATTTATTATTCCTTATGGCGCTACCTTCCTTATTTTCTCCGAATATATGCGGCCGCCAATTCGCCTCGCTGCCATCATGAAAATTCGCCCAATATTTATTTACACTCATGATAGTATCGCATTGGGTGAAGATGGAACAACGCATCAGCCAATTGAACAATTAATCTCATTAAGGTCTATACCAAACATAACAGTAATTCGCCCTGCCGATGCCAATGAAACAACGCAGGCATGGAGAGTTGCTTTGGAACAAACCGGCGGCCCTGTAGCAATTATATTAACAAGACAGGGACTTCCGGTAATTGACCAGGAGAAATACACGAAGGCGGATGCAGTGGAAAAGGGAGCCTACATTCTATCCGAATCAGAAACAAACCCGCAAATTATTTTGATTGCCACCGGATCCGAAGTTCAATTAATAATTGCCGCCCAGCAGCAATTAAAAGAGCAGAACATTGGGGCACGTGTAGTAAGTATGCCTTCGTGGGAATTGTTTGAAAATCAAGATGAAGTGTATAAAGAAAAAATATTTCCACAAGCGTTGAAGAAACGATTGGCAGTAGAAGCCGGCTCAACAATGGGCTGGCATAAATATGTAACGGACGAAGGTGATATCATTGGCATCAATAGATTTGGCGAATCGGCCCCAGGCGAAGAAGTAATGCAGGAATATGGATTTACGATTGAAAACGTGGTAAAAAGAGCGAAAGCATTGCTTTCATAAAGAGTCAATTTAATGAATCAGGACAATGCCCAAAGATATTACAAGCCTTGTCAGTACTAAATAAAATTAATGAAATGAAAATAGGAATTGCTGCAGATCATGGTGGTTTTGAATTAAAAGAAATTATCCACGCATTCCTGCTCAAAAGGGAATACGAAGTGGTGGATTTTGGCGCGTATAAACCCGATGACAAAGATGATTATCCTGACTTTGTAATTCCACTTGCAAAAGCAGTTGCTGCAAAAGAGGTCCAACGCGGTATTGCAATTTGCGGTAGTGGCGTAGGCGCATCAATAGCCGCCAATAAAGTTGCAGGGGTAAGAGCAGCTTTGATTAACGATTATTTTTCTTCACACCAGGGAGTGGCAGATGATGATATGAATTTGATTTGTCTCGGAGGGCGTGTTATAGGTATTGCAGCAGCACAGGAATTTATCACAGCATTTTTAAACGCAAAATTTACAAGTGCTGAAAGACATGTAAGAAGATTGCAAAAAGTTAAACAGTTAGAAAAAATTTAATGTAACTAATCATGGAAACAAATAAAGTAAAAAGCATACTCGATTTCGGTCAGAGTATCTGGCTCGATTTCCTGGATCGCAAAATTATGGACTCCGGGGAATTAAAAAAACTGATTGAAGAAGATGGCATCAGGGGCCTTACTTCCAACCCCGCTATTTTTGAAAAGGCAATCAGCAATAGCTCTACTTATGATGAAGATATTGAAGCGCTTTCGAAACAAAAAACCAACAACGGTGAGATTTTTTTTGGCCTTGCGGTCAAAGATATTAAACGTGCCGCTGATTTTTTTAAACCGGTTTATGATGAAACCAAAGGGGAAGATGGTTTTGTAAGCCTTGAGGTCTCTCCTCATCTTGCCCGCGATACAGGGGGAACCATAAAACAGGCAAAAGAATTATGGAAA
>JAAFGX010000161.1 GCA_010365115.1 Paludibacter sp.
AAATACGACCACAAAGCATTTAGCGCCAATTGTATTGCAAAAACAATAAGGGCTTTTTTTACTATTTCTTTTTCAAAATCAATACGATGCCAAACGAGTCCCGCAGCAACTCCCATCATAATATACAGCATACTCCATACCGGCGCAAAAATCCAATTCGGAGGATTAAAAACTGGTTTTATCAATGTTGGATACCAATCTATAATGGCCGAACGAGTCGAATTTCCAGAAAAATATCCAATCGCAAGACAGGTAACAACAACAGTAAGTATTTTGGTAAGTTTATTCATTTTATAATTTGTTTGAGGATTTAAAATTAATCAAAACTAAGGTATAATTCTAAAAAACGATACCAAGTCCCCGATTATAATTTCTTTTTTTGAATAATTTCGAAAAGCTCTTTTTTATAAGTATCACCGATGGGAATGCTTTTGCCATTAATATAAACACTCAAAGAGTCTGTTTTTGTGATATGTCGCAGCGACACGAGAAAAGATTTATGTGTTTTTACAAATTCAGAAGCAGGCAAAAAGTCCTCAATACTCTTCAAGGTATTATTAGTGATTACTTGCTTGTCTTTTAAATGGATGGCAACATAATTTTTCAAACCTTCGATGTAACAGATGTCATTTACATACACTTTTTCAAAATTATTTTTACCGTCGGTCTTAATGAAAATAAAATCATTTACCTCTTTCGGAACCTCCTTTACTTCGGCTTGAAAAGTATTCTTCACCTTTAAAACTGCTTCGTAAAAGCGTTCAAATTCAAATGGTTTCAGTAAATAATCTATCGCGTCCACTTCATAACTTTGCAAAGCAAATTGCGGATAAGCCGTCGTGAAAATGATATTCGTTTTTCCTTTAACAATCTTCGACAGCTGTAAGCCGGTTAGATCTGGCATTTGGATATCCATAAAAACCAGGTCAATATTCCCCTCTTCTATTTTTGAAAGTGCTTCTAAGGAACTGGTTGTCGTAGCAATCAACTCTAAAAACGAAACCTTACTCACATATTTTTCTAAAAGTCGGATTGCTGGTGGTTCGTCGTCGACGATAAGGCATTTTAATACTTTCATCTTTTTAATTGAATTGGTAGTTTTAGAAAAGTGCTGAACACATCCTCTGATTGTTCGCACCATAATTCGTACTCGTTCTTGAAAATAGCACTCAATCTTCGTTCTAAATTTTCTTTTCCTATTCCGCTTACAGCGTATTGCTCCGACACCGAAATTAAATTAGACGTTTCCATGCTTATAAATTCGGCAGTAACAATAATACTTATTTTAGCTGGAAAAGTACTTTTGGTGACAACCCCGTGTTTAAAAATATTTTCAACAAAATGAATAAAAACTAAGGAAGGCACTGGCTGATCACCTACAGTTCCGATTACATTATATTCTAAAAATAAGGTGTCTTCAAATCTTTTTCGGTGCAGGTAAATGTAATCTTCAATAAAATTTATTTCTTTGGAAAGAGGCATAAATTCAGTTCCAGCCTCATAGGTTACATACCGTAATAGCTGACACAAACGCAGAATATCTTTAGCAATTTTAGGCTGCTCATCAATTAAATCAGTGTAAAAAGCATTTAGCGTATTGAATAAAAAATGTGGTTCTAATTGTGATTTGAGCAAGCTTAGCTCTGCCTTGTTGTAATCTATTTCTAGCTTGTGAATTCTATTTTGATTACTGGCAAACTCAAAGAAAAAATAAACTAAAGTACTGTACAAAATGCCTTTTACAGCAAAATAGGAATTGTCGAAAGTGTAAAACAAAAACCTTCTAGATTCTTCAAAATAATTGTGTTGACCCGTAAAATGATATAAAATTACTTCTTCCAGTACATACCGAACACGTCCAAAAATAACGATTAGAATAAGGACACCAATTGCAAACCTGAAATAGTGTTTCTTGCCCAACGTAAACGGACTTATGACATAAAAGTTGACAGCATAGGTTGTGAATGTTGCCGTATAGATTATTATGCGATGAAAATTTAATGGTAACTGAAAGTTAAGAAGCAATTGCTTATCACCACCATACACATAATCAGAAAACAGATCCATTAATACTATAATAAGCACCACGATCCCGTGAAAGTATCCTTGTTTTTTATTTATTTCCATGGGCTGAAATTAAACATTATCGAGCGATCTATTCTTTTTTTTACACCAACAGCCCAATTCAATGTACCAAAGCTTTTTTTTTTAATAAAAATCATATTTAAATGTATTAATAGGATTTCATGTAGTAGAAATTCCAACTCGTGTAAACTTAATTCGTGCGTCTATTCTCTAAAGTACATTTGCTACCAACAAAACCATACAACATGAAAACCACTATCGCCATCTTATTATTCTTCAGCATGAATTTACTTTCAGCACAAAGCAGCACCATATCCGGAACAATCGAATCAAAAAACAATAGAGAAAAAGTCGCCTTTGCAACCGTTTCAATTTTTGACGCCAATACAAAATCGTTTGTTAAATCAACTACAACTGATGAAAAGGGAACCTACGATATTCACGTCACTAATGTAGCTTTTTTTGTCCAAATTGAAATAATAGGCTACAAAACCTTTCGATCAAAAACGTTTACACCAACAAATGGCAACTTAAATCAAAATTTTGAATTAGAAGAAGATGTCCTAGCACTAAATGAGGTAGTCGTTATGCAAAATAAAAGCCTCATCAAATTAAGTCGAGACAAAATGATTGTAGATATTGAGAAAGCAGGTTTTGGTAACGGAAACGATGGTCTTGAAACCCTAAGTAAATTACCTGGTGTACAATTAGACAAAGACGAAAATGTCGTTTTTAGAGGTAGTAATAATCTTCAAATTATGATTGATGGCAAACCATCATTGCTCACTGGAGAAGAATTGAAGCAATACCTTAAAACTCTGGACGGTGCCAATATTAAAGCAGTGGAAATCATCGCTAACCCATCGGCAAAATATGATGCAGCAGGAAGCGCAGGTATTTTTAACATTGTTCTAAAAAAGTCAGCTGCCAATGGATTAACTGGGAATGTACGATCCTCTATTGGATATGCTGAATTTATCAAAAATTACAACGGTCTCAACCTATATAACAATACCGAAAAATGGAATTTAAAATTTGGTTTAAACTATGGTTATAATGAGAGCGTAAATCGTCGCACGATTGATCAAACTGTGGCTACACCATCTCTTACAGCTACGTTAAAACAAAAAAATGACTGGTTACCTGTTACCAACAGTTACTCGGGAAATTTTGGAGCGGCACACCAATTGAATAAAAACGCTACCATTGGTGCCTCTACAAATTACAGTATTTACAAAAGTGACGAAAAAACAAATGGCCGTACTGAAGAATTTGACAATGCCGTTTATAAAAGATTTACGCTCTTAGATACCCAAGACGACATCCTAAACACAACTTTAACGAGTACTTTATTTTACAACTTCGCATCTGATAGTCTCGACACTAAAATAGATGCTCAACTAAGCTACGCTAATTATCAAAACGACAGCGATCGTCTTACTTCTAACGCTTATTTCAATGCTAGTACAAATGAAAAATATAGAAATACAGAAGCGGTAAAATACCAAAACCCAACCAACTTTAATATTTTAAGTGCAAAAATAGATTTCGAGAAAAAGGTAACAAAAACATTCAATTTTGAAACGGGTACTAAATTGAGCTATGTAAATAATGTCTACACCATCAATTTGCAAGATAAAGACGATCAAGGTAATTATGTTTTAAATACCAACCGAAGCAATCATTTAATCTACAAAGAGTCAATTATATCAGGATACGGAATTACAAATTTTACGAAAGGAAAGTTTGATATTCAGGCAGGATTACGAGCGGAATATATTAATTATGACGCTACATCTTTAACCTCAAATAGTACAAACAAAGATCATTATTTATCTCTCTTTCCGTCTTTCAGCGTTAATGGAAATTTTGAAAGCAATCAATTCAAATTCTCCTACAGTCGTCGTATTCAGAGACCACGTTATTTATACCTCAATCCGTATTACGAATATATCGATACCTACAATGTATCAGTAGGGAATCCAGATTTGACTCCACAGTTTACGGATGCCTTTGAATTAGTTTGGATTAAAAAGCAAAAAACATCGGTATCTTTATTTGCTAATTTTTCGAAAGACGAAATGTATCAAATTATCGATTACGACCAAGACACAAAAATCACCACTCTATTTTATGATAATATTGGAAAATCGAAAAGCATTGGATTATCCTTAAATACTAATTGGTCACTCAAAAAATGGTGGGAAGTACAATTAAATACAGAAGTGGCTTATGGACAAGCAACTTCTAACTTAGAAGGTTACAAATTCAACAATAGTGGCGTCTCCTACTCTGGAGCTTTAAATCAATCTTTTACCTTAGCAAAAGACTGGAGTGCTACCTGGAATAGCTTTTATAGCCAGAACGGTGATTACGGGAATACAACCTTCAAACCATCTTACGATATGTCATTTAGCATGAGAAAAGACTTTTTTGACAAAAAAATACGAATGAATCTTAGCGCTCAAAACGTACTGAAGAAAAGTCAATGGATCCAAAGTACCCAGCAAGACAATGTAACTACCAACTGGATAAACCGTTGGGAGACTAGAAAAATAACGCTATCAATTACCTACAATTTTGGTACTGCCAAAAAGAAAGAAGTAAAAGATGCTGACCTTAATGAGGAACAAAACAGATTATAGTTTTTAAATAATAAACGCTTCGTTCTACTTATTTAAAGTGAAATTGATTGAATTTTGGTCTATTTAGAAGAATTGAAAGTGCATGTATGAAAAAAGGAGTTTATCCCCAACTTTAGTATATTCAATTGCTACATAATTTGAAATAAAATCTTCGAATCTGCGGTCAAAAAAAAAGTATCTTTGCGTAAATTTTATATTTCATGTTGACAACAAACGATTTTATCCCTAAAGCTTATTCTCATAATATAGAAAGTGGCGAGTTCCAATGGAGCGCGCCCAGCAATATCGCATTAGTGAAATATTGGGGGAAAAAGGACAATCAAATTCCGGCGAATCCATCGGTAAGTTTTACTTTGAATAACTGTAAAACTGTTACTAAATTGGCTTTCGCCAAAAAAGACAGTTCGACTCCAATCGCTGTAACAAATGGAAAATTCTCATTTGATTTACTTTTTGAAGGTGAACCAAAAGAAGATTTCAAACCTAAAATCCAAAAATTCTTAGAGAGAATTCAAGTTTACCTTCCGTTTTTGAAAGAATATCATTTTACGATTGACACACAAAATACGTTCCCACATAGTTCCGGGATTGCTTCATCAGCATCTGGAATGGCGGCTTTGGCGATGAACTTAATGAGCATCGAAAAAGCTTTAAATCCTGAAATGACCGATGCTTATTTTTACCAAAAAGCTTCTTTACTTGCTCGATTAGGCTCAGGAAGTGCCTGTCGTAGCGTAAAAGGACAAGTTGTGGTTTGGGGAAACCAAGCTAATATTGAAGGAAGCACCGATTTATATGGAGTCGAATTTCCAAATGCCATTCACGAGAATTTTAAGAATTTCCAAGATACTATTTTATTAGTCGATAAAGGAGAAAAACAAGTTTCAAGCACTGTAGGCCATGATTTGATGCACAATCATCCCTATGCCGAAAGACGTTTTGCACAAGCACACGAAAACCTGGACAAGCTGATTGCTATTTTTGAAAGTGGGAATTTAGAAGAATTTATTAAAGTGGTCGAAAGTGAAGCCTTGACTTTGCATGCGATGATGATGACTTCGATGCCGTATTTCATTTTAATGAAACCAAACACCTTACAAATTATTAATGCGATTTGGAAATTCAGAAATGACACTAAAATTCCAGTGTGTTTTACACTTGATGCCGGAGCAAATGTCCATGTTTTGTATCCCGAAAACGTTAGCGAAAAAGTTTTGCAATTTATTAAGGACGAATTAGTTGGCTTTTGCCAAAATGGGCAGTACATTTGTGACCACATTGGAAATGGAGCGCTATCCAATTAATTCCATTTTTTTGTTTACCTTTATATCCAAAGCATTGAATATATGGATATTCCGACAGAAAAATTAGAAATAATCAAATTATTGATAGAGACTAATGACATTACTATCATTGATGCGATAAAAAATATTTTCGAATTGCATAAAAAAACGGTTTGGAATGGATTGTCTCCTGAACAAAAAGAAGAAATTGAGTTCAAGATTCTAGAAGAGAATCGCGGAGATCAAGTAGAATTATAAAAAATAATACCCAATATAATTACCAACCCCAAATTGATAATTTACCAAAATATGAAAGGACCTCTATTTTACTCAAAAATATTACTCTTTGGAGAATACGGAATTATTCGTGACTC
>JAAFGX010000033.1 GCA_010365115.1 Paludibacter sp.
AGAGAGCAAAAGCCAGCGTAAACGGTTCAGTTCCGATCTACACAAGAATCACCATTAATGGCAAAAGAATTGAATTAAGCACAAACCGATTTGTCGACATTTCCAAATGGTCTACAGAAGCAGGCAAAATGAAAGGCAATTCAGAAGAAGCCCGTTCAATAAATAGCCATCTTGATATGTTTAAAATCAAAATTATTGATGGGCAAATGGAATTAATACACAAAAACATTCCGGTTACTGCAGAAACTATCAAAAACAAAATCCTTGGCTTTGAAGAACGCAAACGAATGTTGGTCCCCATCTTCCAAGACCATAACAACAAAATAAAAGAATTGGTAGGTAAAGAATATGCACCTGGTACATTGGAGCGCTACAAGACCTCCTTAAAACATACGATCGATTTTCTGGAATGGAAATACAAAATATCCGATATCGAGATTGATAAAATAAATCATGCTTTTATTACCGATTATGAGTTCTACTTGCGCAGCGTTAGGAATTGTGCCAATAACACCGCGGTGAAGTACATCAAGAATTTTAGCAAAATCATAAAGATTTGTTTGGCCAACAATTGGATTGACAGAAACCCTTTCAGCAACTACAAAGCCAAAATCAGAGAAGTGGAACGGGTGTATTTATCAGAGGAAGAGATTGAGAATATCATCAACAAAGATTTCAAAACAGATAGACTCTCATTAGTACGCGATATCTTCCTTTTTAGCTGCTTTACCGGCCTAGCATACATTGATGTCAAAAACCTAACAAAGTCCCACATAAGCCTGGGTATTGATGGGGAGAAATGGATATTCACCCACCGTCAGAAAACAGAAACAGCTTCGAAGATTCCAATTCTTCCAATTACCCAAATGATTATTGATAAATATGACGATCATCCGGAATGCTGCAACCAAAACAAACTGCTCCCCATTTTGAGCAACCAGAAAATGAATGCCTATTTAAAAGAAATTGCCGGCGTTTGTGAAATCGAAAAAGAACTTACTTTTCACATTGCACGCCATACATTTGCAACCACAGTAACACTCACGAACGGCGTTCCTATCGAAAGTGTAAGCAAAATGCTTGGACACAAAAACTTAAGAACCACTCAACATTATGCAAAGGTGTTAGATAAAAAAGTTAGTGAGGACATGATGATTTTGAGAAACAAAATGTTAAACAGCGACAATGAAAAAATTATCAAAAAAGCTAATTAGAATTTTCACGAGTTGAATTTAGAACTTAGTGAGCTTAGAATAGTGAGTAGGTCTAAAAAATCGACATTGGATGTAAAATATTAAAAACAAATAACATAGTGTTGGATTCGCGAATCCAACACTATAAATTTTCCTAAAGCACAAAAAAGAGGCTAAAAAGCCTCTTGAATCTTACAAAATCCAATCACGATAGTAATTGTAGTGTCATCACTTCCGTACAAACAAGTCTTCATTGTTGGTTTATTAAACATCAATTAAACCTTAGCTGTTCCACTATGACGTTTATTTATTGCTTTTATAATTGAAAATATCGATTAAGCAAATATTTTATTCTGAAGAAATTTTCATTGAATTGTCACATATGATTAAAGGGTAGCTTTTTGAATACATCAGTAATAACCATTTTTTCTGTTATGTTCATCAACTTTCGGTTCGCAGCTAAAAGAAGTGGCGAACTTCGTGAGCGTGTATTTTCCACTAAGATAATTTTTCTTACGAAAGACAAACGTGAATTTAGCACATTTCTCGCCTTTTCTTGATACCACTGTTAGCCGTTTGGTTTTTTATTTATATTTTTATTTCATTTATAATTTTTTCATAATATTCATTCAACCGTTTTGTCCTCCACAAATATGTTGGATGATATGTTCTAAATACATTTTCGCCAAAACCTATATTTAATTTTGATAACTGTCTTTTTGAAAATTCTGTTCCTATATTTTCAGAATTGAATTTGCCAAAATTATCTTCAATTACATAATCATAATTTGGACCTGACATAAATAAAATTATGTTTGGTTTTAGGATGTTAAGTTCGTCTTTTATAACATCGAAATGTTTTCTTTCTACTTTATAAATGTATTGTGGCGGCATATTTTTATTTCTACCTGAACAACCAATTTTGATGACGTTATTCCATACTATTCCAATCGTTTTGTTTGGATATTTTTTTTGTAATAATTCTAAAAATCTTTTTACGCCATTCCAAAATTGTCCACCGTAAGTTTTTAATGCGTAACCATCATTAAAAAATCTTTTGTAAACAGGTAAAAGGCTATCAATTTTACCATTGAAATCTTTTTCCCAATCGTTTGTTTCTTGACCAAAAATGATAAGTTTGATGTCCGCATTTTCGTAATTATTGTTCTCAAGTGAAATTAATAATGGATTTGTCGGTTTAGTTTTTAATTCAGGATTTTCTAATATTTCGTTTAAGTTAATACTTAAATTTTCCCATTTTTCAGAATAGAGTTTTTTTAATTTATCATTCATATTTTTTAGTTTATTTTTTCAAAATCTAAATAAGTAGATGAATGAAGATGTTCAATATCTAAACTGTATTTATTTAAAAAAGCTTCTTTGACTTTTTTTATTGAATCTGAAGAAGAAGTTGCTCCTTGTAAAACAACTTCAACGCTCATTCCTTTTTCAAAATGAACACTTCCCCAAGTTCCTGTCTTTTTTGCTGTAATATTGTATAATGCCATAATATATTTTTTTTAAAATTATTTTTATTAAGTTCTTTATTTCTTTGCGGTGCGGTAAACTGACGGCTAACATTTTACCACTTTGAAATGGCTGGGAATTCGTAAACGCTCAATTTTCGGTTTAACGAAAACTTGATGCAAAACGGTAATTCCAGTAAATTCCTGATAGCTCAAAATGGCGGTTAGCCGTTCGTTGTTTTTGCTTTATCTACTTTTATGATTTCTTTTCCATAAGAATCATATTTTGATATTGTGGTTTCTTTTACTTCCCCATTTTCGTAATTGTTTATATCAGTTTTTTTGAATAATTGATACTCATCTTCATATTCTGATTTTTTAAACTCATAAATACTCTTTCCGTTACCTCCTGCACCTGACGCACCGTGTTGAGTTATTGTTTTATTTTTATAATCTATAGTTGTATAGCTATATGCGTCGGCACTTGGATTACCATAGTAAAATCCTGAAAAATTATTAAATGGTTCATTAGTCATTTCGCTAAATTCTAAACTATCATAATCAGGACTTTTGAATATTTTATTTTGTGAACCACCTTTTTCATATGTTATTGCATATGTCAGAATAAGTTCGTCTTTACCATCAAAATCGACATCTTGAAAGAAGAAAGGAATGTATGTGTATCCAAATCCTTCTTCTTCTTTGGACGTGCCAACTTTATCAAATTTTGGTTTTATATATTTTGAAATTTGTGTAAAACTTTGGGTTTTTACAAATTCACCATCTTTAACAGTAAAATATTTTAGATTTTCTTTATCAATATCTATTGTGAAATCAGGATGTAAAACCCAAGATATTTCTTTAGTTTCTAGGTTTTCAAAAGTCAGTATTGCTGGACCACCAAAATTTTCTGAACCTTGTACTTCAAGCTTTCCTCTAATTAGCCATTTTACACTTACATTATAACCTTTAATAGGAGTTGAATATTTAATAGTAATTTCATTATTTCCCTGTGTTACATTACTTTTTATAATTTCAGTTTCATTTGTTATAGATTCATTTTTGGTTGGTTTAGCACAAGAAATTAAATTAAATGTTAAGAAGAAAATTAAAATAGTCTTTTTCATAGGTATTTTTTTTTGGGGTTAAATTATATTTTTACATTTAAAGTTGTTGTTTTTCAGCACGTTGCTGTACAATGACGGCTAACTAATAAATACCATCAACATCCTATACTTTTTTTAAAGCACAATAGGAGTTACGTTATTTATCCTAGCTCGTAAATAGACGATTTCCAACCTATACCCACAATACCCACTTTTAGTGATATTGATGCATTTCTATCGAGTAAAAGTAAACCACTACAATATAGATTCTTTACGGTTTCCCACATTGTCAAAAAAAAAATCCCATAAATAAAGACACCATCTTGCTTTTCATATCCCACAAAGCAATCAAAAAATGAATGCGTGTTTAAAAGAAATGACAGTCCATTGTGAAATTGAAAAATAACTCACCTTCCACATTTCCCGGCACACTTTTGCCAATACAATTAGACTCACAAATGGAGCTCCAATAGAGAGCGTAAGTAAAATACTAATACGCAAAAACGTACGCACTACCCAGCATTACGCAAAAGTTTCAGACAAAAAAATAGGCGAAGACATGAAATTGCTACGAGATAAACTTAATCTGATCGCAGCTAAACAAAAACAGCAACAAACAATAATTTAATAATTGAAATTATGAAACTAAAAAAGATATTCGGATTTATGCATATTCTTTAGCATTAATTAAACTATTGAACTAATTTGGTGCTTTTTCTTACTAAAAGCTAATAATAATACACCAAATTCAAATTATTTTATGATAAAATTCAGTCGCAAAGTACTCTGTGAACTTGAGGAGGAACTGCAAACCATATCATTTGATTATGACAATCCAATTGTCATGTGTGACAAGTCGATAGAATCCATTGTTAAGCAGTTGAGAATTCTCAAAAATCAGGTTCTGGATCAACAATTTAAAAGTACTGAGGATGAAATTATGTTTTTCAAAAACATAAAACCAAAATTTACCTCAAAAATGATTTATTTCAAAAAAATCAGAAAACTGGAAGCATCAAAACCTTTAGGTGGTAAAAAAACGCAAAGAGAGTATTACGACAATGAATTGTCTAAATTGAATTGCTATTTTATTGATAACACTGAATTTTACAACTATTATCGTCTGGGAAGTAACTTCCTCGATAACAAATTATTTATTAGATATAATGCCGAAATTGATTTTAATCTTGAAACATTTCATTATGAATTAGACGACCGTTTTTCCACCACGCATGACTTTAAAGTTGCGATGATTATGGCTAATGAACTTTTTATGAGACATCTGGAAAATAAGCTCAGAAACTTAAACGAGAATATACCAGTAGTGATATTACCCACGCTAGAATTAAAAACTATAAAATGGACTGAGAGTAAAACAGCGCTTATCGAATTGATTTATGCCTTGCATACCCAAAAAGTATTCAATAATGGAAAAGCAGATATTGTAGAAATCGCAAAAACCTTTGAAAAATTATTCGATATCGAACTAGGTGACATTTACAGAGCCAGTAATGAAATTAAAAATCGTAAAATAAACAAAACTAAATTCTTAGATGTTTTACGCGAAAACCTCAACAAACGCTTCGCTGAGCAAGAATATAAATAATAGCCTTTACTATCTTTTTATTAAAAAAAACACCCAAGGTACACCCAACTTGGGTGTTTTTTCATTTCAACTTCACTTCTTTTGCATCATAACGTATTAAAATACAACAGTATGACAACAGAAAACCCTACCCTATTTAGCCATCAGCTTATTACTAAAGGTGATTTAGTAGAATTCAAAAACAACCTTATAGCTGAAATCAAAGAGATTATCAATCACAATCCGGAACCCAAAAAATGGCTCAAATCTTCCGAAGTTAAAAAACTACTCAAGATCTCCCCTGGCACACTACAAAACCTACGCGTCAACGGAACATTAAACTACACCAAAATAGGAAGTATTATTTATTACAATTATACCGATATCCAAAAACTGCTCGAAATCAATTAATTGTACTAAGCGTAGTAGTAGGACATGAATTTCTCCAAATCAATTAACCATTGAAATTTCAAAAAAAACAAATACAAGATCCAAGTTATGAACTACATCAAACACCTTACAGGTTTCTTTAATCGAATAGCGCTTGAAAACACACTTAATCCAACGCACATCAGTTTATACATTACTATTTTTCAATGTTGGAATGTGAACCGGTTCAAGAATCCAATAACTATTACTCGAGACGAAATGATGAAAGGAAGTAAAATTGCTTCTAATGCCACCTATCATAAATGCATCAAAGACTTACAAAGATTGGGTTATTTGGATTACAACCCCTCTTTCAATCCGTATTCCGGCACTTCTATTACTGTCCACAATTTCTCAGAGGGATACAAATCAAAATCCGATGATAATGCCCTGACCTGTTCAAAAAATGAATCAACCCGTTCAAAAAATGACCGTAGTAGTTCAAAAAATGAACAGCCTATTGGTCAGGCAACTGAACAGGTTAATGGTCAGCTCTATATAGAGAATAAAAAAACATATAAAAACAATATAAACAATATAGAGAGAACACCCGAGTTTGAAATTTTAGATGATAATTTAATTTTAGAAAATCAGGAAAAAAACCAAAATAAAAAAAGTTGCGCCAAAAAAGAAAAGGCTAAAACTATCACTTCGAACGAAGTGCAGAACCCAACATTGGAATTGACAAAAGAGTATTTCAAGTTTCAAGAATATTCCGAGTTTGAAGCAGAGCGATTTTTTAATTATTACTCCAGCAACGGATGGCTCATTGGTGGGAAAACAAAAATGAAAGATTGGAAAGCAGCCGCACGAAATTGGATGATGAATACTAATAAATTCAATGCAAAAATGCCACAAAACATCCCGGTAAAGGAGCAAACGAGAGCGTATAATCTCCATACAGAAACCGAGAAAAACTACGCTGAACCACTTTAACCTGAACTTGTTTCATGTTCTCTAAGATTTGAAAGACACCTCTCGCTTCCAATCTCTAACCTCTTACCCCCCACTATGACATCAAAATACAATTATCCAGAAATTATTGCTTGGTTAGAAAAAAAAGGCAAAAAGGATTTTGGAGACAAATTTCAATTACTAGAACAAGACACGACAAACATCACTAAACTGATTTGCTATTTTCTGGATGATGAATGTACTGCAGCTAAGTTTGAAATCGACCTCAGCAAAGGAATTCTGCTTTCTGGACCAGTAGGCTGCGGTAAAACTTCTTTGATGGCTTTAATGCGCTATGTACCTCAACCAAATAAAAAGTTCTTTATGAAAACGTGCCGGGACATTAGTTTTGAGTTCATTAAAGATGGATATGAAGTTATTCAGCGTTACAGCCATGGACACAACACCCATGCTGAACATAAAAACTACTGTTTCGATGATTTAGGCACCGAAAAGAACCTCAAATACTTTGGAAACGAATGCAATGTCATGGCAGAGATTATTCTCTCCAGGTACGACATTTTTATATCTAAGAAAATCTACACCCATATCACCACAAACCTCTCCGCATCCGAAATAGAAACCGCCTACGGCAATCGAGTCAGATCTCGCTTGAGAAACATGCTCAACTTAATCGCTTTTGACAAAGCGGACAAAGACAAACGATAATCAACAAATAAACACTAAAAAAAACTTTGCGAACCTTGCGCTTCCTTACTGCTCTTTGCGGTTAAATAAAATCAACAAATGAAAAAAATCAGCACATTCTGGAACTGGTTCCAAGACAACCACCACTCCTTCAAAAACATCATTAACGAAACCACCGAAAACCAAAAACACATCTCTTTTTGGATCAACAAAAACCTTAACTACTACTGCAGGGAATTAGATTTTATAATTGTCTTTCCAAAAAAAGAAAATAGCAAAACCGAATTTATTGTTACAGCCAATGGAAACAAAGATTATTTCCAACAAGTAATTGAATTAGTCGATAACGCTCCCCTACTAAAAAGCTGGAAATTCACCGCCTTTATTCAACCAACAACTGAAATAGACCAAATGATGAAGGGCTTAGACGAGCCTTACATTTTTCAAGACATTACTTTAAAAATTAGTGAACTCAAATTCAAACCACTGCTATACAATGAAAACATTGAAAAATTGGACATTATCATCTTTCTCAAAAACTACAACCTCCTTTGTGATACTAAAACATTGAAACAAGCTATCTACGTTATTTTGCAAGAGTTGCTGGGTGAAGAAAGATTATATCAAAAAATTAGCTTAGTCCAGTTAGCACAAATGACAAATAAGGAAGAGGATTTAATTCAGTTGTATGAATTACAATGGTATTTAGACGCTCTTTAAAAGCAATGAATATCACCAAAAGTGGGTATTGTAATTTCATCATAATAGCTGTTTATTTACCATCGATCAACAAAAAAACTATATGGTGGTGCAAAACAAATTAAAAAAACCTCCAAATTAAATATTTATTTTAGTCAAATGAGGAAAACCGTAAAGATAAGACTATTAATAAAAGTAGGTTTGTACAAAGCTTATGACTAAGCTATGACAATAATAATTCCATAATTAATTCTGT
This sequence comes from Paludibacter sp., assembly GCA_010365115.1. Classification (GTDB taxonomy): domain Bacteria; phylum Bacteroidota; class Bacteroidia; order Bacteroidales; family Paludibacteraceae; genus Paludibacter. Next base: position 8,337 of record JAAFGX010000033.1, read on the forward strand.
TCGTCGCTATGTAACATCACAGCAGCTCTGTCAAATTAATAAAAACAACTACTTTAATATTTCATTACTGAATTGTATATAGCAATTTCTTATGCATATATTTTAAAAATGATTCTATAGTTGCAGTAAAAAAACATGATAAGAATATAGCAGTACAAAATTGTAACCAGTTTTACGTCTCATCCCATTATAAATAACATACTTAAATTTTGATTTCACATTATTTCACAGTTTTGTTTAAACAAATGCAATTTTTAAAAATTGTACTGACGCGATTCTTTATAATTCTATTTAGAAGAGGAAAAGGCATCGAGTTATTACAGCTTGATTATGATACGCAAAACCTTTTTGAAAATAGCTTTATTGTTGTCAACTATAGATTTAGAAATGCGATCTGGTATCGCTTTGGTAGTCACATAACAGTAGAAAAACAAATTAAAATATTTAATCTTAAAAATTTTGAAAAAGAATTCGATCTCGTAGTTTATGGTTTTTTTCAGAAGAAAGTTTATACGATAAAATTGCAACCTCAACTGACTTTAAACAGTCAAGGTTTTAAAACAAAATTTCAACAGATCACAAATGACATTGAATTTCAACAAATACAAAACACAAAAAGTCTTGCTTTTTATTATGAACGTAAAAAAACAACAGTCAAGATTCCAAAAATTAAAATAACAACTAACCCCATAACAATTAAACCTAATTCTTTTAACCAAACCGATTTTATATGACACGAGATTATTATCAATTACCAAAATCTGGAAGTGTAATGCGCTTTCTTTGGAAATGTGCTGGTGGCGACCGTTATCTTTTAGAAAGAGCAACATATTCTGACCAAATTAAATACATGTGTTTAGGAGGAATTGTATTCGCAACCGGCGCTTTAGCAGGTATTGCAGGGGGATATGCATTTTACACCATTTTTGAACCTCGAGGATCAGCTATTGAAAACCCAATAGATCTACAAACTACTTTTATAGCAATATTTTTTGGTATTATGTGGGGATTAATGATTTTCAATATTGATAGGTTTATTGTGACTAGTACAGGAAAAGGTGATGGAACGGAGGCAATTACAATTGGAGAATTAAAAAGTGCTTTTCCTCGTATTATAATGGGAATCATTATAGCCATGACTATTTCAAAACCAGTCGAAATCAGAATGTTCAAAACGGAAATTGATATTAAACTTCGCGAAAAACAATTAGAACAACAAGTCGAGTATCAAAAGAAAGTTGATAAAACATACGCCGAGAGGGAGAAACTATTAGTAGCAGATTTTGGTAAAATATCTCAGGAACGGAACGCATTGAATCAAAGAATTAAAATTGCTGAACAAGCATATACGGACAACCTTATGGGTAAAGCTGTGGGCATAGTAGGAGGAAATGGACCCTTGTCAAAAGCTTTAAAATCACAACTAGATGACTTAACTAGTCAGCTATCTTTATTTGACAATCAAAATGGTAAAGATTTAGCAGAGCTAAATAAAAGAAGGGATGAATTGAGAATTGAGAAAGAAAAAGCCCGAGCAGACAATACAAAAATAGCAAATGGCCTTGATGGTTTACTTGAACGTATAAAAATTGCTCATGAAGTCGCAGGATTTTGGATATCACTTTTTATCACTTTGTTATTTATGGCGATAGAGCTTACGCCCATTTTCTTTAAATTAATGTTAACCAAAACAACCTATGATTATTTAGCAGAAAACCGTGATGAATTAATCAAAGCAGAGTACGGAATTGAAGTGAAATATGATTATTACAAAGACAAGCAAGGTGTTGAACGACATTTGACTATTAACCACGAAGCTGAAAAATTAATTTTCGAAAAAATAAAAGTCACAGAAATTCAAAAAGAACTAACCGAATATGCGATTAAGAAGTACAAAGAAAGGGAACAGAAAAAAATAGATGAAAATCTTGATGATTATATAAAATCAATAAAACCGCATGAACAAAGCAGTTAATCAAATACGGCTTTTCTTATGTACTTGTTCAGGAGAGGATGATTTTATAATTCGAAAATGCAGTAAAACAATTCAATTGCGTTTTGCATTAATTGGTTTTTTCGTATTGTTTATTTTTTTCTGCTGTTTTTTAAGTGCAACATTTTTCACCTATTCCCTATTTCAAGGAACAAGTTGGGTTAGTATCCCTATGGGTTTAATTTGGGGAGCTATTGTAGCCAATATTTATCTGCTCTTGTTATATACAATTTCACCTAAATTACTACCCGTAGCATTTAAAAATAAAATTGGTCAAACAATTGATAATAGAAATAATGCTCAAAAAGTAAGCTTTATTAGTAGTTCGATCTTGTTTAGACTAGGATTGATGGCCCTTTTAGCAATAATTATTGCTCAACCATTAAATGTTATTCTATTATCAAAATCGGTTGAAACCAGTATTGAAAAACACAAAATTATTGAGAAAATAAAAATGTTTACAATTGCTAATAAATCATCAATAGAAAATGAAATTTTATATTTTAAGGACTTTAATGAAAAAATTAAATTCCAATTAAATGATACCGATTCCATTAGTCTATCAAAGCAAATTGTATTATTAAATTCAAAAGTTACTGATGATAAACTTTTTTTAATCAATTCTAATAAGCTATTAAATGCTTTCAAAAAAATAGATGAATCAAACTTTTTAAATAAAACATCAAAGATAAAAAGAAATAAAATTATAGCCAGTTTAAATACGCTACTTGATGACGAGGTACAAAGTGACAATCAGTTTATTTCAACTATTGAATCCGTTTTTATAACTAATTCGAAGGTAAAAAAACATTTTGATACTTATAAGACCAATTTAATTGAGGTCATCAATCTGAAAAATGAAAACTCTGACACATTAGACATTTTGCTAAGGAAAAGCAATTTTTATATCAAAACAATTCAATTACTTTTAAATGAGAATCCTTACTCTTGGTTAATAACTTTACTGGTTTGTTTAGCTTTTCTACTCCCCATTTATTTTAAATTCAAAGTTCGCGATTTATCAAAAAGTTTCTTTAAGGCTGATTATGAAAATAATCCCGAAATGAGAAGACTGAGAAATGAAATTGTGAATACTACAGATTTTGATTGGTTAGAACGGAAAATAAAAAATGTCGGTTTTGAAGATTTAAGAACTTCTGATTATTATTTTAAAAGAATGGTTATTGAACATCGAATTATTTTGGATGAATATGAAAAAGCAAAAAATAAACATTCAAAAATATTAACTCAAAAGGTTGCCCTCTATAATGAAAATTCATTAAGTAGATTAGTACCCCTTCTTGAAAAATTAAAAAAAATAGATCTTAAAATTTATATTGAAGTAAAAAAAGAGATTGACGACGAATACAAAAATGAAGTAATTAAAAAATATGAATATTGGATAGACGCCCCGTTCAGAACTAAAAAAAGAAACGCGCTGTCTATTAAAAATGATGAAGCAGGATTGTTGCAACTAATATATCCCGGAAACGAAAATCAACAATAAAATTTACCATAACATTAATATGAATAAAATCATAACCATTATTAATGAAGAACCTTTCACGGGAGAGGATGGTAACGCGTACCTTAAAATCACTAAAGAAATAAAAACGCCCAGAAAGACCTATATAAGAGGTTTGCTTTCAGGTAAATACAGGGGTAATCAAATTACTAACGATCAGTTTCACAATACCTCCCTATTTGATTTTGAGATCTATGAAGCTTTAGTAGATTGTAGTCATCCAAAAGATTTTCAAAAAAACCAACCATTTGCTATTAATAGTAAAAACATTTTTCCTAAAAATAAATTACCAAAAACACTATTAGTACAATTAACAACACAAAACAGCAGTTTCGGTATTAATATTCTGGAACCAATTGTTTACGATTTTGACACCATCCGAAAACTTCATCAAACCGAAGGAGATGAAGTTTTTGGCTCTTTTACTGCTGGAATTACGGGTTATGTATTTGATTACGAAACCGAAATTGTACAAGAATACTTGTTAGTACCTGAAATAATACATACATCGTCACCCCTGGTTCAAACAAAAAAATGTGAATGCAGTTCCATTGAAACTGGAGAAGCAGAAAGGCTTGGTAATAATGTACGTAAGGAATACTACTGCAAGCATCATAATGACACAACTTGGGGTAAATGGAAATATGAAAAGGCAACTCCTACATCTTCATTAGGTTGTTGGTCATCTATTTCTTGGATAATTGGATTGATCTTAGGCGTTCTTTTTCTAATGGCTATACTGCCTGGATTAATCTATATTATTCCCCTTTTTATATTTTTCTTCCTATTAAATATTTTAGCTCCCTATTTAAAATGGATTTTTAGAATTATTGGGGCATTTCTATTACTCCTGTTTGTTGGTTCGCTTTTTAATTCTTTTCGTCAGAGTTCCAGTCACTATGTTCCTCAACCTAAAGTAGTAGACAGTCAAAAAGAGACTAGATCTGAAATTATCCCAATCATAACTCCAGATAATAATTCTACAGATAAACCAAGTGTAACTAATAATATGATAAAAAGGTATAGGGTTTGGAGTGATTACGACAATAAAAAATATGAAGGGTTTTACTATATAATGCAAAATGATTTGAATAATTCAAGTGATTTTAAAAACAATTTACAACTGGAGCAAAACAGTACCAATACCTATGATAAAATTATTTTTAACCTGAAGGAAAATGATAAAAACAAACTTGATGGTCTATACCACTTGTTTGATAGTATTAATAACAAAAACAAGCTTTCAAAAGTGAAATTTGCCGAAATGGTAGTTTCTTTTGTACAAGACATTCCTTATGCCATTATTTTAGAGAAAGGTTGTAATGCCAGCTTATATAGCGACCGCTTTACTCGTAATTATCTCTTAAACTCAAATTCAATTTGTGATGGTTATCAAAGATTTGGTATTAATACACCTGTAGAATTTATAGCTAATTTAAAAGGGGATTGTGATTCTAGAACAGTATTACTGTATACTATATTTTCGCATTATGATTACGATGTGGCAGTATTAAGTAGCGAGCTTTATGGACACTCTATTTTAGGGATTAATTTGCCCGTAAATGGAACTGCATACGCTTATAGAAGCCAGAAATATGTAATGTGGGAAACTACAGCACCAAATTGCAAACCGGGAATAATTCCAAATGAAATTTCAAATTTAAACAACTGGAGAATATCCTTAAAATCAAAATAATATGGATCAACAAAGTATTTTTTTTACATGTATCGTGGCTATAGTAGCGATTTCACTAATAGCCATAACCATTCAATTTTTAGCTAAGAAGAGTAACATTAAAATGGAACAAGACGATAAAATTTCGATTTCATATGCAGTGTGGTTTGGCTCGTTATTTATATCTTTTATGTTATTGCTGAAAGTCGCACTACAATTAGTAGAAGACTCTATTGAAATAATTATTTATTCCAAAACGATAGATAGTACCTTTTGGGCAGTAATGCAGAAGATATCTATATTCATTGGGTTTTCATTTATAGCCACTTTTTTAGCGTATTTTATTATAGATAAGATTATTAAATTCTTTGTTGGTGATAGAAAACCTTACATAGAAATGGAAAAGAATAATGTTGCTTATTTTATAATAAAAGGACTAGTTCTGATCTTTTTAATTATTTCTCTGATTCCTGTCTTTGAGCATTTCTTGCGTTGGTTTGTACCTGTTGTAGAAACTCCTTTTTATCATTAAGTAAGTTTACAATCCAAACTTTAAATAAAAACAATATGAGCAAAGGAATAAAAATCATCCTGTCACTCCTATTCCTACTCTGTCTACTCAATATGCTTACGGCTATTACTAATTCGTGCGTTTTACAGCAATGGTAGGATTTGCCTATTTAGGGTATGTCGCAAATGAGAAGAAAATGAAAAACGAAGTGTTTATCTATATCGCCTTAGCGCTTCTATTTCAACCCTTTTTCAAAATAGCATTAGGAAGAACCATATGGAATATAGTGGATGTAATAGTTAGTATAGGTTTCGTAATTTCGGTAATCAAAGATTCAAAAATAAATTTGCAACGTTAAGCGAAGTGTTATAAATAAAGTTTACTTGGCTAATGTAGAGTACTAATAAATATTACTTAAACAGGCTATCTATAATATTTTGTAATAGCTTTTGGGAGAGAAAGTATTAAGTCAAAAAATTAACTTACTCCAATTAGAACAGATGACGAATAAGAAGGATGAATTAATTCAATTGCATGAATTACGATGGTCTTGATACGCTTTGCGATAAAAAACAACTCTTAATAAGTTATGTACAATTTTAAGTTTAATATGTTTGATACTCCCCAATTTATTATAATTTTATAAAAAATAAAATTACTCTTAATGACCCCAATAAAAAATAAAAAAGTCGAAGGTATAATAGCAGAAATCATAGACCAATACGCCTATGCTGACAAATCTGACAGACCTTGGATAATCGGTTTTAGTGGTGGTAAAGATTCAACAGTATTACTAACACTTGTCTGGATAGCCCTTCAAAGAATTAGAGAACAAATGCCGTTTCCTTTTCAATTACGTAGAAAAGTATACATAGTATGTAATGATACAATGGTGGAAAATCCAATTATTGCTAATTATGTAGAAGACGTCTTGGCAAAGATTACAGAAGCTGCCAGAGATCAAGATTTACCGATATTAGTTAAAAAAACTACCCCGAAATTAGAAGAAACGTTTTGGACGAATGTCATTGGTAAAGGATATCCTGTCCCAAACACTGCTTTTAGGTGGTGTACCGATAAATTAAAAATCAGACCAACGTCAAGCTTTCTTTTAGAACAAATTGATGATAAAGGAGAGGCCATTGTTTTACTTGGGACCCGTTATGAAGAAAGTGCTACTAGAGAACGCTCCATGAGAAAACACGAAGTTACAGGTAGCAGGTTGTCAAAACATCAGACCACTGTAAATACTTATGTTTACGCTCCAATCAAAGAAATGATTATTGACGAGATTTGGTATATAATTAATACTGTAAAATCTCCTTGGGGCTTTGATAATTCTATACTTTTCAAAATATACTCAGATGCAAGTGCTGATGATTATGAGTGCCCTACAGTAGTTGTAAACAAGGAGCATAATTCATGTGGTCAAAGTCGTTTTGGATGTTGGACCTGTACCGTTGTGAAAAATGACAAATCGATGACTTCATTAGTAAACAACGGTCAAAACTGGATGGAACCTTTAATGGAGTTTAGAAATAGATTAGTTGAAGGACGAAACCTTACTGAGAATCGATCTGACACAAGGCGAAATGGTCAAGAAGCAGTTAGAGAAGATGGTTCTTTTAATGGAAACTATACCGCTGAATACAGATACCAAATTTTAAAAGACTTATTAATAGTTCAAAAAGAAGTACAAAAAGAAAGGCCGCACATAACCTTAATTAATAATCAAGAATTAATTGCGATCCAGGTAACTTGGAACCGTGATGGTTATTTTGACCATACAGTAGGTGATTTGTATAAGGAAGTTTATCACAAAGAGATAAGCACCAATAACATCAAATCTCTCGATGATACTGAACGCAGAATTTTGAAAGAAGTTTGCGAAGAAGAGCCAGGCTACTATCATTTGATTGATAATTTAATTGCTTTACAAGAAACTAAAACATTAATGATTTCAAAATACGGTCTTCACAACGATGTTGAAAAAAGAATTGAAAATTTTGTAAATGAAACAGAACTATGAAAATTAACAAAATAAAATTTCAAAACTTTAGAATTTATAAAGGAGAAAACGAAATACTTTTTTCGCCAAATCCTTCCAAAAATATAAGTATCATAGCCGGTAAAAATGGTTTTGGTAAAACTACTTTTTTAACATCTCTTATCTGGCTATTCTATATTTAAATAGAAAATTAATAGTTCAAAGATTAAAAAATATAATTTTTTGTTACAATGGCTAAAAAACCAAAATTTTATGTAGTTTGGAAAGGAAGAGAAACCGGTGTTTTTTCTACTTGGGATGATTGTAAAGCACAAACCAATGGTTTTGAAGGAGCGGTTTTTAAATCATTTGAATCAAAAGTATTAGCAGAAGAAGCATTTCATAATTCAAGTTCACAATATGTTGGAAAAAATAAAAAAATAATTAGCACATTATCTAAAGAAGAATTGGTTTTAATTGGTGAACCTTTAGAAGATGCCATTGCTGTTGATGGTGCTTGGAATAACAATACAGGATTAGTAGAATATCAAGGTAGATATTTAAAAGCCTATGAGGTTTTGTTTCATATTGGTCCGCTTGAAGACGGAACCATCAATATTGTAGAGTTTTTAGCAATTGTACATGCATTAGCATTGTGTAAACAAATGCATTTAAAAGTTCCAATATATTCTGATAGTAAAATAGCATTAGGTTGGATACGTGATAAAAAAGCAAGAACAAATCATCCACCAAGTGAAAAAAATAAAAAATTATTTGAAATGCTGTCGAGAGCTGAAAAATGGCTTGAAAATAATACATTTGAAAACGAATTACTAAAATGGGAAACCAAAGCATGGGGTGAAAACCCTGCTGATTTTGGACGAAAATAAATTTTATGTTAGAAATTAATAATAATTTACTTGATGGTTTAAATCCAAAACAAAAAGCTTCAGTTCTTTCTGAAGTAAAAAGAGTACTTGTGCTTGCTGGAGCTGGTTCTGGAAAAACAAAAACTGTAATTTCCAAGCTTCTATATTTAGTTGCAGAAAAAGAAGTTAAGCCTTCTTCTATTTTAGCAATTACATTTACAAAAAATGCCGCAAACGAAATGATTGATAGATTAATTATTTCTAGTGATGTTACAAATACATACGAACATTATATTCAAAATAAAACTACAACTAATTTCCAAAAAGAAGCTGAAAGAAGAAAAAGAGTTGTAGAACAACCATGGATTTCAAATTTAACAATTAGGACTTTTCACTCTTTGTGTTATAAAATTCTTCGTGATAATGGTAATCCTGTTTTCGATAATAAATTTAAATTAATTACTGATAATTCTTCCGATGAAGCAGATTTAAAAGCTAAAGATATTCTTGCTAATGAAAAACCAAAAGATATTATTAGTAAAATATTAATTATTGCCTGTAAAGACCGAGATTATATTTTAAAGCTAAAGCGATATATTTTAGATTATTATGTTGAAAAGGTTAACATAGATAAGGAAATGAAGAATTACACTAACTATGGACAAATAACTTATACTACTTTGAAAGGTGAAACTGTAAAATCAAAATCAGAACGTGACATTGCAGATTGGTTGTATAGACATAATATTAAATATATTTATGAAAAGGTCACTAATTTCAAAGACTTTAATTTTAAACCTGACTTTTTTATACCGCAAGCCAATCTTTATCTAGAACATGTTACAGATAAAAGCTATAAGATGGCAGATAAAGAAAGACAGTTTATAGAAGGTGGTAAAAACTGTGTCGTGACTTACGAATCTATAATGAATAACTCAATACTTTTCAATTTAGCAATGGAAAGAATTGTAAAAGGTAAAATTTCTGAAACAATAACTGAAGGTGTTTCTTTAAATTATGAAGAAGAGTTTAATCGATACCATAACAAAATAGATGAGTTTTTAAAAACGGTTATGCGTTTACAATCTATGATTAAAGGTGAAGATATTGAAGCTTCAAGTTTGTTAGAGAAATCATTAAAAAGTGAACATGAAAGAATAAGGATTTTTTATGAACTTGCAATTCCAATTATTGAAGAATACAAAAGATATTGTACTAATAAATCTTATGTTGATTTTGATGATTTAATAATTTTGACTGTAAAACTATTAAAAGATAACGATGACATAAGAGAATTATACAGCAGTAAGTATAAATATTTAATGGTTGATGAATTTCAAGATGTAAATGGTTTGCAAATGAAATTTTTAGATTTATTATTGAAGCCTGATAATCAATTATTTTGTGTTGGAGATGACTGGCAAAGCATATATGGTTTCAGAGGTTCTAATGTAGATTATATTGTGAATTTTCAAAAACATTATAATGATGGTGAAATCCATAAGTTAGATGTAAATTACAGGAGTACACAGACGATTGTTGGAGCAAGTAACGAAGTTATAAAGCATAACAAAAACCAAATAAGCAAAGATGTTAGAGCATTTAATGAAATGCCTAGTAAAATTCAAATTTATAGAGCTAAAAATAAAGATGAAGATGGTATTGAATTTTTTATAGACAAAGTGCGACAACTTTACGATGCAGGTTTAGGTAAAGAAGATATTCTTGTTTTGTATAGAAGGTCTAAAATGTTTAGTCCATATCTTGACGCTTTAAAAGAGAATAGACTTTTTGTTTCTGCAAAAACCATTCATGCTTCAAAAGGATTAGAAGCAAAAGCCGTTTTTATAATAGGATTAACAGAAGGCAATGGTGGGTTTCCAGATATTTGGTTAGATGATGCCATATTTAGAGTTGTAAAAGATATAAAATATGATATTCTATTAGAAGAAGAACGACGCTTATTCTATGTTGCTATAACCAGAGCAAAAGATGAATTGTTTTTAATTACTGAATTAGGAAATGAGTCTTCATTTATGGATGAAATTCCAGAACATTTCTACAATGTCAATAAGCCATTTTTTAAAAGTTCAGTTGAAACAACTATTTTATGTGACAAATGTAAGGTAAAGATTAATAAGTCAGATAAATTTTGTAGAAATTGTGGAATCAAACTAACTACAATTAATTTGAATTAATAGAATAAATATAACGTTAATGAATCTACCAGCTTCAAATAGCTTATCAACCAATAAATTAGCATCTTCATTTGCTAATACTTCTGCAACGTATAAATTTTATTGGTTAATTGCGATTATCGAATTGGTTGAAAATGGTCAAACCAAAATTAAGAAAAGAGATATTTTTTCGAGAATGATTAGTAATTCTTGGTACACTGTAAACTATTTTCACGTTTCATTTGGAAAGCAAGATTTAATTCAAAATGCTGTTGAAGATATTTTAAAATTTGAAAGTTTAGCAATCGATATCAAAAAAGATAATCTGATTTCAATTTTAGAAAATTCTAATAAAGTTGAAACAAAAAAATCACTTGAACATTTTAACCTGAATGTACCACATTGGTTTTTATCGCCTTGGTTTCCTAAACTGAAAGACGAAAGCAATTCAAATTATAAAAAAAGAATTTACACATCTTCTCAAAATTTTGAGAATAATTGTCTTTATGGTTTACATGATGAATTCATTGAAATAAATCCAGAATGGATTAATTATTTAAAATCAAACGCAAAAATTCTTAAAGATTTCTGTTACTGGAATTTATCTTTGTTTCTACAAACAAGAAATCCAAATGTTCCAGATATACCAAATAAATTAATTAAACCAGCACTTAGAAATGGTTTAACGAAACAAACAAATGAGTATTGGAAAATTGTTTTTAAGGAATTAGGTTTTATAGAATGTATTTTTACTGATACAAAATTATATTTCGATGAAAAGAATTTTGCTATTGACCACTTTATTCCACATGCTTTTGTTTCTCACGATTTAATATGGAATTTAATCCCGATTGAAAAAAGTAAAAATTCTTCTAAAAGTGACAATCTACCTATTTTCGACAAGCATTTTGACAAATTTTATGATTTACAAAAAGTAGCTTTTGAGATTAACAAACATCATAACTCGAAAAGTAAATATATGGATGAATATCTTTCTATTTTTCCAAATATTGATAGCTTTGAAAAAGAAAAATTTTCAAATACAATACAGCCATTAATAACAATTGCTAGTAATAACGGTTTTTTGTTTATGAAAAATGAATAATCAAAATTCAAATAGTCATTTGACAGCAATTGAAAGAACTTCACTTTCATATCCAGCTAGAATTGTTTTAAATCAAAAGAAAATTATTGGTAAAGTTCTTGATTTTGGTTGTGGAATTGGAAAAGATGTTGAATTATTGAAATACAAAGGATTTGACATTATCGGATATGACCCATTTTATTTTCCAGAATTGCCAACAAATAAATTCGACACCATTTTTTGTTTTTATGTTCTAAATGTTTTGCTTCCCGAAGAACAAGCAGAAGTTTTAATGAACGTTTCAAATCTTCTTAAGCCAAATGGAAAAGCATATTTTGCTGTTCGAAGAGATATTCAATATGAAGGATTTAGAATTCATAAAATTCACAATAAAGAAACGTATCAATGTTTGATAAAATTGGCATATTTGTCCATTTACAAGAATCAAAATTGCGAAATATACGAATACGAGCACTACACAACTTTAAACAAAGGAAACGTAGGTTTAAGTCCTTTTTTGATCGGAGATGAAACCAGAGAACTAATTGTTGAAACTGCAACTGTATTTTCATTTTACGATAAATTCCCAGTTTCAAAAGGTCACTCTTTAATTGTTCCAAAAAAATTAGTTTCAAATTATTTTGATTTAAGTTTAAAAGAGCAAACAGCTTGTTGGATTGTCGCAAATAAGGTGAAATCAATTTTACAAAAAAAGTTTAACCCTGATGGTTTTAATATTGGAATAAATGTCAATGCAGAAGCTGGACAAACAATTTGGCATTCTCATATTCATATTATTCCAAGATATAAAGGAGATGTCGAAAATCCAAGAGGTGGAATTCGTGGAGTAATTCCCAATAAGAAAGAGTATTAAGATATTTTTATACCAAATGAATATTCTGCTAATTCGCGCAATTCAATTATTTTATTTTTCCTTGCTATAATTTTATTAGTTTCAGTTTCTACAATGTTTAAATAATCGATATTATCGATAATAACTGCTTTACTTTTCTTTATAAATTCTCTATGTTTTTCGATTCTAAAATTTATAGAGTTTTTAATTTCATCGACAATTACTGCATTTTTATCAGCAGTAAAAATTTTAAAATTATTTTCAATGTATCCACCCGAGCAACTACGTATTGTTTAGTTCAATAAGATTATTGATAGGAGCGTAATTTTACAATGGTGTAGATTCGGCCAGCTGCTTGTAATTGTGGGGATACAGGTCTGTAATATTCTTGTGGTTTATAGATTGGATATTTTCAAGGGTATATTTTAGCCACTCAAAAGGATTTACGTTATGCTTTTTGCAGTTAGTAAAAAAGGTATAGGCCATAGCCGCTCTTTGAGCAGCATCGTGCGATCCAGCAAAAAGATAATTCTTTCTACCAATGGCCACTGGTCTGATTGCATTTTCCACCAGATTGTTATCTATTTGCAAGTTACCATCTAGTAGGTATGCCGATAAATTATCCCATCTTGTTTGAGAGTATGCAAGGGCTTTGCCAATTTGGCTTTTTGGTAGAGTTAGTTTGATTTGTAAAAACATCCACTTGCCTAGTTCGTTTATAATAGGTAAGCTTTGTTGAAGCCTCAGCTCTTTGATTTGCTCAGGTCTAAGGCTTTGTTCTTTTGCTTTGCGCTCCACCGCATATAGCTTTTGTATTTCAACTAAAGCATGTTGTGCTTTTTGCTTGTCATTATCTAATGCTCTTTCAAATTCTCGCCTAGCATGTGCCCAACAGCCAAGATGAGTAATATCTGATTTTTTTCCATAAGCTTTGTAGCCTGCGTATCCGTCTGTTTGCAAGTAACCTTTAAAGTTTTGCAAAACAGGTAGTGCAGCGCTACTTGCACGAGTAGGGCTGTAATTGAACATCACAAGCTTGGATATTGGGGCATGATACACCCAATAATAACCCAGATGTGTTTTGTCTTTTTTCTTGTCGTCTAAAACCTTGATGGTGGTTTCATCCACTTGAAGATAACCTTCATTTTTGATATCCATTACCAGCTTCTCGTACAAGGGTTTTAAAGCATCCATGCTCTGAGCAGCCCAACCATCTATTGTAGAAGAAGCAATATCGATATCTTCTCTAGAGAACCGTTGCTTTTGACGATATAGCGGAAGGTGATCCACATATTTATCTACTAGGATAGTGGCTAGCAGTCCTTCTGAGGGTATTCCTTTATCTATGATTCTTTCGGGTAAATCCCCGATGGATATCTTAGTATTATCTTTATCCTTAGTGGCGTATTTGTATCGGATGTATCTTTTGATTTTAAAGTGTCCCGGAACATAATCAAGTACATCTGTAGTTTCTTTGCCAATGCAAACCTGATCCGACAAATCTCCTTCAGGATAAATCTCGATTTCTTCAACTGGTAAATGATCCGGAAGTTTAGCCCTGCCTGGATGTTTCTTTTTAGAACAAGAATAAGTGATTTCTTCTTTGATAACTTCTTCTTGTTCTTCAAGAAACTCTTGTTCTAGATCTAAAGGTAAAGTAGTTTGAGAAGGATCTTCAAAACGCTCTCGTTTTTGACCAAACTGCATACGGCGCAGTAATTCTACTAAACGTTGAAGTTCTTCAACTCGTTCTTCTAATTTAGAAGCTCTGTCTTCTAATTTAGAAGCTTTGTCTTCTAATTTAGAAGCTTTGTCTTCTAATTTATAAGCTCTACCTTCTAACACGGCTTCCTTTTTTTCATGCTTAACAAGTTTTTTATCTTGTTTGGAAATAGTTTTATCCAGCACAGAAATGTTTTTTTGAGCTTTAGTTAAAAGCTCAAAAAGTTCCTGTTTTGATACGTTTTCTAGGTCTATTTCCATAGGCTAAATATACGTCAAAATCCTATATTTACCAAGGCTTAGGGCTGTTTTATTCCAAAGAAAATCTTCTTTTTTTACTGCTTTTTATGATTTGAATTCCTTCGATCATCAACACCAAATCACTCCAATTAATTTGCAATTTAGTACTGGTTGAACTAGCAAAAGTTCCTTGCTCTAAGCGCTTGTAATAAAGAACAAAACCACCGGATTCCCAGTGTAAAAGTTTCATCTGATTATTATTGCGATTGATAAAAATGAACACTTCCCCACTATGTGCTACGCGTCCTAATTCATTGGCAACAAGACCACACAAACCATTAAAGCTTTTGCGCATATCACAAACTTTGGGGTAGAGTAAAAAAGTATGTGAACTACTTAGGCTAAACATTAATACAGGTTAACTAAAGCTGAAAGTTCACTTAAATTATCTGTATCAAGTCGCAGGATAACACCATTGGGGTATACGATTTCGTATTTGTTTTCTAAAGCAAAAACTGGTTTTTTTAGTGGTATAAAACCTCCGATTTGTACTTCTTCATTTTTGCTTTTTCGTATCCAATAGCTGAAGGTTCCTAATTTGATACCGGCTTGATCGCAAAACGTTTGTTGTGAAAGTCCACTTTGTTTCCAAGATTCAACTTGGAATAACATAAATTCTTTTCTGTCCATGTCTAAATTATTTAGAACAAAACTACTACCTTAGGTTAATCTAAAAAATATGGGGTTCGTCGGGCGGATACTTTTCAATGTCTATCAGACTTGTATCTTCCATATTTATATCTTTAAAAAGATTATTAAATTCCTGTGAATTGTTATTCAAATAATTGGTCTATTTCAATTTCAAATGCATTTGCAAGTTTATTCATAATTTCTAAGGAAACTTTTGTTTTGCCAGTTTCTATTTGAGAAATGTATGATTTATTTATCGATGCCAGATTTGCTAATTGTTCTTGAGAATATTTTTTTTGTTTTCTCAATTCTTTAATCTTTAATCCAAATATTATTTTAATATTTTCCATATTCTGATAAGTTAAACTTTATTGTACATTTTTAAAACGGTAATAATCTATTTTATAAATCAATTTAGTGATTTTTATTTTTTTTTAATTTCTAATATTTAATAATTATCCAAAAGGTAAAATTAAAATCTGAATACAGTCTTACAATTTCTACTCATCGTTACTAACTCTAAATTATCTTCGCAGTATACGTGATTTTTTCCAATATCAAATTCTGTAATACTTTCAGTGTAGAAACTTAAAAGGTCTTTGACACATTCAAAGAAATTATCTCCATCTATTTCTTGTAAATCAACACGCATATATTCATCGTAAATTGTAATTTTTCGTTTATATTCAACATTTCCGAAATAAATTAACCCAAAAGTTCCAATTGTAGCATTTAATCGATTACTAATAGTGAAATTATTGTTCAATAAATCACTACGATAATTTTCGGTAATTAGGTTCCAATTTTGAGTATCCCAAACGTGAAAAAGTTTCATTTTTTCAGCGTTGGTCAAGGCTATTTTGGCAAAGAAATTTTTGTAAAAGGTATTTAAAAAACCTTCTTTGTTAAGATGTTCGTACAATAAATTCGCAGTACGTTTCCCTTGGTCAATTCCTTTTTTTACAATACCTAATCCTCCTAATTTTAGTTCAATAGGATATAGATGCATCAATAATTGGCCTTCAAATTGCTCCAATCCTATAAATAACAAATCATCACTAAACGAACCAATAGCACCTAGATTTTTAGTGGAGAATAAAACTTCTCCCATATTCAACCCGGCATTACCAGAAACTCTTAATATTTCTTCTAAGGATATTGGAATCCAAATAATATTAGGATGATGTAAAAAAGTCAATGAGGATTTTATACCTGACAAAAGACTTAGTTTCTCTCTTGGAAATTGACTGTGCTGTCTGATTAATTTCAGTAGCCAATCTCCATTGATGGCATTGAAAAAATTAATAATATTTATAGTATCAGTTGCAGCATCAAATTGTACTTTATGTTTTTCTAAAAACTCTTTAACAACAAACTCATATTGGCTCGTTTTTCGGCTAACAGTAATGGCGTCATAACCATTGGAGTTATTGTATTGATCACTATAATGAATGATAACTAAATCCTTGTTCTCTTTAAAAAAGTCCAAATCAACCTTGGGATCTATATAAGTGACCCATTGTGAGTCATTGTACAATTTTTCTAATTGTTTTTTAACATCATAGTCAATAGTGGTACAAATGGCATTGTTTTTCCCGTAAGGGTGGTTGTTAGAAGCAACTCGAACAAAGGCATTAAATAAACAAGAAAGTTTTGTTAATTCATTGGGGGGGTCAGGTAAATCTAAAGTTCCAAAACCTGTTCTATAATTTTCATGTCCAGGGGTTGAAGTAACATCAGCCATTAATCCATTAAAAGAAATACCCGTTTTCACCAAACTCATTTCATCATAAGAAGGTTCCGTTTTAGTTACGTCAAACTGATAAAAAGTGATATGAGCATACTCGTAATTCTCTAATTTTTTAGGTTGACTTTTTGAATAAAACTTTACTCTTTCCAGAAAAATGTTTAAAAGGTCTTCCTTTCCAAAATTTTTCGTTTTCAATTCAATTTTTAAATGTTTTTCTATATCGTCAACTCTTTCATAAAAAGTAAGCTCTTCAAATTTGGTAAGTATTTTATCTGAACCGTAAATACTTACTTCAATAGGTAATAAATCAGACAATCGTTTTGTCAAATTAAAGTTCAAATATTTTCTATAATATTCAAAAATTCCTTCAACAACTTCTTTACAATCGCCAAGATTAATTACATTTATTTTTATAGGAGATTTTTTTGACTGGTCAAATAAGAATTCAAAATTTGTTGTAAAATTCTTAATTTTATCAGTAACTAAATTAGACACAAAGCTCTTAGGGACCGCCTGTTTTGAATTCAAATACACAGTATAATACAGCCATTCAGGTGAATGACTTGATTCTATTGGGATATAAATTTCATTTGGCTTTCCTTCAATGTATGGAATTAAGTTATAAGGACTTAATCTTTTTAAAATAGCATTATAAACGTCTTCATTTTTTAAATCATCATTTAATTGCAGTTGATAAGCTACATTAAGAGGATGTAATGGACTAAACTTAATTTTCTCTTCTCCATCACGCTCTTTAACGACTCCTAACCACAAAAGGTTTTTTTGCTTAATGGTTAATGGTTTACTTTCTTCTAATTCTTCTAATTGCTTTATAAAGCAGCTAACATAGTCTAAAGAAATTTGAGTCAATTCTTCATTCATGTAAACTAAACTAGGCTGTGTTTTTTTACTTTTATAGTAGGATCTTAATTTGTCAAAAGCTACTTTTATTTCGTCATTTAGCGCTAATTCATTGTTGTATATAGAATTCTCGTTTCCTAATAACCAAGAATATCCTTCAGAATAAATAATCTGCTCTTCTTGAATTAAGTTATTTCTAAATTCCCCACTAACAGTTTTTTCATTATTTTTAAACAATAATTTAATGACACTGCCCTCTTTAATATATTTAAAATCTTGAGCATTGACCCTCTTGTCTTTCCATACCTCAATACCTGAAATTGGTTTAAGAGCCTCAAAGTCTGTTTTTATAGCGATCGGAACTATTACATCAAATAAATTTATTTTAAAATGAATTAGATCTTCTTGAGCCAATTCATTATCAAAACCCAAAATTAATTTTTGATTTTCGAAAATCTTAAACGTTGTATCTAAACTTAAAATATCCTGAACGGGTATTTCTCCCTCAGGATTAAAGACTAAAGATTGGCTGTCCTTTATTTGTAAATAAGATGATTTATTCACGTTCAGCTGAAAATTTCCTTCAAATTGGGAAATAACTGTCGACTTAAAAGGTAAATGCAAGATTTTAATTACATATTTTTTGTCAGTTTCAACATCACGATATTCTATTAAACTAAATAAATTATCAGCATCAAACTCAGTAAATTCAATGATAATATTATATCCACTATTACTAACAGTAATATTTTTGGAACCTAGCTTAACATTAAGCCCTTCTTTTTTTATAAATTGATCATATTTTACATTTATTCTAAAAGGGAGTACTAACGATGGATTAAAAACAATTAAATTTACGTTTCTTTTCTTTGAAACTGAATCGCCATCAGTTTTGTACCATGTTGTTTGAAGTAAATTATCTCCTTCAAGAGATTGAAAAACTGGAGGTTTTTTGTCTTTCTCCTTATCCATCCATTTTACGAGTTCAGAATAGTCAAATTCATGCCAATCTTCTTTGATAACTCTAGAAAGTGCTGAACTTGGCAAATCTTGTTCTAAATCAGAAGCTGGATTGCCATTCAAAAATATATTTTCAAATTTATCATAAAGAACAAAGTTACTGCTCAGATCTTTAGTTAAATCTCCATGTTTACTACTTAATTCTTCTTGCGGAAAAAGCCCTAAAAACCTATAATCTTTTGAACTTATAAACCCTTTTACTACAGAGTTTATAACTTGTTCGTAATCAAAAATAGAGTTGTTATCTTCAACAACACTTTTTGTTTTTCTATCTAATACAGCTTTCAATATTTGCTTTTCATGCTTTTTTAAAGTTGAGCTATTTTCAATATCTTGTTGTATTTGATTTTTAAACCTAGAATAATGCAATGGCATTCCTTCTTTGATCAAGCTGCCGCTACCACCTAACAAACTATCTAACTTTCCACTAAATAAAATTAAAATAGCAGTCCCTTCAAAAATTTCATTTTGATCAGCTACTTTATTTCTCAGCATGGTAAAATAGTCTTCTGAAGCAAATGCACTAGATGCAATAATTACTTTAGTACCATCAATTACTATGCAAAAAGTTGTGTAAGCTTCGCCTCCTTCTGGATGAATATAAGAGAATTGTTCAATTGCTACTTTTGAATTATGCTCCAAAGATTCATATAGAAATTCAATATTTTCTTTGTCCTCAAGATAAAGGTTGAATCGATCTCCAGGTTGAATTTTCTGAGATGTAAAATATCCGATTATTAAATTCGAAACGTATTTATATAGTTGACTTGACGTATTGTGCATCTCCGCTATCACTTTTTTTCTCTATTAAATTAATTTTTTCAAACAATTTGGTAATCTCTAGTTTTGTCGTTTCATCAAAGACAATTCCCCTATCTTTAAGTTTATCCCATAAAGTTTTTAGTCTTATTTTATCTTCAGATCCAATACAAATTCTAGTTAGAAACAATAAAAGTTCTTGGGACAAAATAGTTGTATTCCCTAATCTACCTCTGTTTTTAGTATAGTTTACTTTACCAAACTGGGAGTACCATTTTGAATAATCATTATATGGTTTACTTCTGGAAGAGTTTTCAAATTGATATTTAATTTTAAACCACAACGAATAAATATCTTTAAGAACTTTAACTTCAAATTTTCCATAAATTAAATCGAGATTTAAAAGCCGTTCACAATCTTCCCAGTTTTTTCCAGTATCAAAAACAGTAATACTTTCAGAATAAAAAGTGATTAATTCACACAAACAATCTTCGAATTTTTCTTTTTCTTCTGGATTCAAGTCATTGTAAATAAGCACTATATTTTGATAATCTCCAATAGGTTTTCCATCCACATGGATATAGTTTAGTAATTCTATAGTGTTTACGTGAGCAAAAATAGATTCTGAATAACTATTTAATTTCTTCCAACTAATTGTATGACTTGACAATCTGTTTTCTGAGAGTGTTTCCCAATCCATTGTATAATAAACAGGCTTTATTTTTGTAACTGTAGAACCAAAGTCATTAAAACGAAGAACCATCTGACTTAAATAATGGAAATAGTAATATTTAAAAAAATCCTCAACATGTTTTAAAAGAAAAGAATTATTAGTTTTTAAAAAAGCAAAGTCTTCTATGAATTGTACTTTTAGTTCTGGTAATAAATTGTTGTAAGATGATCCCTTTGATTTAGATGCTGCATCGGGTAATTCGGGTAAACATTGAATAATTAATTGATGTAATAAGTTTTCTTTGCTTACATCTTCATTAAAACTATTTTGATTAAAATCATCAGTTAAAAACAAATCAAAAATAAACTTAGAAACCTCTTTTATAGCATTATTAGAATTAATAAAATTCATATAAGATAGTGTCTTAATATTGAATTTTGTTAGCCCATGTTCTTCATCAAAGAAAAGATTGGTAAGCATATTTTTAAACTCTTCAATATTTTCAGTTTCAACTTTATCAATAGCATTTTTTAGGATAGTTTCTTTAAGTTCAATCTTAAACGAACCATCAGTATTTTTTAATTCAACTTGTGTCTTAGCATTAAAAACTCTAAACAACTCACCTATAACGCCATGAAAAGATTTGAAATCATCACTAAAAGTATCTCCGCTAGGATTAGTTTTAAATGGCAATAGCTTTATCTGATTACCAGTGACATGACTAAAGGTTTTGTTTTTAAAATATCTTTTTTCAAGGCTATTTGCTCCGGTTTTATATAACTCAATTTCCATCATATAACTTGAAATTTGTACCCACTAAACGGGTCTTTTGAAAACTTATAATCAACTGCTTTGCCAACATTCACTTCATCGATGTATAAGGCTGCTTTATTATTGTTTTGATTAATTAATATATTTATGGTATTGACAAAATATACATAATTGTTATTGTCCTTTTTATTAGGTCTATATCCTTTCGATATCATTTTTAGTATTTTAAACAAACTAAAATCTACATGGATTTTCAATGAATCTTTCTCATTATTTATTTTAAAGGATAATGAAAACTCTTGCGTGAATTTATGAATGAATGTGTCTTTTTTTTCGCCTAGTTTTTTTACATCAGGGATAACTTCAAAATCTTTAAAAACCCTAAATTGAGTTTGTTTTTTTCCAACATTGATAATAACTTTATCATCAGTTTTTGGGTCACCATTCCAATTCCTCGCTGCATTTTCAACAAGCCCATATATTTTCTTTATGTAAATAGGATTATGATTATTATAGTGATAAAGCCAAACTAAATATTCATCAAAATCTGCATCTTTCAAATAATCATCTTCGGAGTAATTACTAAAATAATTTAACCTCATAAAAAAACGAGAAAAATCAGCTTTTGAAATGATAGTAGTATTAAGTTTTGATTCAATTTTTTCCAAATAACTTTTCTCAATATATTTTGAAAAAATATCTAGAGCATTCTCCGCATTTATCAATCTCAGTAAAATGTCATCAGTTGTTGCAGATCTATTAGTACAAGGATCTAGACTTTCAATTTTTTCAAACAAACTAGAAAGTTCGGGATGCTCAAATAAATAATTAGGAATCAAGTTAGAAATGTATTTAGAACCAGACATCTTTTCGATTGTTTTGACATAATCGGCTTCATTAATCATAGAAAGATCAATCGGAACAATGATATCATGAACAAAATTGAGTAAGGTTCTAAGGGATACAATTTCTTTACTTTTAATTATTGCTTTAACAATAAGTTGTGCGACTATAGTTCTATTATTCTCATTAAAAAGAAATTCATAATTGTATTGTATAGGACAATAGGTCTTATCTTGATTAATGCTTTTATAATCTAAGTAGGCTTTATGAATAGAGTTAGCTTTATTATTAGCAACTATCTTTTCCAGTAGAGTAGAAATAATTTTGGATACTGACCCATGATCAGTTAAGGAGTACATGTGGTAATCTGTAAAGTTAACGTGATGAAAATTACTTTTAATATTATATTCATCATTATGAATCAAATCAGCATCTAATATTTTCGTCTGTGAGATATATTCGTTTAAAATTTTAAATTCATCTTTATATTCTTCAATAAACTTACTTAACGTTCCAAGATTTATTGCTAGTATAATTTTGTCTTTTGATGTAACTATATTTTCATCAGTAAACCCCTGTAGTAATTTATAAAGAGTCTCATTAGAAGATTCATTAGGATTATGAGATTCTGTAGCATCATTATGAATGATAAATCTAGATTTTAAAAAATCCAATTCATCATGTAAATGAGATAAAATATGTGATTTTCCATCGCCAACATTACCACATACTAGTAATAGTTGTGCTTTTTCACTTTCATTAGCTTTAGTAATGATGTTTTTTAATTTTTTTTCAACATCTCGCTCTATGTGTAAATACTTTTTAAATCCATTTAAATTTGAATAAGTACCCTGTGCGACTGCATATTTTGATGATTCTCTTAGTTTTTTTAACTCTTCCAGTAATGGGTTTGTAGTCATTCGCTATAATTATTTTTAGAGTTGATTTAAAAGTTCAGAGATAGTTATGTTAAAAGCTTTTGCGATTTTTTCAACCACCATCAAGGATACATTCCTTTTTCCAGCTTCAATACCAGGAATATAAGTTCTATCTAAATCAGATATCTCTGCTAACTTTTCTTGAGAATAACCATTAGTCAACCGTAATTCTTTAACACGCTGTCCGAATTTTACCTTAATATCTTCCATAATACGAAGATGTACTTTAGTAGACAATTGTACAATAGACGATTGTCGACTTGATAAGTTTTATGTTGTCGAAAAGTTTTTATTATGATATATAATCTTACAGATTTTTTATTGGATGATAAATTATTATCTTCATATTTAAATGATATGTATTACCTATTAAGGTAAATAATATTTTAAAAACCGAGTTAAATTATTTCACCTGCAATGAATACTCGTCTCGTTCAAGTATTCCTACGTAAGTAAAAATTTGTTCTCTTTAAAGTTGGATGGGCGGACATCCTAGCGAAAGGAAAAGCTAAGAATAAAAGTCTTACTTTTAAATTATTAAAAAACATTCGAAAAAAATACATAAAATCTATAATAATGATTTGGAGAATTCAATAAAAAAATACATCTTTAAAAATACCAATACTTAAAAATAATCAATGCAACTATACGACAATAAATACTCTTTCATCAAAGACCTTGGAAGCGGTGGTTTTGGCAAGGTGTTTTTGGCTAAAGAAAAAGTATCAAATCGCTACGTTGCGATCAAGCAATTAATAAACACCAATCGATCAGAACAGGAAGATATAATTCACGAAATTGAAATAATATCAAGGTTTGATAATCCACATATTGTAAACTACTACCATCATTTTTGGGAGGAGGAAATTTTATTCCTAGTAATGGAGTTCTGCTCTGGAGGAAGTCTTAGGGATAAGATTTCAAGTAAGGAAGTTAATGATGCACAAGCAGTAGAGTGGATCCAAACATTGGCTGCTTCATTAAGAATTATTCATAATAGAGGTATAATTCACCACGATATAAAACCAGACAATATTGTTTTTTCTCAAAACGGAACCATTAAAATCGCAGACTTTGGGGTTGCAAATAAAGACATTGGTACGAGAGCATATATGAGTCCAGAAGCGTTTCAATGGGATATAGACAGCACAAAGGATCCTAGAATTGATATTTATGCTTTAGGAGTTACTATGATGGAGTTACTTACACATCAAAATCCTTTCTTCAGTTTATCTAGAGAGGAAATAATTGAAAAACATCAAACAGCAGATTTTCCGATCCAAAAATTGCCCAATTGGCAACAGGAGATCATTCTAAAAGCCATCAACAAAGTGCCCGAATTAAGGTTCCAGTTTATGGTAGAATTGGAAGAGGCCTTGAAAGCAAAAGCAGTTCCTATAATTTTCAAAAAAGACAATCTAAAAGCAGCAGAATTAATTGAACTGGCAGACAAAGCATTAAAAACAAACAAGTGGCGTAATGCGGCTAAATATTTGGAGTTAGCTAATACAAGATATCCAAATAACGTTATTGTTTTACAGGCATTAGGCAAGTATAATTTAAGAATTCAAAAAATAGAAACTGCCAAGAAATTTTATGAAAAAGCATTAAAGCTAAACTCAAGATTAGATGTCCAAAAAGATTTAGGTTGGATAAATTTAGAAAACAAAAAATACCCAATAGCCATAGGATTATTATCAGACCATTTGCATAGAAACCCTGCCGACTACGAAGCTTACAATTTATTAATTAGATGCTATTACGAAACCAACAGATACGAAACTGCAATGGAATTAGCCAAAATGCTGATGGAAACAAGTACAGCATTTCCTTGTTTTGGAAACAATTACTTTATTGCCCATGCAATGCTCAGTAATGGGAACAACATAGCACCACAATCCATTTTAGAAGACAGGAACAATCCGTTTATTGAATACAATTATTCAGTACTGACAGAAGAAAGTTTAAGTCATAATTATGGTAAAACCCCAACTTTAAAATCTAAATTACTTTTCATGGATTTTCATTTCAACTCTATGAAACCAAACACAATAACCTTTTTAGAAAGTAGTAATAAAAATAAGCACCCAGAATCCATTTCAAAGCCTATCATTAAATTTGGTCGATCGAACTATACTACAAATGATATTGAAGTCTCTGGTGGTACTGCAGTAAGTCGAAGACATTGTGTACTAATTAATAGTAAAGACAATGTTTGGCTATACGATTTAGAAAGTACAGGAACGCATCTTAATGATGAAAAAATAACTGGCAAATTCCCACTAATTGGCTTCAACAAACTAACAATAGCTAATGTTGATTTCAATCTTACAACTGATAAAAGTAAGCTGTTATAAAAATTAGATACCTCCATAATCTAGATGCTACTTCCAGAGAACTAATCAAATACACATTCGCATATTAAAATTAGTATAATAAGCGCGATATTAGTAGTTTATAATTGTTTGATTACGTGAATTAACACCCGTTTGAGCATTTATTAACAAATAGTTTTAAAAAAATCACTAGTTTTATATTGTGAAACAATCAGTTAACATAGCAACAATTTTTCCCAAACACTTATTTTGGGATATGGATCATAGTAAGCTTAACCTCTCAAGAGATAAAGATATTATAATTCCACGAGCCTTGTTTGCCACAAATGAAGCAACTTTTGCAACAGATATTGTTAAACTAGAACAGTATTATTCCAAAACACTAATCCTTAAGTACCTTAAGACAACAAAAGAACGCATTAGTAACGAAGTTTGTGCAATGGTAGCAAAAAGATACAATGTACCCAGTTTTGCACGTTTCAAATAGGTAAAGATTTCTCTGCCCCAACAGGTATCAGAATAAAGTAATCCTTCAAACACTTTTTCGAATAGTTCCAAAAAAAAGTAGCAAGTCAAAACAATAATCCCTTTAAATATCACGGGCAGTCATTTAGTTTCGCAACTAATTTAGAATTCATTTGTTACAAATTTAAAAAACAACAGCCATTTTTTACTGGAAATTTTTTGCAGAAAATAAAGCTTTACTGGAAAATAACACTTCATTTTCTGGTAAAAGTCGCTTTTAGTGGAAATTAAAATCAGCTAGCAAATAGTTTATAATGGAAAACTTTTGCCGTAAATTGCTTTTTAGCGGAAAATAACAACTAATTTTGACTCTCAAAAGCAATTATAATGGAAAATAACATCCCAATCCACCTTCAAGAGATAATTTTTGCAACAAGCGATATCGCTTTAAACAGACAATTAAGTCAACTGGAAGCAGAAGGCCAAATAAAAAAAATTGCACCTCGTATTTATACCTCAAATTTTGACGAATCGGAGGAAATAATTATTAGAAGAAACATCTTTACTATTTTAGGCAAACTATATCCAGGAGCAGTATTAAGTCATCGTTCAGCTTTAGAATTCAAACCAACTACCGCAAATCAAATATTTGTAACCTATACTTATACTAAGAAAATTGAGTTACCAGGAATAACCATTCGTTTTATGGAAGGATTGCCGGCGATAGAAGGAGACAATCCATTTTCGGGAGAATTATTTGTATCACAACTAGAAAGAGCATTGTTGGAAAATCTACAGTCCTCACGTCAAGTGGGACCAACTTCCAAAACCATTACCTTACCCGAAATTGAAACAAAATTAGAACAAATTGTTCAAGTAAAAGGCGAAGAAGGACTAAACCAATTACGAGACAAAGCTAGAGAAATAGCGGATAAGTTAAAAATGCAATCCGAGTTTGAGAAACTAAACAAATTGGTAAGTGCCTTGCTAACAACAAAACCATCCAAAATACTCACATCACCTTTAGCAGTAGCCAGAGCTTTAGGAAATCCGTATGACAAACACCGCTTGGAATTATTCGAAAAGTTATTTGTAGAACTACAACAGCAACCTTACAAAGAAAGACAAGACATAAATGCAGCAGTAAATTCTTTTAGAAATTTTGCTTTCTTCGAAGCCTATTTTTCCAATTATATTGAAGGAACTATTTTCGAAATCGAAGAAGCTAAAAGTATTATTCAAACCGAAACACCAATTCCAAACCGTGATGAAGATTCACACGATATTTTAGGAACATACAAGTTGGTTAGTAACCTAAAGGAAATGAGTACAACACCATCAAATCCAGAGGAACTACTAAACATATTGCAATACAGACATCAAATACTTTTAGGAGCCAGAACCTCTAAAGAACCAGGTCAATTCAAAGACAAAAATAATCGAGCAGGAGAAACACATTTTGTTGACCACACTTTAGTAAGAGGTACTTTAATAAAAGGATTTGATTACTACCAAGCACTACAAGAACCATTCTCCAAAGCAGCTTACATTATGTTCATGATAAGCGAAATACATCCATTCTTAGACGGAAATGGTAGAATTGCAAGAGTAATGATGAATGCCGAATTAGTAAAAGTAAACCAAACACGAATCATAATTCCAACAGTATATCGTGATGATTATTTAGGAGCATTAAGAAGACTAACAAGAAACGATGATCCAACAGCGTATATCAGAATGTTACAAAGAGCACAAGAATTTAGTGCAACATTAATAGCAAACAATATTGATGAATTGGAAAGTCACCTAACGCTAAGTAATGCCTTCAAAGAACATGACGAAGCAAAATTGAAAATAATAGACCCTATCTCGTAACAATCTGATTTTAAGAATAAGTTATTTCCACAAGAATATTTCCGTTCCTAACATCACGAGCAATCAAGCGGTCTCCCTACGGTCGTTCCCTTTGTTCCGTTCGGCAGTTCCAGTCGGTTCACCCTGAACTCGTTTCAGGGTCTTTATCGTGATTTTCTTTAGGGTTTCCCTCCGTTCCACAGACACTACACCGCACAAAAAAATATAGCAGTCCCGCTAAAAGAAAAGGCGGGACAGCTATTTTTTTTGCGCCGTTCCGTTCCTCATCTCCACACGGTCACTTCCTGCGTTCGTCGGGGCTATTACAGCCACAATACAGCTTCATTCCGTTCCGCTTCGTAAACTACGCTGCTCTGCAATCAGCAGTATTATGTCTGTCGCCCCTTATTTTTTCAGCGGTTGCTCCTTCGCACAGCCATCGGGGTTGGCTCCGTTCGGTGAAAAACCTCACTTTGCCCTAAATCAAGGTTTCCCTCCAAAAAAAGTCGGGAGTGTTTTATTTTTTCCCCGCCGTTTCACGCTCCTATCCGCTACGTTTCGCTCCCTTTATGTAGCACAAATACGTTAGTATTTAGTCCTCAACTTTTGTCATCCAGAGCGAAGTCTAAGGACGCTCAACTCTCGCGTCTAGGGTGGCTATTCGATTGCCGCAACCCCGCCACTGCGCTCCTCATCCGCATAAAAAAGTTCCTTCTCGTCTAAAAAGACGAGACCACTTTTTTATGCTCCTTGCGGTGCTTGGGGGTGTTTAATTGCCGCTTCCAGTAGAACGATCCCAAAAGAAGAACAGTAACGAGAATGTTTTGTGATACAAGAAAAAAAATAAAAAAAAGAAAGTAAAGCTAAGCTCCGGTTTCAAAAAGTAAAGTTCAAGCCCTCCGGGTTTTTGAAAATATCTCCATTCGCCGCGGCGAATAGTATTTTTTCAAAAAAACTGGACTCCTTTTGAAACCTCCTCTTCTTAGAGGACTTTCTTTTTTTTCTTTTTCTTTTAAAAATAGTAGGGTGCCGAGCGCAGCGAGGCACATAATCTAAAACCAGAAATTATGCCAAACTTTATCGTCAAAACCCATCAGAAAGACACCATTTACAAGGGAAACCAAATCTTTATCCTTAACAAAGGAATGAACAGCGGCAAGCCCCAAAAAGAGCCTTTTACCAATAGTTATGTGATTATTTTTTCATCTGACGAAGACGCCGAAATGATTTACTGGCTAGCATACAGCCTATGGCAAATGAAATTTTGGCATCAGCACCTTATTGGGTCAGTTATTCCATTTATCAGAATTAAAAGATTCAAAACTGAATTTGACCAAAAAGTCAATAAAATGATAAACGATTTCGAACAACATCAAAAAGACATCCAGACTATAAAAGTGTTGGAGCAGCAAAAAGAACATTTGGAGAAAAATGTAAAACTGATCAATGAGCTAAAAAAATGTATTCTAACCAGGTATTGTAGTTAAACAAAAAAAAGCCTAATCTCACGATTAGGCTTTCCTATAGGATTCAGTAAAGGCTACCACACGAAAACTGAATCTTTATTTTTTTGATTTTGTCAACCGCTTTAAAAGAAGTGAAACCAGAAAACTAACTATCGCTCCAACAACAGCTAAGATAATAGTTTTTACAATATCTTCAGAAAGTATATTGGGTATAATACTCAACAACGTTCCTAAAATGGTACCCGATTTTAAAGTAAGATTAGTCTCCATCGCTTCTAGATTTTGGAATTATTTCTTGTTCTGCCTTCAACAGGGCGGCTTCATCAACTGTAACCTGACTGATAGCAGAAATAACCCCTCCAGCAACAGCGATATATCCTGCAATACTTACCACAGCAACAGGCAAAACAACTGGCGCCGCAATCACACTTCCGCTTATGGCCAACAAAGCCAATCCAATGGCTCTCAAAATCCTAAAAAATTTAGGAGTTGGAGCTTTCGCTCGTTTTATTACATTCATAATTTATTTCTTTATCATTCCCTTTTGGGAATCTGATTGAATACTTATTTTCACTATTTCACTACGATCTAAAGCTGCGTAAACCATAGATTTCAGCTTTTCCAACGCTTTTCGGGAGGAACGGCCCTTTCCTACTCCGCTATGTTGCGTTACAGGAGCAATACAGCCCAACAATTCTTTTTTGGCGTCATTGGCGGGATGGATTAATATTAAATCTCTTCCCGGAACATTTCTCAAATGCAAATGCCAATTAAATTTTGGGCTAAACCGCTTCTGCAAAACATATTCTCCTTCCGGAATACAAGAGATACGCCTTTGGTTTCCCAACCAAGGCAATTCGATGGTATAACAAACTAGTGTGCCGTTCCATTCTAGCATCCCTTGCGTTCCTTCAGGAAAATAGATTCTGGTTAATACCAAAACCATCTTACAATCCGCTTACGCTAACCAAAGCTAACGGGTTGTAGGATCCATTTTTCAAAGGATACATCTGGCCATTTACCTGTTGATAAAACTCAACACCTAAAGCCAAAAACAACGGTTTTGTGCTGTTTGGCGTGACCGGGTTTACATGACTAATCGCCGCTGTTGCTGTCATATCCCATGGAAGAATAGCAGTTTCAGAATTCGTTGATACGAAAGTCTCTGCCTCAAAATCAATTTCAGCACCAGCTGAAATAACTTTGAAATGTGTCGTTCCTCCTGGAGCTGCAATCATATTAGCGGGAATAAACGAATCCAAATCAACGCTAATATCTCCAGATACTCTGTCGATTATCCCTACATAGGGAGCAAACAAACTGGTCCCCAGTTTCCCTCTGATGTTGAACTCAAAACCAGCAAGCAACTCTGCTTCACCATCAATTACATTTCGTAACCCACGCTCGCTTATGGTATCGGCCTGAATCACTTTTACCATCGCTTGGGTAAGTCGACTCACCACTCTACCGTCTGCAGAATTTAGAAGTAAGACTCTCAGAGCCGTTCTTAAAGTTTTTCCGGCCTTGCCGGCTCTTCCAAATTCAGAACCGTTCTCACGTGTTCTTTGAAACGCAGGATCTTTTTTTATTCTGCTGGCATCAATGCCTCCTTTTTCACGAGCCAAATGCCCATCTTGGGTTTTGTAAAAAGTAATATCTCCAATAGTACCTTTCAACTTAATTATGCCTTTCTGTCTTGCCATAATTCCTAAAATTTAAGTTTATAATTTGTTTTAAAATCGTTTCAATTTTCAACCGGTTGCAACACTTATCAATTGATTTGAATACAAATTTTAGCCAATTAAATCACATTAAAAAGGCCTCGACGACCAGATGGCAGGATCAGACACAGATGGCATAAATCGACATAAATGACACTTGTGAGTTCGTTACGAGTTATAAATTTCTATATGCAATTACATATAGA
>JAAFGX010000162.1 GCA_010365115.1 Paludibacter sp.
TACTGGCTTACCTCTTTTATTCATATCATCTTTATTTTGAACAAAGATAATATATTTCTTATTATGTCAGGTTATATATTGCGGTTTATATATTTTCAAAAGTGTTATCAAAGTTAGTATAGTGATATTTACATTAATGAGAATTATAATTTTGAATGAGTGGAAGAGAAAAAGGCGAAGTCGGTTATAGATTGTTCACCCAATCTAACTGACTTCTGCTTTATTACTCACTCATAAAGATGCGACAAGGCAAAACTATAGAAAAATAATTAAAGAAAGCAAAAACCAACTTTTTATATAACAATTACTTAACTGGATTTCGGTATGTAGTAATTGATTAAATTTCAATGTAAATAACAAACTTAATTTTAATACAATGAAATATAATTTAAATAAATACGTTTAGAAATATTGACATTAACATTCATATTGATTGTATATGATATGAATGAAGATTACCCGCTTTCGAGGATTATTAATTCGTGCCAATACTAAATAATAAAAAGGCACAAGTTGCAATTATGTCAAGCGGATTAGTTCTATTCTTTATCAGCAAGGATTATAAAAAATGTAACAATTATCAGATTATAAATATTTAAACCCATTTAATAACAACTTATGAAAACTTATTATTTTTTATTCCTTTTATTTCTCCTTTTTTCTTGCAAAGAGGAAAACGTAGTTGAAACCGAATTACCAATTCCACAAAGTTCGTTAGTAGAGTTACAATACAAAACAGGGTCAGGAAATTCAAGTAATGAAGACACCAATTTACTTGGGTATGGGTATGATGCTATAGGATTTTGTGACACCATTTCTGCAAGAGCAAAAGTATTAGATTTGACGGGTTCTAGTAATAATATTGCAATAGATAATCCAAATACAGCCTTTCCATTACTGATTAGTGGAGGAAGTTTTGCTAATTTTTCCGAGAAAGTAAACAACGTAAATATTATAAATAGCTCTCCATTAGCATTAAACTCGCAAATAAAATCGTTGTTTAAATTAGCGTTTAATTCTGACTCAATCAATCCTAACGATGCTTTTGCCTATTATGCATACACATGTATTTATTCCCACTTTGGTCTATTTGTAATAAGCAATGAGCTCAAAACTACCAGTAGTTTCGATAATGACGTATCTTCCCTTACTCCAAAGGAACTTATTTCGAAATACGGGACACACGTTTTAACCGATGTTTTTCTGGGTAGCAAAATAGAGGTTTTATATCGGTGTGTTGGCGATGCAGAATCTGCAGAACAGGGCATTTATAAAAGAATGAATCAATTTTTTGGTGGTACAGCTGGAATTATAACCATAAATCAAGCATCAGGACATATTGCGAAAGATGAGCAATTAATTTACAACACTATTGGAAGTAAATTGAAGATGTGTGGTTTAATAAATGCTACAGATAATAATCCTGATAATATTCACAAAAATCTATACTCTGCTTTTGGTGATAATATTGAAGTGCAGTTTATGCAAATTGGCAAAGATGGACTTTTACCTTTATATGAGGTAATTAAGGATTCATCCAAGAAGCAGGAAATAAAAGACTACATAGAGAAATATATGTCAACAACAACTATTTATCAATAACGGGTTTATGCCTATTGACTAATTCACATAAATCATTGATGAATAGGAATACCTAATCGCAACGGGCTAGCCAAGCCACCTACTCTGTTCAAATTTCATTTAATTTTAGACAGACCTTTCCCTTTTAAATAGATTCCTATTTGTTTTAAGGTTAATTTTTTAAAAAAAACATAGTATTAAGTATAAATATATTTAACAAAGAATAGCTTGTTAATGTTAATCATTACTTTTGTTCATATTATTAAAATCATTTATCCCCAATTATTTATGAATCGATTAAGTATCAGTTGTGTCTTGTTGTGTCTTGTCATGCTGCCGGTGAGTTCGCAGAATCGCACCATCAGCGGGTATATTACAAATGCTAAAAATGGTGAGACCTTGTTGAATTCTTCTGTCTATGAGAAAAACTCTAAGGTGGGAAATGTAAGTAATTCCTATGGGTTTTACTCGCTTACTATTCCAAAGGGAGCAATTAATCTGGTCTATTCCTATGTTGGTTTTACATCGAAAAGCTCTTCGTTTGTTTTAACAAAAGATACAGTGATTAACATTCAATTAACTGAAAACACAGAACTGGATGAAGTCGTTGTGTTGGGAAGCCGAAAGGAACTTGGAGTTCAGGGTTCGCAAATGAGTGCTATTGAAGTTCCTATCAGTCAGATTAAAAGTGTGCCGAGTCTTTTCGGCGAAACGGATGTGATCAAAGCATTGCAATTATTACCCGGAGTAAAAGCGGGTACAGAAGGTTCAGCAGGGATGTATGTTCGCGGCGGAGGTCCGGATGAGAATCTGTTATTGTTGGATGGTGTTCCGGTGTACAATGTAAATCACATGTTTGGTTTTTTCTCGGTTTTTAATGCCGATGCCATCAAAAATGTAACGTTATATAAAGGCAGTTTCCCGGCGCGCTTTGGAGGACGATTGTCATCAGTGGTCGATATCAGAATGAATGATGGCGATGATAAAAACTATCATGGGAATGTAACTGTCGGACTTATATCTTCCAAAATAAATATAGAAGGTCCGATTATCAAAGAGAAAACAACTTTCAATTTCTCTGCCCGTCGTACTTACGCTGATATTTTAGCACAACCAATTATAACCGCTGCTGCAAAAAAGAACGGTGGTGTGGGTAGGGCAAATGCAGGTTACTATTTCTATGATTTGAATGCAAAAATAAGTCATAAGTTTTCCGATAAAGACCGGTTGTACCTGAGTGCTTATATGGGCGACGATGTTATTTATGCCAATTTGCAACAAAGTTATTCCGACTATGGCAATTCATCAGAAGCTGGTCGCATAAAAATGGATTGGGATTGGGGAAATCTGATAACTGCCGTACGTTGGAATCATTTGATAAACAACAAATTGTTTATGAATACAACGGCAGCTTATACCCGTTACCGATTTTATATGGCAGTTGGCACTGAAAATAAGACGGTTATTGAAAATCCGCCTTCCACTTCCACCGAAAAACTTACCGTGGGTTATCGGTCGGGAATAGAAGATTATTCGGCAAAAGTTGATTTCGATTGGTCGCCCATGCCCAATCATGATGTAAAATTCGGAGCAAATTATACTTTCCACACTTTCCGTCCGGGAGTAACCATAGCTCAGCTAAAAACTACCGGTGAATCGATGAATCAACAAATGGATACAACCATTGGCGATCAAAATGTATCTGCACATGAAACTACCGCCTATATCGAAGATAATATCAGCCTTGGTTCGGTAATTAAACTGAATGCTGGAGTTCATTTTTCTTCATTTTTAGTTCAAAACCAATTGTATGGTTCAGTTTTGCCTCAGCCTCGTATCGGGTTGCGTGTTTTGATGAGTGATAAAATGTCTTTTAAAGTTGGATATGCTACCATGAGCCAATATATCCACTTGCTATCAAACAGCAATATAAGTTTGCCAACCGATTTATGGGTACCGGTTACCAAACGCATTGCACCCATGAATTCCAATCAATATTCAGCGGGATTATTTTATAATTTGGCCAATCTGATTGATTTTTCGGTGGAAGGATATTATAAAACAATGGATAACCTGATTGAATATAAAGATGGAGCTTCCTTTTTTGGTTCAAGTACCGGTTGGGAAGACAAAGTAAGTATGGGTCGCGGTTGGGCGTATGGAATTGAATTTCTGGCACAGAAAACTGTTGGAAATACTACAGGTTGGGTTGGTTATACGTGGTCGCATTCCGATCGTTTGTTCGACAGACCCGGACAGGAAATAAATGAAGGTGCTGTGTTTCCGGCTAAATACGATCGAAGACACGATTTAAGTGTTGTCGTTTCTCACAAATTCAGCGACCGATTTGATATGGCAGCTACGTGGGTTTACAGTACTGGAAATTGCGGAACACTGGCTTTACAAAATTTTGGTGGAACTGATCTTCCACAAAGTACTTCGAGTTTTTCGGGTCCTACTGTTTACAATGGTAACGGATCTGTTATAGCAGTTTCAAATCCGATCACAACAACCTTACCTTATGTAAGTTCGCGAAATAATTTCAGGTACAATCCGTATCATCGGCTCGACATAGGGATGAACTTTCATAAACAGCTCAAACATGGCAGACGTACATGGAACATCAGTGTGTATAATGCCTATAACCAGCTAAATCCATTTTTGACGATGGTGACGAATAAATACACAAACAATATGAATGGCGGATGGGGTACTGAAAGGAAAGCACTTACACAACTCTCTATTTTCCCTATTATTCCATCGGTAAGTTATAGTTACAAATTTTAATACCTGAAAAATAAAAAAAACAGTATGAAATCAATATCAATATATTTGAGCATTTTAATGAGCATTTTCATTTTTTCTGCTTGTGAAAAAGAGATAGAATTTAATGGAAAGATTACCGACCCGCTGATTGTTGTCAATAGTTATCTTAATCCGGATTCTATTGTCTCAGCTCAAATCTCTGAAAGTCGCTTTTTTCTTAAAGACAGTATCACTTTTAAGAACATATCAAATGCCGAAGTGGCAGTGTGGGTAAATGGAGATTTTAAAGAAAAAATGAGTTATGACGAAAAGGGAATTTATAACGGTACTTTCAAACCATTGATAGGTGACACCCTGAAACTGGTGGTGAATGTTCCCGGTTTTAAAGAAGTAACAAGTCAAACTGTGATTTATTATCAACCAGTTATTAATTCCATTGATACAACGAATGTTTGGACAGGGATGAGTTATCAAATTAGTTACAGTGGATCCTCATCCAATGGTGGTCCAACAATTTGGAAGAATGATACCATAGCAACAGTTATGGGCCATACAATCAATTATACTCTTAAATTTAAAGACAATGGAAATGAGCAAAACTATTATCGCTTAATTGTGAAATCTACCAGTTATTATGTACAAACCGATACTGTGACTCAGGTAGAAACCAAAAGCGAGAAGGATTCTTATTTTTATTATTTTAGCGATGTGGTTTCGGGAGATAATACTAATACTGATCCTTTGTCGATTGTTGGGGGAATGTACAGTTATAATATGTATGGCGTTTTTTCCGATGAACTTTTTAATGGTAAAACATACTCACTAACTTTCAGTACAAATGAAGATGTTTATACTTACAGGTCTGAATATGACTATGGCCGTAAAACTCCAGACAGAAAGAAAGTCAGCATTTATCTGCAAAGCATAAGTAAAGATTATTATCAATATGCTCAATCAAGAGTTGCTGCCGAAACGGGCGATAATTTTTTCTCCGAGCAGGTTCAGATTCATAATAACATAGTTGGTGGTATCGGAATTTTGGGAAGCTATACCGCCAGTGAAGTATATCAGATAGACCTGCAATGATATTGATTTATATTTTCTATGCTTTACTTTGTGAAGTTTTATAAACAAACATCTGATAATTATATTGGCCTACTTGCGAAGATTTGCAATTTTGTGGTCACTACGATAAGGAAGTATCCAGACTTCCTTATTCAATAATAGTAGAAAAATGCACAAGAAATTATGTCTTTATTAACGATGGATTTAAACTAAAGTCATTAAATCAATCGTTTAAAATATGGAAAGTTGTAGCTTCCTTTTAGCTTCGACATTGCGGGACGCTATTCCGAACAGCGGATGGTAAAAATACGCTGCGGGGAACAGGGAGGTAAAGTCAGACAGAATGTTAAGTGGAATTGTGCTTATTGAATAAATAAAAATGAAATCAGAATAAGGTTTGTAATAAGAAATCAACAATAATTACTTATCAGCCGTTTATTTCCTCCCGTAACTTTCGTGGCAATCCATTTACTACCAGCGTATAAGAATGTTTTATCAATTCGCAGAGAAAGTCTTTGGAGATGGAAGGATGAATAAATACAGAATTCCAATGTTTCTTATTGAAATGCCAAGCCGGAACAATAGCTGAATACTCTTCGCGCAAAATAATTGCCCGTTCGGGATCGCATTTCAGTGCAATTTGCGTTTCTACATTATCCAACGGAATCAACGCAAACATTTTCCCCTGTACTTTTAATACCAGTGTCACTTCATCGAACGGAAAACTTTCAGTAACTCCTTTCAAACTCAGACAATATTCGCGAAGTTCTTCAATATTCATGAATTCTTTAATTGGTTAAATGGTTAATTGGTTAACCCATCTTGCAGCTTTCCCCCTTATAAGTTAAATGTTTTATTAAATATGAGTATTAAATGACTTATATTTCACTCTTTATAGTGCTTTTGTGCTCGGATGGATTTGTAACT
>JAAFGX010000163.1 GCA_010365115.1 Paludibacter sp.
ATTCAACATGTCCATTAATACTCGTATCGGAAATGATTAAAAATCAATAATGAAAGGGGTTTTAGAGTGCGCTCTAAACGCCTATACCAATAAATTTTTATAAAAAACACAATGCGAAAACTAAAATGTCCTCAATGTGAAGTTCACAGATTCTTTGTAAAAAATGAATCGGGAGATAATCGTCTCGTTACAGTGAACGAAAACTACGAGGTCGTGGCAGTTCATTCAATTGACTCGCTGGTTGGCTTTGATCTCAACATGCTTTATTGTTTGGGATGTTCGTGGAAAGGATCTCCACAATCACTTCGTTCGGAGAAAATCAAGGAAAAAAGATACTGATTCAGAACTAATATATAAAACAATTCAAATTAGCTTGAGAATATATTTACTAAAAAAAGAGACATTATTAACAAGTAACGTCTCTTTTTTATATCAATAGCTCTTATCCCAATTTTACATCCAAATTCCGTTTCAAGGCGGCTAAGAAACCTTCTGTACTCAAATAGTTTTCGCTAGTCACATTGTCTCCATGAATGAGTACGGCTAAATCTTTGGTCATTTCGCCCGCTTCCACTGTTTCAATACAAACTTCTTCGAGTTTTTCGCAGAAATTCAACAATTCCGGATTATTATCTAGTTTGGCTCTGTGCATCAATCCGCGGGTCCATGCATAAATGGAAGCAATTGGATTGGTCGACGTTGATTTACCTTGTTGATGTTGGCGATAGTGACGGGTAACAGTTCCGTGAGCAGCCTCAGCTTCTACAGTTTTTCCGTCGGGAGTTACCAATACCGATGACATTAAACCCAACGAACCAAAACCCTGTGCAACCGTATCCGACTGTACATCACCATCGTAGTTCTTGCAAGCCCAAACAAATCCCCCACTCCACTTCATACACGAAGCCACCATATCATCAATTAAACGATGTTCGTATGTAATTCCGGCTTCGTTGAAATCGGCTTCAAATTCTTTTTCAAATACTTCTTGAAAAATATCTTTGAAACGACCGTCGTACGCTTTCAGAATGGTATTTTTTGTTGAAAGATACAGTGGCCACTTTTTTTCCAACGCTACTTGCATTGACGATCGTGCAAAACCATAAATGGATTTGTCGGTGTTGTACATGGCCATTGCCACGCCATCGCCTTCGAAATTATACACTTCCCATTCCTTAATTTCACCGTCCTCATTGGTAAAAGTCATTTTTAGGGTTCCTTTTCCTTTTATTACAGTATCCGTTGCTTTGTACTGATCGCCAAAAGCATGGCGCCCAATAACGATAGGTTTAGTCCAACCCTGAACATAACGAGGTACATTGCTCATTACTATTGGTTCACGAAAAACTGTTCCACCAATTATGTTACGAATTGTTCCATTAGGCGATTTCCACATTTTTTTTAATCCAAATTCCTCAACACGAGCTTCGTCGGGCGTAATGGTGGCGCATTTTATTCCTACATTGTACTTATTGATAGCATTTGCTGAATCGATAGTTACCTGATCATTCGTCAAATCACGGTTTTCAATACTTAAATCGTAATATTTTATATCTAACTCTAAATAAGGCAGTATAAGTTGTTCTTTAATAAATGACCAAATAATTCGGGTCATTTCGTCTCCATCGAGCTCTACGACAGGATTTAATACTTTAATTTTTTCTTTCATTTTTTTTTCTCCTGGCTCCTGTCTCCAGACACCAGTCTTTGTAAAGTTTATTTTTGTAACTTTTGACTTGAAATTATTGATTGTTTTAAATAATCTAATAATTTTTGAATTCCAGCTGAAATATTTCTCACTTTCATTCGAAGGTCATATGCCACTTGACTATCACAATATTTTAAATCTTCGCATACATAAAGCATGCTTTTTACTTCACTACAACTGCCTTGAGAAATATTTAAATACCGTACAAACATTTTGTCTGTACCTGATTCTGACCCTTCCGCAATATTGTTTATTATAGAAATTGTGGCGCGTTGAAGTTGGTCTCTGAATCCATAGTCTTTCAAACAAGTTGTAAGTTGATAAATTTCCTTTACAATTAGCCTGGATTCTTGCCAAATTCTTAATTCTTCAAAGCATCTCATATTTCTAATTATATCATGAAACTAAATACAGAAGTCGTCTGTTGCCAAATTAGTGTCTGGCGACAGACGACTGTAGTCTAGAGTTTTCTTACCTTTCCTTAATTGGAACAAAAGACTTTCGTTCTCCAACATTTTTATAAGCAGGACGAATAATACGTTTGCTGGCGAAGTTCAACTCTTCAATGCGATGTGCGGTCCAGCCTGCAACACGCGACATAGCAAACATTGGTGTGAAAATTTCAGAAGGCAGACCAATTGCTTCATACACAAATCCTGAATAAAAATCGACATTTGTACAAACCTGCTTGTTGATTCCATCTCCTTTGAAAGTCATGAATGCGTTAACTGCTCTTTCATCCAACAGTTCCAGGAAGGCAAATTCTTTTTCAATGCCTTTCTCTACCGCCATTTTACGAGCCATTTCTTTCAATAACAGCGCACGTGGATCAGAAACTGTATAAACTGCGTGGCCAATACCGTAAATCAATCCGCTTTTGTTGTATGCTTCTTTATTCAGCATTTTTTTGAAATATGCATCAATTTCTTTCACATTTGTCCAGTCTTTAATGGATGTTTTCAAGTGATTGAACATTTCTACCACCTTAATGTTTGCACCACCATGCAAAGGACCTTTTAACGAACCAATACCAGCTGCAATCGACGAGTAAGTATCAGTTTGTGTGGAACTTGTAACACGAACAGTAAATGTAGAGTTATTACCACCACCATGATCGGCATGAAGAATAAGCGTCAAATCCAGAATTTTCACATCCAATTCGGTGTAATGACCCGGACCTTTCATCATGTACAGGAAGTTTTCTGCATACGACATTTCTTCGTTCGGGTGACGAATGTGCAATGAACGCCCTTGTTGACTGTGGCGAAGAATATTGAATGCGTAAGCAACAATAGTTGGGAATTTTGCAATCAAATCGATAGATTGTCGAACGAGATTGTCACGCGAAATATCGTCTGGATTTGAATCGAAAGTGTACATTTCCAATACGCTGCGAGCAAGGATATTCATAATGTCCTGGCCCTCGAGATCAATGATATTCATGGTTGCTTTTTGAGCCAGAGCCATACTCTCATTCAGAATTTGCGAAAAGGATTTCAACTCTTCTGAGTCGGGCAAATAACCGGATAAAAGAAGGAAAGCTGTTTCCTCAAAACCCAATCGATTTTCTTTTTCAAGACCATGAACCAAATCTTCAACATCCAATCCACGATAATACAATTTACCGGGAACTGCTTTTAAACCACCTTCAGGTAATTTCTCGTATCCCACCACATCACCCACTTTTGTCAAACCAACTAAAACTCCTGAGTGATCCTCATTGCGTAAGCCACGTTTTACATTAAATTGAGTAAATAATTCTTTGTCAATACGACTTGTTGTTTTTATCGTTTCCGATAGTTTGTAAATTAAATATTCTTTTTCCATGACTTCGATTATTTTTATTTATTATTTTGAATCATTTACTTGATTAACACTCAAAATTGAAATTTTGTTTTTTAATATTTTAAATATTTTAAAGTTTCTTTTTATTTAGCCATCGCATTCAAGGCACTACCAGCTTTAAACCATTCTATTTGAGCTTGATTATAAGTATGAACCACTTCAATTATTTCAGAAGTTCCATCTTTATGATTCAGTTTCACGGTAAGTCTCTTGCCCGGAGCAAAATTCGATACTCCAATAATGCTGATACGGTCATCTTCACGCACCTTATCATAATCATTTTTATCAACAAAGGTAAGTGCCAGCATGCCTTGCTTTTTCAAGTTCGTTTCATGAATGCGAGCAAACGATTTTACCAGAATGGCTTTTACATTCAGGAAACGTGGTTCCATGGCAGCATGTTCGCGGCTCGATCCTTCTCCATAATTTTCTTCGGCAACCACTACAGATCCAAGTCCAAAAGATTTGTACTTTCGGGCTAAAGCAGGAACTGTAGTATATGCTATTGTTTCAGTATCCAGCACTGCGTTTGTTTTTTCGTTGAAAGAATTTACAGCACCAATCAACATATTATCAGAAATATTATCCAAATGCCCTCGGAAACGCAACCATGGTCCTGCCATTGAAATATGATCAGTTGTACATTTACCTTTCGCTTTTATTAGCAACGGTAGATCAATTAAATCATTACCATCCCAAGCCGCAAATGGTTGAAGTATTTGCAATCGTTTCGATTGAGGATTAATGAATATTTCATTTTTGTTTTTTGAAGGAGCAATATAACCCGCATCTTCCACAGCATAGCCTTTTGAGGGCAGTTCAAAACCATTTGGTTCCTGAAGTTTAATGTTCTCTCCTTTTTCATTCACCAAGGTATCGGTTAGTGGATTAAAACACAAATCTCCGGCAATAGTCAATGCCGCTACAATTTCAGGGGAACTAATAAACGTATGTGTATTCGGATTTCCGTCGTTTCGTTTTGCAAAGTTTCGGTTAAAGGAAGTAATGATAGAATTCGGACGTTCCGGTTGGTCTGTTTCACGTTTCCACTGGCCAATGCAAGGACCGCAAGCATTTGCCATAATAACTCCACCCACTGACTCAAATACGTCTAATACACCATCGCGTTCGGCAGTGTAACGAACTAATTCAGAACCTGGATTAATAATAAACTGTGCCTGAACTTTTAATCCATCAGCTTTGGCTTGTTTCACAATCGAAGCAGCACGTGTCATATCCTCGTACGACGAGTTGGTACACGAACCTATTAATCCTACTTCCATTTTTTGAGGATAGTTCTTTTCTTTTACAGCTTTTGCAAATTCAGAAATAGGATAAGCAGCATCTGGAGTAAACGGTCCGTTAATATACGGTTCTAATTCGCTTAAATTTATTTCAATCAGGCGATCATAATAATCTTCGGGACGTGCAACCACTTCAGGATCGGGTTGTAAGTGCTCAATAATTTCGTTTGCTGCAATGGCTATAGAATTTCTACCTGTTGCATTAAGATATGCAGCCGATTTTTCATCGAAGGGAAAAAGTGAGGTGGTTGCTCCTACTTCGGCGCCCATATTACAAATAGTTCCTTTTCCTGTAGCAGATATTGAAGCAGTTCCTTCGCCGAAATATTCAATTACAGCGTTCGTTCCACCTTTTACGGTAAGAATACCAGCTAGTTTGAGTATCACATCTTTTGGTGATGCCCAACCTGAAAGTTTCCCGGTAAGTTTTACACCAATCACCTTTGGCAATTTGAGTTCCCACGGCATTCCGGCCATAACATCAACAGCATCAGCACCACCTACTCCAATGGCTATCATTCCCAAACCACCAGCATTGGGCGTATGCGAATCGGTTCCAATCATCATTCCGCCTGGAAATGCATAATTTTCCAATACCACTTGATGAATTATTCCTGCACCTGGTTTCCAAAATCCGATACCAAACTTATTGGAAACAGAACTCAAAAAATCGTAGACTTCACGATTGGTATCTTCGGCAGTTTGCAAATCTGTTTTTGCCGAAATATAAGCTTGAATAAGATGATCGCAATGAACAGTAGAAGGAACAGCCGCAGTTTTTCTGCCGGAATTCATCAATTGCAACAATGCCATTTGTGCTGTGGCGTCTTGCATAGCCACTCGGTCGGGTGAAAAATTGACATAATCAACTGCTCTGCTATAATTTTCCAAAGGTTCGTCGACAGGTAAATGGGCATACAGAATCTTTTCTGTTAGCGTAAGTGGACGTTGTAATTTTTTTTTAATTTGAGATATTTTTTCGGGGTAGGAAGCGTAAATACGCAATATCATCTCTTCATCAAATACCATATTTTCTGTATTTTTAATCAATTTCTAATTATTTCAATTGCAAATATAATAAAAAAAAATCTTTTTTGCAATTTAGACCTTAAATCATATTTTCTAAACAAACGGATATGTAATAAGTTCAGATAATTACCATTGATGCAATAAATAAAATCGGCTTTATAAAGTTTTGTGTGGGTATAGTATTTTCTAATATTTACTCCGTTGGATTTTTCAATGCATATGGCACATTCCGTTTTTTTTTCGGAAACCCCCAGATTCATCTGAGGGAAAGTGAAATAAATGATTACAAAACCTCATAGTGGTTTCCCACTATTATATGACTTAAGTTGCTGATGGCAAATTCCTCTGGAGTTTCTCTCTTACTTTACATACATTCCCCCAGATGAATCTGGGGGTTATGCACAGATGACTCCTCTGGAGTCTAATTTGAACAAA
>JAAFGX010000034.1 GCA_010365115.1 Paludibacter sp.
ATTGATTTTTAATCATTTCCGATACGAGTATTAATGGACATGTTGAATATTGTCCTTATTTAATCGCTTGTATTCAGAAAAAACAATGTTAATTTATCATATAAATTAGATAATTTTTGGGCTGTTTATTTCACAAACTAAAGGAACAAAGTCTATGCGCTCTAAGCGCCTATACCAAATTTATTAAATAAGTAACTGAAAGCATTTAATGATATGTTTTGAAATTTCGAGGAAAAAGCGACTTCCCAGTCGCTTGAATAGTTATCAAGCGACTGGGAAGTCACTTGTCCCCCTTAAAAACAACATCAAAAAACATATTAATAATTATTGTTGATTACTTAATACTGTATTATTTAAATAACTAAATTATTATCAACATTTCAACTGCTTATAATCTCTACTTTAAGAACAGCTTAGTTCTTCAGTAATTTCCAGGGTTGATGTAGCTTTTTTCCACTATACTGAGCATATGCTTTTTCAAGTGTCTCTAAAAAAACTTTGCTGTCCTGAGCTCCTGAAACTGACAATTTATTATCGAACAGAAAAAACGGTACGCCTCTGACTCCTATTTGCCGCGCTTCGTATAGATCCTTTCGTACATCATCGGCATACATATCACTTTCTAACGCGGTTTTCAGCTCATCAGCATCCAATCCTATTTCAACCCCCAACTGAATAAGTGTGGGAATATCGTCAACGTTTTTTCCATCGCTGAAATAAGCTTTAAATAATCTTTCTTCGGCCTCATCCTGTAAACCGTGTTGTTTTGCCAAATGCGAAAACCGGTGGGCATTAAATGAGTTAGCCGGAATGGCGGTATCAAAGTTGTAAACCAATCCATACTGTTTGGCTGAATTTGTTACCCTATCATTGTATTCTTTCGCTTCTTCAATGCTTATTTCCATAAGATCTGCCAATAGCTGATGAATACTTTTGTCAGGTGCTGTTATCATATCGGGTGAAAGCTGAAAACTCTTCCAGACGATCTCTACATCAGCTGCTTCGTTGAATTGAGATAAGGCTGTTT
Organism: Paludibacter sp.; assembly: GCA_010365115.1. Taxonomy (GTDB): domain Bacteria; phylum Bacteroidota; class Bacteroidia; order Bacteroidales; family Paludibacteraceae; genus Paludibacter. Next base: position 1,028 of record JAAFGX010000034.1, read on the forward strand.
CAAATTTGCGTTTACCCATATAGCAGTACGGGCACATGACATCACTCCATATTTCAACTTTCATTTTATTTTTAGTTGTCTCCATATTATTTTAATTTAGTTGTTTTTATTCGGGTTGTTAATAAGTTCCGAATCATCTACCATTTAAACAAATTCGGAATTGGAAAGTTTTTCCAAAGGTACTTCCGTTGCTTCCGCACGATTGTATCGTGTGGTTTATAAAAGTATCTTTAATATCTAAAATATGTAACCTCCCACAAGATATAATCGCGCGGAAGCCTTGGGAATTAAATATCTGAGTAATCCGTAGGGTGCATTAAATATTTATCTGAATGCGAAACGATGTGTTTGTATTTCTCCAATCCTGAGAGTTTTTTCCAATCGGGGTGATTACGGAAAGCATCCCAATGTTCGTCGTGCGATTTCATATCTGAAAATGTGGTTAGATACATTAAATTTGGCATTGCACTTCCTGAAATTACTTCAGCATAGAATACTTCCTGAAAATTGAGTTTATGAAATATTGCTACTTCGCCTCCTTCATTGAACATTTCTACTTTTTTACGCCACATTTTCTCGGTAGGTCCCTCGTAGCTTCGTAATTCGTAAATTTGTTCTCCTGCTGGAGTTGTATGGTTTGGAATTCCATATTTTGGCATTTCGGCAAATGCTTTTAATAATATAGATTCTATTCTTTCGTAGGGAGGAGTTTCCCAGGATGCATTAATGTATGCGGTTCCGTTTAATTGATATTGGCTGTCTTTTACCAGTTTAGCTTCTATTTTTTCAATTTGATTTAATTTTTCCAAAGGAATAAATACAAAAATCTTTGTTCCGGCTGCCTTATCATCGGCAATAGGTTTAAAAACTCCAACTTTTTTTATTCCGGCTTTATGCAGTGCAGGCAAGTACGCATCTTTCAAATATTTGTCAACACTTGCTTCCTGAGCTTTATCCTTAATTGTGTATACTTTAATTTGATAATAATCGCGTGCAGAAAGAGTGGAACTCAGCGTGAATATTAAAATGTAAAGAACTAAAATTCCGGCAAATGTTTTTTTTGATTTCATAATGAATTGATTTTGATTTTTATTAGTTTAAAATAAGGGTTACGAGAATATATTTACAGGTTACGAGTCTTGTTCTCTTAAAGTTATTAGAAAAAATAAATCAATAATTAATAATCAATTATCTAATTTACGCCACCCCGGCATTCTCATTCACCCGTTCAATCAGTTGAATAATCCGGAATGAAATAGTCTCATCAAACACTCCCATGATTCCACTGGAATTGATTTCAGTAAATGGAGGCTCAAATAATACCAAATGAATTTTTATTTCAGCCCAAAGTCAACTTTGGTATAATGCCGATCGAGTATTTCGAGATTTCACTTGCGGAAGGCATATCGGAGATCCCGTCACACGGGAGAAATAAACAGTACAATCCCGTTACACGAAATGTTCCATTAGACGCACTTGCCTGCGGCAGGCAGGGTCGACATTGGACTGAATTATTTCTGCAATCGTTATAAATTAGCATTTAAAGCTACTAATATCTCGGGTCTCCGACTTATAAATCTGTTTACTCTTCAGATGAAGAGCCGCGAGATATTTGTAGCATTCTTATGCCAGAAAAATACTAAAATTATTTGGGTGGATTTCATTCATAGCTTAATACATTATTACCTTTTCACAAAAATACACATTATACTTAACGATACAAAGAAAAGAAAAAAAATATAAATGAAGAATAGCTTATTTAATTCTCATAAAGTGGATTTCATGTAAATATTTTGAATTACTTGCTTCATTTTCTTTTTTGGAATTTAGCATTTTCCTTCAAAAATTTATAAATATCCTTGAGGCAATACATATTTATTCCATGCAAGCTGCTTGAATAGAGGTATCCATCTTTACACAACAGGAGGGCAGTGCGTTTGTTGATTTTCAAAAGTTTTATGAATTCATACTCAGTGATGTCAACTCTATAAAAATAATTCAATTTGTATCTTGGTCTTGTCGATTTACCAAAAGATTACTTCTTTGTTTTGTTAGCTCCTAAGGCTTATAACTCTCCAATTGTTTGGATTTGACCGGTGGTCATGAATTCGCAGAGGAAACGAACGATGTTGCTTTTGTGGCACTTACTATAATTTAAAAATATTTATTTCAATAAAAAGTCAATCTGTACCTATGCTGAACCGCTGCTGAGAGTGTGCTGTAGGTAATATAATCCGTATATAATCCGCATATAATCCGCATATAACCCGTATTTATTTCGTAATATACAAGATGCGGATTATATACCTTTTATTTACAAGTTAAATATAATTTATTTACTTTTGGTCTCTAGTTTAGCTACGAATCAGCTACGAATCAAGATGGGAACAAAAGTACTAAACGCTAAACGCTAAACACTAAACACTAAACGCTAAACACTAAACACTAAACACTAAACGCTAAACACTAAACGCTAAACACTAAACGCTAAACACTAAACGCTAAACACTAAACGCTAAACGCTAAACACTAAACACTAAACGCTAAACACTAAACGCTAAACATCCGAAAACACGTGAGTGGAAAAAAAACGTTGAGACAATAAAATTCAGTTTGAAGGGTTTGAAAAGTCCCGTCGAATAGTCGGGATGTCGAAATACTCCATTTGAGAGGTTTGAAGGGTTTGAAAGTTTGCGCAAATGCGGGATGTTCGCTTCGCTGCATTTGATGAGTTTGATGTTTGAAATTGGTTATGAAATACTTATAAGTTTAAAATGAAAGAATTAGCTTATTTGTTTTAAGACAAATATTTGAACTGAAAAATTTCAACCAACAAACTTTATTCAAATGTTTGCAAATCCCAAAAAAGAATGTATCTTTGCACCCGCAATCAAGCAGCATGCGGCTGTGGCGTAATTGGTAGCCGCGCCAGACTTAGGATCTGGTGCCGAGAGGCGTGGGGGTTCGAGTCCCTTCAGCCGCACAAAAAATCCCGAACATCTAACGATGATCGGGATTTCTTCTTTTGTACATCACATTCAACAAAATAATGTACCTTTGTAAATCAATTATAACTTTTTGATTTGAAAATAATAACATTATAACTATAACAAACGAAAATACACCAATCCATGGAAAATCAAGAAAACCAATTAAACATTGAACTGTCACCTGAAGTGGCTGAAGGAACTTATTCAAATCTGGCAATTATTTCGCATTCAACATCAGAATTTGTAGTTGATTTTATCCGCATTATGCCAGGTACGCCAAAAGCAAATGTAAAATCACGTATTATTCTTACACCAGAACATGCTAAACGATTACTATTTGCTTTACAGGAAAACATTACAAAATATGAGGCGCAGAACGGTAAAATTAAAATTGCCGATAATGGTTTTGTACCTCCTGTGCCGATGGCATTCGGTGGGGGAGATGCTTAATAGAGATTATTCAATCAAATGGCTGGAATTGGTAAGCATTTCATTTAGTGTTGTAATCTTTAATTATCGGAATTATTAGATAAATACGATTGGGAAGAAAATTGAAACTGTTTAACAAACACAAGCCAATGGAAGAAAGAAAAATTAAAGAGTGAAAATATAAAAGTAGATTATATTTAAGAAAAAGACCGGATTTTAATCCGGTCTTTTTCTTTTTTGAATTTATGCGAACACTATCTAAATGCAGAAAATACAAGTAATTGGCAGAATATAAAGTCTCATTTTGTTAAGTCAGTATGTGTTTGATTGCCAGTTTTATATTTAATTATTAATTGTGCATTATTAATTTCTCATTTATTTCTCATTATACTTTTTGTACCATAAAAACCATGCTGGATTATGATATTCATCCTTTGAAGCAGTAGGATTATTATCATCAATTTTAGGTGGATTGTGTAATAACACATCATTACCAACTTTCCAATTTACAGGTGTCATTACGTTATCTTTTGCTGTAGTTTGAAGTGCGCTAAGAACTCTAAGCAATTCGTCAGAACTTCTTCCCACATTCATTGGATAAAAATACAGGGCTTGAATAATATTGTCCGGATCAATAATAAAAACGCCTCGAACACTTTTAGTAGATTTACTTTTAGCATTTAGCATACCATATTCTTTTGAAATGGCAATGTTTTCATCATCCACAATAGGAAATTTTATTTTAATCTTTTTATTATCTGTAAGTGTTAGATTTTCCATTGCTTTTTTCCATTGCATATGTACATCGATTGGATCGGCAGATACAACTACCAATTTAACTCCAAGTTTATCAAACTCATCTTGTAATTTTGCGAGTTCCATAATTTCAGTAGAACATACTGGTGTAAAATCCTGAGGGTGACTGAACAAAAGTTTCCATTTACGTCCATAATCAGAAGGGAAATTGATAGTTCCATTGGTTGACTCGGCAGTAAATGTAGGTGCGCTTTCCCCAATTAAGGGAATTCTAAAATCATTTGTGGAATTGGCTTTTTCTGGTTTGGTAGAAAGTGTGCTGCTCTGAGACCAAACTTGTGAACTTGAAAAGAAAACCACAGCTAATAATAATAAAGTCTTTTTCATTTTAATTAAAAAATTAAATTAATACTAGAGAATTGAGAGAAAAATTTGATACACATGAAAACCAATAAACAATGCTTTATTCAGTAAGGTTTCTCACTATTGGATAAATTGTGCAATATTATATTAATCTCAAAATCTATTAAACTGGTTAAAATTCAGAACTTAAACCCATTACGCATATACTTAACATACGGTAACTTAACTGTAAATTCAATCAACTATTTCTCAAATGGATACAAAAAAAAGAGACAAACACACTGTTCGTCTCTTTTGAAATATTAAGTAGATAATAATTAGTTTTTTTGATAAATATTTGCATGTAAAATTTAAACCTCTTTACTCATTAGTCCTAATTTTGTAAAAATCCAAAAAATCAACGAAAGTACAACTCCAATAATAGCAGCAAAGGCCATCCCTTTTAATTGAACAGTTCCGATACTTATAGCTGCACCGCTTACTCCAACCACAAAAGTAACAGCACCCAAAACCATGTTGCTGTTTTTGCTAAAATCTACTTTTTGCTCCACAAACATGCGGAAGCCCTGAACTGCTATCACACCATATAATAGCATCGTTATACCCCCCATTACTGCAGGAGGGATAGTTGAAATGGCAGCTGATACCTTTCCGATGAACGAAAATGCAATGGCGAAAATAGCAGCCCCACGAATTACCCAGACTGAATAAACCCGGGTGATTGCCATTACACCAATGTTTTCGCCGTACGTTGTGTTTGGCGGTGAACCGGCAAAACCGGAGAGGATGTTACTAATACCGTCGCCAAGTAACGAGCGGTGTAACCCGGGTTCTTTCATTAAATCCGTTTCAGTAATTTTTCCGGTGACAATTAAATGGCTGATATGCTCTGCTAACACTACGATACATGCTGGAGCAATTATGATAATGGCATTAAAGTCCAATACAGGAGCCTGAAAATGAGGGAGTGCAAACCAAGCTGCATTACCAATTAATGTTGTATCAACCATTCCCATTGCCAATGCTAATAAATACCCCGAAATTGTTGCAATTAGAATAGGTAAAACTTGTAAAAAACCCTTGAATAGTACAGAACCGATTATGCCGATGCACAATGTGAACATTGAAACAAACATTACATCCTGTGAAATTACAAACGGTTGTACTACTTGTCCAACGGCTGTAGGCCAGGGAGCAAGCCCCGCTTGTTGTGCTGCAACGGGTGCAAGTTCAAGACCGATAATGGCCACTACTGCACCCATTACTGCCGGTGGCATTACCACATCAATCCAACCTATTCCCCATTTTTTCACCACAAAAGAAATAAGCACGAAAAATAATCCGAAAAAGATAAAACCCGATTGAGCATGAGTAAATCCACCAGAAGTAGATATGATTAGCATTACCGGAGCAATAAATGCAAAACTGGATCCTAAATAAGCAGGAATACCACCTTTGGTCACCCACGAATATATTAAAGTACCAACACCATTCATCAATAATGCAATTGCCGGATCGACACCAAGTAATATGGGAACCAGTATTGTAGCACCAAACATAGCTGTAAGGTGCTGGAAACTAAGTGGTAAGCTTTCTAAAAAAGGTAATCTCTCATGAATGCCAATGGTACGTCTTGCCATAATTCTACGTTTTAAAATAAATGATTAATGTTTATACAATAGTTATTTCATGTAATGATGATTCTCAATTCAACATTTACTTCGTTTTTCTTAAGCTATAGCCAATTTTACCATCAGCCGTTACAAAATACAACTTCACACTGTCAGAACTAACCGACAAATAACAAAACCCTAAAGCCGACATTGAATAAATTGTGCGCTCATTCTTTCCTTCAGGTCTGACATTGCCACCGGTCCCTGTTACTATATAATCAGTGTATTCCCCCTTGTCTTTCGTGTGTTCAAAATGATGATCGTGCCCGCAAATATAAAAATCAACTTTATATTGATCAAAAAGTGGTTTTATAAGTTTCTTCATTTCGTATGTATCTCCGTGAAAAGAACTTGCAGAATACACCGGATGATGTCCGGTAACAAAAATCCATTTTTCTGTTGATTCAGATAATAGTTTTTTAAACCACGAATATTGAGGAATCAAATCCAGTTTAGTAGTATCAGACAAACTATTATAAGAATTTATTAAGCCTTGCGTATCAATTACTATAAAACGGGCTTGACTTTTTGTGCTGATTTGTCTCGTAAAAGTATAATATCTGGCGGGCATATTCCAGTACTTATTGACTTCTGAATATTCAATTTCAGCGTTAGGATTACCATAATAATCATGGTTGCCAAGTGCTGGATACCACGGAATATGCAAAGCGCTATCGTTATATATATTCTCGTAATTCTCTTTCCACAAAGGATCGTTCACACTATCTACCCCATTATATTGAAAATTATCACCACATGTAAGTATGAAATTTATTCCTACGAGCTTGGAAATTTGTATCATTTCGGCTGCTACATCTTTCTGTCCAAAATCGCCGTTAAATCCCCAATCGCTCAACACAAAAAAGTGCAGAGAACTACTATCAGCATGCCGTAGGGAATCATTTGCAGATGGGAAATTCAGTTGTGGCTTAAGGGAATTATCCTTACAGGAAATAATAATCAAAGAAACAATTAATAAAATTGCAAGCGTGAACTGGCTTTTCTTTTGATTAAAACCATATTGTGTAATCTTCATATAAATATTTCTACAAGATTGTTATCGGACTATTACTTTAAAAATCAGGTTACAATAAATCGCCAGAGTTTAGATTTCCATTCCTCCCCTGCATAATCAATTCCGACCCGAGAGGCAGTACTGAATTCAGATACATTTGGAGCATCTTCAATCCAAATTCTTGTTGAAATAGATAAATTTTCAGCATAAAAACTTTTGTCCATTTTTAGCAATCTGCCTACTTTGCCCGAACCTACAATATTATCAATGCCACGAATTAGAACTGCCTGCGGATCATTTACCTCTCCTGTTACCACATTCAGCATCCAATACATGCCGTAAATAAGATAAACATAAACCTTTCCACCTTCGGAATACATAACCTCTGTTCTTAGTGTACGCCCTTTGCATGCATGACAAGCTTTATCCTCTTCGCCCATATATGCTTCGGTTTCGGTTATTCGGTATCTGGTTTCATTTCCGTCTTCCCATACCCTTACAAGTATTTTCCCCAAAAGTTTTTCGGCCACTGTAACTGCATCTTGCTTATAGAATTCTACAGGCAATCTTTTCATCCTGCAAACTTAGTAATTTTCTCTCAAAATTTCGGTTTATTTGCCCCGAAAATGCTCTTTAAAAAAAAGATGTTCAATTGTTTGGTATTCCAAAGAAAAAGAGTATTTTTGCAGTCCGTTTATTATCACAGTGTAAAAGTCTGTTTTATTGAGTGTAAATATCCTATTTTGTGCCGATTAGCCTCTTCCAAAATGCGATTGAAACGAGTAAAGCGACTGAATTATTAATCAAAAAACATTTTTATAAAGTGGATACGTTAAGTTATAAAACCATTTCTGCCAACAAAGCTACGGTGCAGAAAGAATGGGTAGTTGTGGATGCTACCGATTTGATATTGGGACGTATGGGCTCGAAAGTTGCAAAACTTTTGCGCGGAAAATACAAACCAAGTTTTACTCCTCACGTTGATTGTGGCGATAATGTAATTCTTATCAATGCAGACAAAGTTAAATTAACAGGTAATAAATGGAATGATCGCATTTACCTAAGCCATACAGGCTATCCGGGTGGACAACGTGAAATCAATCCTGCTAAATTGATGGAGAAAAGTCCTGAAAAACTAATCAAAAAAGTGGTTAAGGGTATGTTACCTAAAAACCGTTTGGGAGCAGTACTTTTAGGTAATTTGTATGTTTTTGCAGGAGCAGAACACAACATGCAAGCTCAACAACCAAAACAAATCGATTTAAACTCACTTAAATAATCAGTATGGAAGTAATAAATGCCTTAGGAAGAAGAAAAGCGGCTGTTGCTCGTGTTTTCGTGAGCGAAGGAAGCGGACAGATTACAATCAATAAACGCGATATCTCAGTATATTTTCCTTCATCAATTTTACAATTCGTTGTAAGACAACCTTTAAACAAATTAGGTGTTGTTGAAAAATACGATATCAAAGTAAATCTTGATGGTGGTGGTTTTAAAGGACAAGCTGAAGCATTGCGTTTGGCAATTGCCCGTGCGTTGGTGAAAATCAATGCTGAGGACAAACCAGCACTCAAATCGGAAGGATTCATGACTCGCGATCCACGTGAAGTGGAACGTAAGAAACCGGGACAACCGAAAGCTCGTAAAAGATTCCAGTTCTCAAAACGTTAATATCATTATTCAATTCATAATTCATAATATTGAATTCATAATTGTAAAATATGAATTATCAATTATGAATTATTAATTGTATTTCGTTTAGTATCTAAATTGCCGAGACTCATAGTACAATATAAATTACATAAACTTTTGACATGTATTCATTTTTTTAATTTGAAAATGGTAAATGATTAAATAGTAAATGTAGAAGATGGCTACTCGATAATTGAACAAGTACAGAAAGTAAACAAAAAATTAAAACAAAAAAAAATGTCTAGAACAAATTTTGAAGAATTATTAGAAGCAGGTTGCCACTTTGGACACTTGAAACGTAAATGGAATCCAGCTATGGCTCCTTACATTTTTATGGAGCGTAATGACATTCACATTATCGATTTACACAAAACTGTTGTAAAAATTGATGAAGCTGCTGCTGCATTGAAACAAATTGCAAAATCAGGACGTAAAATCCTTTTTGTTGCAACCAAAAAACAAGCTAAAGATGTTGTTTCTGAAAAAGCATTGGCAGTTGGAATGCCATACATTACAGAACGTTGGGCAGGTGGTATGTTAACTAACTTCCCTACTATCCGTAAAGCAGTAAAGAAAATGACCACTATCGACAAAATGGCGACTGATGGCACATTTGAAAATATATCAAAACGCGAAAAACTTCAAATTACCCGTCAACGTGAAAAACTGGAAAAGAACTTAGGTTCAATTGCAGATTTGACTCGTTTGCCTTCGGCTCTATTTGTAATTGACGTAATGAAAGAACAAATTGCCGTTAAGGAAGCTCAACGTTTGGGTATACCTGTTTTCGGAATTGTTGATACAAACTCGAATCCTAATAACATCGATTTCGTAATTCCTGCAAATGATGACGCAACAAAATCAGTAGACATAATTCTTACTGCTATGGTAGCCGCAATTCAAGAAGGTTTGGAAGAACGCAAAGTTGAAAAAATCGATACTGAAGCTTCTGAAGCTCCTGTTGTAAAAGAGAAGAAATCAAGAATTACTAAAAGACCAAGAACTCAAAAAGAAGATGATGATGCTTTGAATGCCAACGTGGTTAAAAAGTTCATCAAAGAAGAAGAATAGACCCCTAATCCCCTAAAGGGGACTAAGAGTAAAATATGAAACGAGTTGCAAGTTATTTTTAGCGGGTAACTCGTTTTTGATTAAAAAAAATTAATATTATAAATATAACTACTAATCTTATTCCCCTTTAGGGGTTAGGGGCAGTACTTTAAAAATTACAATTATGGCAGTAACAATGGCAGAAATTTCAAAATTGCGTACCATGACCGGTGCCGGAATGATGGATTGCAAGAATGCACTTATCGAATCCGAAAATGATTTTGAAAAAGCAATTGAAATTATTCGAAAAAAAGGACAAGCGGTAGCCGCAAAACGCAGCGATCGTGAAGCATCAGAAGGTTGTGTTTTAGCAGCTTCTAATGGTGGTTTTGCAGCAGTGCTAGCATTGAAATGTGAAACCGATTTCGTGGCAAAAAATGCTGATTTTGTCGCACTTACTCAATCTATTCTTGATGTAGCTCTAGCTGAAAAACCAACTAGCACAGAAGCATTGGCAGCTTTGCAAATTGGTGGAAAAGCAATTTCAGATTTAATCATTGAACGCATTGGTGTAACCGGTGAAAAAATGGAATTAGATTATTATGAATTCGTTCAAGGCGGTACAACGGTATCTTATATTCACCCGGGAAATAAATTGGCTACTTTAGTTGCATTTGCCGAAGAAGGTGTTGATCAACAGGTAGCTCGCGATGTGGCTATGCAGGCAGCTGCTATGAATCCGGTTTCATTAGATCGTACTTCGGTTCCTCAAAAAGTAATTGATACTGAATTGGAAATTGGTCGTGACAAAGCTCGTCAGGAAGGTAAACCTGAAGCAATGTTGGATAAAATTGCTGAAGGACGCTTGAACAAATTCTTCCAGGATTCTACTTTGCTGGAACAATCATTTATCAAAGATAGCAAAGTGACGGTTGCTGACTATTTGAAAGCAAACAAAGCCACCGCTATAGCTTTCAAACGTGTTACATTGAATCAGGAATAGTATTCCCATTCAATCATAAGAATTAATGAAAAAACCTCTCGATTTAGTTCGGGAGGTTTTTTTTGTATTCAATCGGATTTATGATTCAAAAGATTGTTGGTTATACCATTAGAAATTATAAGATAGTCCTACTCCGAGAATTTCTTTAAATTGTACTTTTTTTCCAAATCTGAAAGTATTTTTTCTTGATGCTATTTTTCGGAAGTGAGGCAACAATTATTCATTCCAAAAAATATTCAATGCACTTGAAATCCATTTTGTTTGGATTAAAGATCATGGTTTTATCTTGAAATAGGTGGAGCTTTTGAGTTAATGCTTTCGCTTCTTGGAGTGCTCCCTTTGCTAATAGTCCCCGATTTTGTTTTGGTGTTTTCATTCTCGTTAGAGCTTTCGGAAGATGACGAACTTGAGTTCATCAAACTGCTTGTTCCAATTTTTTCACGTGGTTTATCAGGAAAAACCAAAAATACATCATCTTTTTTCAAGGGTCGTTGATTGTTTAGCCAGAAATAATTTTTTAAATATAAATCACCACCAGTAAGTTGTGTGAGTGGATACATGATGCCAGATGAAGCCGAAGTCATAACAATACGCTCCACTTTTTTATCTTTCATGTACATCACCACAAAACTGCTTTGGGTTTTGTTTATACCCACTAAAGTGGAGTCTTTATCATCTTGAGGAAAATAGATGGTTTCTGCGTTTCCGTTGACATCTACTTTTCTTAATTGACCGCTATCAATGTGAGCTATAATTTCTTTCCCAGATAGCTGATTAAAATATAATGAATCTACTTGTTGAACAGCCATGGCTGCTTGTTGGATCTCAACACGTTCCACTTTTTTATTTTTAGTAGTTGCTTTGATAAATTCTCCCGAAAGCTGATTTTCATCCGACCAAAGCACAGGTTCTCCATACATGTTCATGATGGAATCTCGCGCTGAATAAGCCAGGGAATCGCATAAACCTTGTACATCGTTCCTATAAAACCGTACATGATAAAATCCACGAACCACATCGTAAATTGAATCCCGCGAGGTGAATAATGAATCGGCATGAACGTACATGGTGTCTTTGTCTGACCAATCAACAAACAAAGCTGAATCTGTAGCCAATCCATTTTTCGTAGTGTCGTTGTAATAAACATAATCTCCGTAGAGCGTGGCTTTTTGAACCGAATCAGTCAGCACAACATTAGTAAAGCCTTCGCCGTACTTCAGTTTTTTGTCGTAGAAAATAGTGTCGCCCACCATTGTTTTTCCGTCTTTGTGAATTACGGTTGACCGATTCAAAAGCATTGATTGCTCAGTGGAAGTATTGTACCAGCCCAAATTGCTGTAGATATTGGTTTCTTCTTTGTATAAGATATGTGTAGGACCCACGATATTGGCAATGTGTGATTTGGTGTTGTATTTTAAAGTATCTGCGTCCATAATAAAATTCTCATTTTTCAAGTGGACTTTATTCTTAAACAGTGCTTCATCGGATGAAGGAGAATACTGTCCCCAAACAGAAGTAAGCGTGTTTAGTTCGTCTACAATTTTTCCTCCGGTATAATAATATGCCAGATTTCCCATTCGATCGTAATTCAGACTGTCGGTTGTAAGAGTGGTTTTGCGATTTTCCATCCTTACATTTTTGCGCAAGCGGGCTAATTTGATATTCCCATCGTAAAAAAGCAAATCACCATATACAAAAAGTGTATCGCCCTGCACAATGCGTACATGTCCGAAAGCATCAAGTGAGTTGGCTTTTTCATAAAAATAGGCACTGTCACAATACAACAATGCATTATCATGCCTAAAGCGCACACTTCCTTTCAATACTTGTACTTCGGGGTTTAAAACCTGATCGAACGATAATGTTTCCGAATTTTCGAGATACACCAGCGTTGCGCCCTTTTTGTTGAGAGGGTTTACAGTTGGTGCAAGGGGTTTTGGTGCTGGTTGAGTCTTGGAACGTACGGTTTTAGTTTTACTCTTTGTCGATTTTGTTGCAGGTTTTACAGGCGACTGACTTTGAAGAACGTCTTTTCGCAATTGTTTCGGTCGGATTTGTGCTTGCAATCCAAATGTAAACAAACAAAGCACACCGAATACAATGTGCCTGTAGCTGACAACTACTAAAAAGTCAAAAGAATTATAAATATAGTTGATCTTATTTGAAAACATGGTTAATGTTAGCTTGCCTATTTCAGTTTAAGGTTTAGGTAATCAGTCTTTTATCCAACCCGGATATTCGAATTTGCAATTTTTCCAATCAGGATCGATGCTAATATAAGTCTCTTTTTGTTTTTTCAAAATCCAACTGTTCAAAAACTCCTGTTTTTTCTTGTTCTCAAAAAAAGATCTGAGCATTTGATAATCATCCGATAAATTGGCAGTGTGGTTACTTACTTTCGATTTTACTTTCACTACTGCTACCACTTCTTTGTTGGAAGATTGGTCAATCATGGTGAATGGTTTTGAAATTTCACCCACATTCATTTCATACACAATTTTAGCTACTTCGGGAGGAAGATCCTGATATTCAAATTTGGAAGATCCACTTTTTTCATTCAACATCAATCCTGCATTCATAGCTGTATTTTTGTCTTGCGAGAAAGACATAACTGCCTGTTCGAAAGTTAATTTATCTGAACGAATCAAATTTGAGATGGAATCAAGTTTGTGAATTGCATTTTCCTTTTCAACTATCGAAATGCGTGGTTTTAGTAATATATGCCGACAATTAATTCTATCGCCGCGTTTTTCTATTAATTGTATAATGTGATATCCAAATTCAGTTTGAACAATACGCGAAACTTTTTTAGTGTCGGAAAGATTAAATGCCACGGCTGCAAATTCGGGAACCAACTGTCCGCGTCCCATAAAACCAAGTTCTCCTCCTCGTTTTGCACTTTCTGTATCTTCGGAATAAAGTCGTGCCAAAACAGAGAATTCAGTTGTTCCTGCATTTGCACGTTCGGTGAAACCACGCAAGCGTTCTTTAATTCTGTTAGTTTCTTCAATGGGAACGGGAGGTTCAAAACTAACAATCTGCAATTCTACTTGAGCAGGCACAGTAGGAATACTGTCTGTGGGTAGTTGGACGAAAAAACGGCGCACATCTGCCGGAGTTGATTTTATATCACCTACCAGTTTTTGCTGCATTTGTTGAATAATTTGCTGATTTCGAATCATGTCCCGAAGATCTTCACGTAAATCGGTAGTATTTTTTTTGAAATATTCTTCCATTTTTTCTTTTGAACCAATTTGAGTAACAAAATAATTCAAACGGCTATCAACCTGACTTTCAACTGAAGTTTCACTTACCACAATGCTATCCAGTGCAGCCTGGTGCAAAAATAATTTCTGAACAGCCATTTGCTCGGGAATTACACAATACGGATCGCCCTGAATAGGAGTTCCTTCGTATTGTGCGCGCAATCGTTGTTCTTCCACTTCGGATCGCAAAATAGACTCATCGCCAACAACCCATATAACTTCATCGATTATATTATTTTGCAACTGTGCCCATATTTTAACCGGAACGACACTTAAAAGTAAAAGAAGAGAAAGGATTATTTTTTTCATAAAGTAAATTAATTACATTGAGATATTTAAAAACGCTTTAGATAATTAATCAATAAATTAAATGATATGTTTAGAATCCGAAGGATTCACATGTCTATTGAATAAATTATGATTAGAAAATACGACCCCGAAAGGGTCGAGTGTCAATTAACGTGAATCACATGCTCTAAATATATAATCCCTAGGGGATAAAGATGAAAGATATAAATACATTTTAAGAAATCTATCAATAATATTTTTTATTACTAAAGTTTCATCTCGGATATAAAATAGCATGCAAATTTACATAATATTTATGAGCGAAAATCTATACGAACGTAAAAAAACCTTTATTTCCATTCATTTTGAAGTATTTTGTATATTTGGCAATCAATCAATCAATAAATTGTGGAATATTAAGGAAATATGCTTGCATGGTTGTCCCGTTTATTCTGGTTGGGGAATGTTTGTAAAAATTAATGGCTTGTAATATTTTAAAATGATTTCTCTCCCTCTAAACTCCTTTTATCATGCATTTTCGGACTTTTATTATTCGCTTTATTGAAAATTGTCAATAACTTCCACTCATTTTTTTCTACTCCTTTCAAAAAATTCTGTATCTTTAGCAACGCAAAAAAGATCTATATCCATAGATTGTAAATTACCAGAAAACAACAACTTAACATGAGTTCCTTCGTTCATCTTCACGTTCACTCGCATTATTCAGTTCTGGATGGTATGTCTACCATTTCAGATTTAGTGGACAAAGCTTCTAAAAATGGTATGCATGCTGTTGCGCTTACCGACCATGGAAGTATGTTCGGGATAAAAGAATTTTTTAATTATACCAAAAAGAAAAACGGCAAAGTAAAATCTCAAATCTCCGATCTTCAGAAAAAAATGAAAACGGAAGGCATTTCCGATGATGAGAAAGAAGATATTTTATTACAAATTGACGCAACAAAGCGCAAATTATTCAAACCTATTATTGGTTGTGAAGCTTATGTGGCAAAGCGTGGACGACTTTCAAAAGATGGAGCGGAAGATCGCAGTGGTTATCATTTAGTATTACTCGCAAAAAATAAAATTGGATATCACAATTTGTGCAAACTGGTTTCAACTTCGTGGATTGAAGGAATGTATTACCGACCCCGCATTGATCATGAACTACTTGAAAAATACAGCGAAGGATTGATTGCATCGTCGGCTTGTTTGGGTGGCGAGATTCATAAAAAAGTTGAAAGTGGTAATCTGGCTGAAGCTGAAAAATCCATTATGTGGTACAAACGTGTGTTTGGCGATGATTTTTACATTGAACTGCAACGTCATAAAACCGACAAACCAAACGCAGATTATTCTACCTACGATAAACAAATGCGTCAGAATGAAGATCTGATAAAACTGGCGCGCAAAACAAATACCAAAATTCTTGCAACCAATGATGTTCACTTCGTGGAAGAAGAACATGGCGAAGCACACGAACGATTGATTTGTTTGAGTACAGGCAAAGATTTGGACGATCCGAACCGCATGCGTTATACTAAGCAGGAATGGCTCAAAACGCCGGATCAAATGTTGCAGATTTTCGCAGACATACCCGAAGCGTTAGAAAATTCGTTAGAAATAGCTGAAAAGGTAGAATTCTATGATATCGATTCCAATGCCATGATGCCGGTTTTTCCAATTCCTGAAAGTTTTTCCACCGAAGAAAAATACCGCAGTACTTTTACAGAAGAAATGCTTCGTGAAGAATTTGGCGATGGATTTGATCGGTTGGGAGGTTACGAAAAAGCAGTTCGCGTTAAGCTTGAAGCCGACTATTTGGGCGAATTGACGCTAATTGGTGCAAAACAACGCTATGGTGAGAATATCGAACCGGAAACGATGGAACGCATTGATTTTGAGCTACAAGTGATGAAAACGATGGGTTTCCCGGGTTACTTTCTTATTGTGCAGGATTTTATACGTGCTGCCCGCGAAATGAAAGTGTCGGTAGGACCTGGTCGTGGTTCTGCTGCCGGTTCGGTAGTGGCTTACTGCCTGCGGATTACTGATATTGACCCATTAAAATACGACTTGCTGTTCGAGCGTTTTCTAAACCCCGACCGTATTTCTATGCCCGATATCGACATCGACTTCGATGATGATGGTCGTGGGCAGGTATTGCGCTGGGTAACTGAAAAATATGGCAAAGAACGGGTGGCGCATATTATCACTTATGGAACAATGGCTACCAAATCGTCTATCAAAGACGTGGCTCGAGTTCAACGTTTGCCACTTGCTGAAGCCGACCGGTTAACGAAACTTATTCCCGATAAATTTCCCGAAGGAGCCGATGGTAAAACTCCAAAAATCTCTATTGCCAATTGTCTAAAATACGTTCCCGAACTACTAGCTGCCCGCAACTCTTCTGATCAAAATTTGTCCAATACCATGCGTTATGCTGAAATGTTGGAAGGAACAGTTCGACAAACCGGAGTTCATGCCTGTGGTGTGATTATCGGCGCCGATGATTTGACAAACTTAGTGCCTCTTAGCACAGCAATGGACAAAGAAACCAACGAAGAGATGTTGGTGACTCAGTACGAAGGCTCGGTTATTGAAGAAATTGGCTTAATAAAAATGGACTTCTTGGGACTAAAAACATTGTCCATTATAAAGGAAGCATTGTCCAACATTAAGAAATCAAGAGGTATTGATCTAGATATTGATGCCATTCCGATTGATGATTCCAAAACGTACGAACTCTTTAGTAAAGGCTTGACCGTAGGGACATTTCAGTTTGAATCCGCCGGAATGCAAAAACATCTGATTAATCTTCAGCCTACTCAATTCGAAGATTTAATTGCCATGAATGCCTTGTACCGTCCGGGACCAATGCAATATATTCCACAATTTGTCAACAGAAAACACGGCCGTGAAAAGATTGAATATCCTTTCCCGATCATGGAAAACAGACTGAAAGACACGTATGGAATTACAGTTTATCAAGAACAGGTCATGCTTCTGAGTCGGGATTTGGCTGGTTTTACACGTGGTCAGTCCGACGAGCTTCGTAAGGCAATGGGTAAAAAGCTCGTTGATAAAATGGAAGCGTTGAAGGTGAAATTCATGGAAGGTTGCCAGAAAAATGGATTCGGACCCGCAAAAGTGTTGGAACAAATCTGGGCAGATTGGGCTGAATTCGCAAAATACGCATTCAATAAATCGCACGCCACCTGTTATTCGTGGATTGCCTATCAGACTGCTTATTTGAAAGCGCATTATCCGGCAGAGTTTATGGCTGCCAACTTAACGCGAAACAAGGATGACATAACCGAGGTTGGTAAGTTCATGGACGAGTGTAAAAACCTTGGCATGAGCGTAATGGGACCGGATGTGAACGAGAGTGATTTGACTTTTACGGTGAATAAAGATGGAAATATCCGTTTTGGACTTGGAGGAGTAAAAGGGGTAGGAGAGGGCGCTGTAATTGCAATTGTGGAAGAGCGGATGAAGAACGGGAAATACAAAAGTGTTTTCGATTTTATTGAACGTGTGAACCTGACTTCGTGTAACAAACGTGCCATTGAAAGTCTAGCTTTGGCGGGTGCTTTTGATGATTTTACGGATATTCGACGTGAACAATTCTTTGTTGAGAATAGCAAAAATGAGTTGGTGCTGGAATCTATTCTTCGGTATGGAAGCAAATTTCAGACCGATATGGCGATGACTCAAAATTCTTTGTTTGGTGGGTTGGATGCCATTGATATTGCCAAACCCGAGATTCCCTATGCAGCGGAATGGTCACCGTTGGAAAAATTGAATAAAGAACGTGATTTAATTGGCATGTATCTTTCGGCTCATCCGCTTGATGAGTACGAATTTGAAATTAATCATATTTGCAATGCCACTACCGTAGATTTGAAAGATTTGTCTACTCTGCAAGGCAAAGCGCTGAAAATTGGCGGTATGGTTACCAATTTTCGTCATGGAACTTCCAAAGCAGGAAATCCCTATGGAATTCTGATGCTTGAGGATTATGTGGGCGCATTTGAATTCGCATTGTTTGGAAAGAATTATATTGAGTTCAGTAAATACATGATCAAAGATTTGTATTTGTTTATCAATGCAATAGTTCAGGAACGAGGGGCTGATTTCAAATTTAAAAAAGTAGAAACAAACCCAAATATTCCAAAAGAGTTGGAATTGAAAATTCAGAAAATTGAAGTTTTTTCGGATATAAAAGAAAAATTAATCAATACGCTTACGTTGACGATTCCGGTTCAGCAGCTTACGTTGGATTTTGCTGAGGAGATGACTGACATGGTAATGAAGAATAAGGGCAATGTAAATTTGTATATTCAAGTAGTGGATGAGAATTCAACAAATAAAGTCACATTATTTTCCCGTCAGTACAGGATTCAGATTAATACTCAGGTTTATCACATGCTTAAACATGCGCAAAGTCAGGAAATGATTGATTTTCAGGTACATTAATGTGCATAATTAACAATTAACAATTTATAATTGAATATAAGACTGCTGCTGAAACAAATACTTGCGTGATAATTAGACTTTATATAGTACCAATTACTTAAATATAGAATTTATAAATACCTGTATTTTCGATAAACAACTAAACTTAAACGACAGCTAGCTGTTTTAATAACAATTTTAATAGAAACAATTTAAAACTTTAATATTATGGCTTTAGAATTTACTGATGGAAACATCAAAGAAATTATTAACAGTGGAAAACCTGTAGTTATCGATTTTTGGGCAGAATGGTGTGGTCCATGTCGCATGGTTGGTCCGTTAGTGGAAGAACTTGCAAAAGAATACGATGGAAAAGTCGTGATTGGTAAAATGGATGTTGACGAAAATGTGGATACCCCTAACGAATACGGCATTCGGAATATTCCTACTATTCTTTTCTTCAAAGACGGAAAATTGGTTGATAAACAGATTGGTGCTGCTCAGAAATCTGTTTTGGCAGCAAAAGTGGCAGCGTTATTGTAAATTGTAGATTGACTCTTTTTTGCAACTGAGAAATTTAATTTTGAATATCTCTGTTTTCTTAAATGGTGGATAAAATAATAGACTTTATTCAGATTAAAATAATATAAGACTCAAAATAAAACATTTACCACTAAGCACACAAAGATTCACTAAGTTTAAATAAAAAACAAGAACACTAAGTATAAACCACAAGTGTTTTATTTTGGTCATTCTCCGATTTTTAACAGAATATTTAAAAATTAATTGTGTTTTTCTTATTGGACTGTATTCAATATTTTCTTAGTCAATCTCTGTGTGCTTAGGGTCTTAGTGGTAAATATTAAATCTATGTTTCTGAACATAATAGTATATTAATTCATATAAACTCTAATAAAGAAATGGCTGATTCCTAAAAAATGGAATTAGCTGTTTTTTTTAGCGGACAACAATGAAAGAAATTATATTATTTTACACATTAGAAAGTGAGTAATTGTATCGATTACAGTACTTTTGTAGATATTAAAAATACTACTAAATATGATTTACTTAGCTGACACAGCAAACATTGCTGAACTCAAAGAACTTTTTTACTACTTCCCATTGGCAGGTGTAACGACAAATCCTACGATAATTGCTGCCGAAAAGAAAACCCTTTCTGAACTTTTACCTGACATAATTGAAATTGTTGGAGATAAAATGCTTCACATACAGATGATTAGCAGCAAAGCAGAAGATATGGTGAGAGAGGCAAAAGCATATAAGTTAAAATATAGTCTTGGAGATAATTATTTTGTCAAAATACCTGTTTCTAAAGAAGGTTATAAAGCAATGCCTATGTTGAAAGAAGCAGGTTTTAATGTAACTGCAACTGCTATTTTTACCCAGCAGCAAGCATTAGTGGCTGCACGCGCAGGAGCCGACTGGGTTGCACCTTATGTAAATAGGCTCGACAATATATCTTCGCACGGAATTGAAGTGGTAAAACATATTGTTGATAATATTGAGCAGTTCAAATTAACTACAAAAGTGTTGGCTGCAAGTTTTAAAACTGTCGATCAGGTGCATCGCGTAAGTATGGTAGGAAGTCATGCTGCCACCATTAATTTCGAAATTATTGAACGTCTCAGAAGTCATCCAATGACAGATATGAGTCTCGACTGGTTTGAAAAAGATGCTGTTGGTCTTTATGATATTGAATTTTAGGAAAACAATAAAGGCAGGATTATAATTCCTGCCTTTATTATCTTAATGAAGGAATTTCTTCGTTTATTGTCTGCTTAGCTGAAACTCCTTCAATCTATTTTCCAATACCTCCATTTGATCCAACCTCACAAACGACACGCAAGCACGCAGTCCGTTCGGGTTTTCGCTGCCGGTAATGGCGAGTGAAATGGCGCTGATCCCGAAATACAGAAATTCTTTCATCAACTCTCCACTCGTCATTCCAGGATAGGCAATAGTGAAATAAAACCCGTCAGCCAGTTCGCAATCCTCATCGTTGTACACAATGTAAAAACCGTATTTCAGGAACAATATTTTCATGATTTTTGCTTTTTCGCCATAGGGATGCAGACCCGCAACGAAATCAAAATCACTATCGTTAACAGCTTTCAGAGTCGCTGCTAATGCGTATTGTGCCGAGTGTGAAGTGCCGGCAGTAGTGGCATACAAAACGCCGTAAGGTATAAAATGACCGAGTATATCGCTGGTGAAATAATTCTTCAGATTTGGATATCGCCGAGTGCGAAGTTTCTCCGAGATGATCATCATTCCAATGCGTTGTCCTGCGTAATTGAAAATTTTTGATGCTGATAAAAGTAAAATATAATTATCGGTATAATGCGCCACAGTTGGTTGAAATGGTTTAACAGCTGGTGTGCCGTAATGTTGACGGAAATCCATGCCGAAATAGGCTAAATCTTCCACCACTATCACATCATATTTTGTTGCTAATTCGCCTATCGTTTTCAATTCGCTTTCCGAAAAACAAATCCAGGACGGATTATTCGGTGATGAAAAGCAAATGGAGCAAATATTTCCATCTGATAAAAATGATTCCAACTTTTCATGCAGTTTTTCGCCTCTGAAATTTAAAATATCAAACGATTTAAAGGGAACGCCCATTAAATGTAGTTGTGATTTCTGAACTGGAAACCCCGGGTCAATAAAAAGAGTATAGGGTTTATGGGGATTCGTACGAGCTGCAGCCAACAATGCCGCAAAACTACCCTGCATGGCACCAACTGTTGGTGTACAATTTAACGGGGTAACATCCAGATTCATAAATAATTTGGTAAAACGAGCAATTTCATTTTTTGCAAAAGGAATTCCTTCGATACTTGGGTACGAATTGGCCAAACCTAAATCCAACGCTTCTTTTTCGGCTTCCAACGCAATGGGTAAAGCAGGTAGACCCGGAACGCCCATTTCCATGTGGATAAACTCCTTTCCGCTTTTTTCTTCAATTTGTGCAACCAATTTCCCCACTTCGCGAATGGACAAACGGGTAATTTCTGATTCGCCAAATTGAGCGAAAAACGAATCGACAAGTTCTTTTTGTATCATATTTTTGATGTGATGATATGATGATGTGTTGATGTGATGATATGATGATATGATGATGTGTTGATGTGATGATGTGTTGATGTGATGATATGATGATAAGTTGATGTGTTTTATTAATTATCTAAAATGAGTATCGGGTGTTGTACCTAAAGTTTGAAATCAAAAAATAAAATAGTTTTCAATACAAAGAATCCTTTCACATTAATTCCCGATACACATATTATCTAAATATCACATCAACCAATTTTCAAATTATATTTTCCGGTTATCAACCACTCTCACTGCTTTTCCTTCGCTGCGGGCAATAGTTCTGGGCTCCACCAGAGTCACTTTTACGCTCAAACCGATAGCACTGTTTAATGCATGTGAAATTTTATTCGAAAGATTTTGCAAATCACGAATGGTGTCGGTCAATTTCGATTCATCCAGTTCCACTTTCAATTCCAGCGTGTCCAGGTTGTTTTCTCTATCCACATAAAGCATGTAATGTGCACTGGTTTCTCCCATTTCGAGCAGTACATGTTCAATTTGAGATGGAAAAAGATTTACACCTCGAATAATCAACATATCGTCGCTGCGTCCGGTAATTTTCTTCATGCGTACCAATGTTCGTCCACATTCGCAAGTTTCACGGTTAAGTGTAGAAAGGTCACGGGTATTGTAGCGCAGAAGTGGAATTCCTTCTTTGGTAAGCGTTGTGAAAACCAATTCTCCTTCTGTTCCATCAGCAAGGGTTTCTTTTGTGTCGGGATGAACAATTTCAGGATAAAAATGATCTTCATGAACGTGTAAACCGACATGATGAGTACAATCATTAGCAACTCCCGGACCCATAATTTCGCTCAGTCCGTAAATGTCGTATGCCTTAATTCCCAATTTCTTTTCCAGTTCAATTCTCATATTTTCAGTCCATGGTTCTGCACCAAAAATCCCAATTTTTAGCTTCATATCTGCCAATGTGTAGCCATATTCTTCCAGCGCATCGCCCAAATGAAGTGCGTACGAAGGGGTACATGCCAGCACTGTTGATCCAAAATCGGACATCAATTGCAACTGTCTCCTGGTGTTTCCTCCCGAAATTGGAACTACTGTACATCCAAGTGTTTCAGCACCATAATGTACGCCCAATCCTCCAGTAAATAATCCATAACCGTACGAAACCTGCATAATATCATCGGATGAAATTCCCGCCATCGTTAAACAGCGGGCCACTACTTCGCGCCAATTTTCAATATCGTTTTTGGTATACCCCACTGTGGTAGGTTTTCCGGTTGTTCCGCTTGAGGCATGTACCCGCACAATGTCTTTCATGGGAACAGCAAATAAATCGTACGGATAATTGTCGCGCAAATCCGTTTTGTAAGTAAATGGTAATTTTACAATGTCGTCAATCGATTGAATGTCTGATGGTTTTACACCCATTTCGTCCATTCTACGCCGATAAAAAGCCACATTAGTATAAACGTGATTCACTAATTTATTCAATTGTTCACTTTGCAATGCCCGCATATCTTCGCGTTTCATGCATTCAATTTCATTGTTCCAAATCATAATTCTATTATTTACCGCCAACCCCCTGAAGGAGGCTTTGTGGAGCTGTTTGAAATTTACATAAATTTAAAATTGTACATTTATTGTTCCCCTTTAGGGGTTAGGGGTTGTCTAAGTTCCTCCTCACTAATCATTTTCAATCCGTTTTTATAGATTATCTCCAGCGCTTTTTCTGAATTATCAGTTCGAAGAATTAGAATTGATTTACTTCCAAAACTAAAAGCATAAACGTATTCAATGCAAATGTCTGCTTCCGTAAACAGATCGAGGATATCTGACATAGAGCCTGGTGCAGCATCCATTTCGAGAGAAATAATACTGTGTATGCGAACTGTAAAATGCTCATTTTTAAGAGCAATTAATGCTTTTTCAGGATCGGAAACAATAGCGCGTAGAATTCCATAGTCGTTCGAATCGGCCATGGTTAGCGCAATAATATTGATGTTATTTTTGGCCAGAATGGTTAGAACTTGGTTTAAATGACCTGTTTTGTTCTCTAAGAAAACTGTAAGTTGGCGGATTGTCATACTGTGTTTTTTAAGATTTAATTCAACTAAAAGATTTGATAACTCATCATCTTTTGTATGATAGCTTTTGAACCGCAAATTTAAGAAAATAGCTGAAATTACCACCCATTATTTGCAATAAATCGAGAAATAAGATAATGGTTATCTACTAATATCGTCAGGTTTCATTTGTGAATTCTATTTCAACTTTTTGAACCTTTGTATTTTAGTATTTTTATGACTAATTATTCTGTTGCTAAAAGGCCTCTAATTTATAAATAAACACCAATAGAAAATGCATACTAAACATCATTTATACACGAATGTAAAAGACAAACAGTAGTGAAAAATAATTTTATTTTTCACTACTGTTTACAACTGAATGAATTCTAAAGCAAAGCAGCAATGTGTTTCTCAAGTTTAATTAAATCTTCCGTAAATTTTCTAATACCTTCAGCCAATTTTTCGGTGGCCATAGCATCTTCATTCATCATCCATCGGAATGTTTTTTCGTCCACGCGAACATGAGGAATGTACATTTTCTTTGAATCTTCTATTTTCAATTTTTGGGTCAATTCACCTTCTGTATTTTCCAGTTCTTTAAGTAACGTAGGCGAAATAGTCAATGCATCGCAACCTGCGAGTGCAACAATCTCTTCCATGTTTCGGAAACTGGCTCCCATAACGATGGTTTTGTAATCATATTTCTTATAATAATGGTAAATCTCAGTTACTGAATTCACCCCGGGATCTTCATTTGCCGGAATGGAAGAAACACCTCTGTCTTTTTTGTGCCAGTCGAGAATTCTGCCTACAAATGGAGAAATCAATGTGACTTTAGCTTCGGCGCATCGAATAGCTTGTGCTTTTGAGAATAACAAAGTCAGGTTGCAGTGGATTTTTTCTTTTTCAAGCTTTTCTGCAGCGTTAATTCCTTCCCATGTAGATGCTACTTTTATCAATATACGTTCTCGCGAAATACCGTTTGATTCATAAAGTGCAATCAATTGATGTGCTTTAGCAATAGTGGCTTCTGTGTCGAACGAGAGACGTGCATCAACTTCGGTGGAGACTCTACCGGGAACTATTTCCAGGATTTTAAGCCCAAAATTCACAGCCAGCTTGTCCATTGCTTTGCTGAGTTGCATAGATTTATCACTTGTTTCTTTTTTTGCATACATAATGGCATCGTCAATCAATGCACTGTACTTTGCGTCCATTGAGGCAGCATAAATTAGAGAAGGGTTTGTGGTGGCATCGGCGGGTTTGTACGCAGAAATGGATGCAAAATCGCCGGTGTCGGCCACAACTTTTGTGTAGTTTTTTAATTGTTCAAGATAATTCATAAATTTCAAATTTTAAAGTTAAACTCTGTTTGATGAATTAACTGATTTGTGAAGTGTTTTGTTCAATTATCCGATAAACAAAAAAACCATTTTCAAATTACTTGAAAATGGCTTTTATATCACTGTTAATTATAGACCCCTAACCTCCTAACTTGGAAGTGCCAGAACCAATGGAGTATTCGACATCCCGCCTAAGCGGGAGAACCAAGAACCAAGAACCAAGAACCAAGAACCAAGAACCAAGAACCAAGATGTTAGACAAAAGAACCAAGAAAGCGACCTAAAAAGTAATTGAAAATAATTTTCCTTTGAAATCAATAAAGATATTTTTCTGTTTTAAAATTATTATATTAACTTTATTATCTATTAATTGCAACTTTTAAAGTGCGTAAAAATAATTTATAGTGTGCCAAAAAATAAACAAATTTGAGAGTTTAGGTGCTAAAGGGGAACAAAGCAAGCATCGTCTACTAATTGGTAATTACGAATTGTTAATTATCAATTACTTAGGTGCTTTAATGTATAAATAAATTCCTACCACCAGGAAAACTAAATTTGGTAACCAAACTGCAGCAAAAGCAGACATAACTCCACTTACCGAAAAGGTGGTTGACATTGTAGAAAATAAGATATACAACGAGCTGAGAGCCAATCCTATTCCTAGATGAAGTCCCATACCTCCGCGCACTTTTCGTGAGGAAAGTGAAACGCCGATTAAGGTCATAATAAATGCAGCCAAAGGCATTGAAAATCTTTTGTAGTATTCATCTTCAAATCCCTGAATGTTCCCAACACCTCGTTCCCTTTGTTTTATTAGGTATTTGCTTAGTTGAGGATTGCTCATTTGAGCCGCTTCAGCATAAGTAATAAAGAATTCCTCAGGTTGAACCATGATAGTTGTGTCCTTAGTCGTTCCTTTAGAAATGCTTTCGCGCATCCCTTTAAAGTCGCGCTGCAAGTAATCGGTTATTTTCCAGTTATATGCCGAATCCCACGAAATGGTTTGGGCTGTTAATCGTGATGTCAGGGTTTTACCGTTAAATTTTTCTAAGGAAAAACGGTAACCAGTATTGTTCGAAATTTCATACCGTTCGATGTACATGATAACGCCTTTCTCTACTTCCATTTGCACGTTACGGGCATTATCTTTTTTTATTTTCCGAACATATTTGTCTTCAAATGTAAGCATTATTTTATTTCCATTAGGGATAATGTAGCCCCCAACGGTAAACGATATTATTGAAATAACCAATGCTGACAGTAAATATGGAACCATTAACCGTCGGAAACTGACACCACTTGCCAGGATGGCAATAATTTCGGTGTTGGTTGCCATTTTCGAAGTAAAGAATATTACGGCAATGAATGTGAACAGCGGACTGAACATATTCATATAGAATGGAATGAAATTGAGATAATATTGAAAAACAATTTCTTTTAATGGCGCATCGTGTTCAAAAAAATTATCCATTTTCTCTGTTAAATCAAATACGACAGAGATACTAATAATTAGTATAATGGAAAAGAAATAAGTTCCCAAAAACTTCTTGATGATATATGTATCAATTCGTTTCAAACCAAGTTTTTGATAATTGAATTTCATTTTTTGAGTTTATAAAGTTTATAAAGTTCATAAAGTTTATAAAGTTTATAAAGTTCATAAAGTTCATAAAGTCAAATATCCTTTAAAAACTTTCTAACTTTAAACTTTATAAACTCAAAGTCTTCTACTTACTTGTTCTATCATTCCTTTTTTCCAGTTTGTGAAATCGCCTGCCTGAATATGTTTTCGTGCTTCGCCCACCAGCCAAAGATAAAAAGCAAGGTTGTGAATGGAGGCAATTTGCATAGCTAACAATTCTTTGCTGATAAATAAATGACGAAGATACGCTTTTGAATAAAAACTATCGACATAGGAAGTCCCAAATTCATCTACCGGAGAAAAATCATTTTTCCATTTTTCGTTTCGTATGTTTATAATTCCCTGTGAAGTGAAAAGCATGCCATTTCTTCCGTTTCTAGTTGGCATTACGCAATCAAACATATCTATTCCTCGTTCAATTCCTTCCAGAATATTTTGGGGTGTTCCTACACCCATTAAATAACGTGGTTTATCCTTCGGAAGTATTTCGTTCACCACTTCTATCATTTCATACATTTTCTCGGTAGGTTCACCTACCGCCAATCCACCAATTGCGTTTCCATCCCTGTTTTGCGAAGCAATGAATTCTGCTGACTGTCGACGTAAATCAGGATAAATACATCCCTGAACAATAGGGAAATAACTTTGTGAATGTCCATATTTAGGTTCTGTTTCGTCGAAATGCTTTAATCCTCTATCCAACCAACGATGTGTCATTTCCATCGATTTTTTAGCATATTGATAATCTGCCGTCCCCGGCGTACATTCATCAAAAGCCATAATGATGTCTGCTCCAATAATTCGCTGAATGTCAACAACATTCTCGGGAGTAAACAAATGTTTGCTGCCATCTATATGAGAACGAAATGTGGCACCTTCCTCTTTTAATTTTCTATTGTCGGATAATGAAAAAACCTGAAAGCCACCACTATCAGTTAATAATGGTCCATCCCAACCGTTGAATTTATGCAGTCCGCCAGCTTTTTCCATGGTGTCCATCCCCGGTCGCAAATACAAATGATACGTGTTTCCGAGTATAATCTGAGCTTTAATGTCTTCTTTAAGTTCATGTTGATGAACAGCTTTTACAGATGCTACCGTACCCACCGGCATAAAAATAGGCGTTTCGATAACGCCGTGATCTGTAGTTATTTTACCTGCTCGTGCATTTGTTGTTGGATCGGTATGCTGAATTTCAAAAGTCATTATTTTTTTAGTTGGTAAAGTTTTTAAAGTTTTTAAAGTTTGTAAAGTTCTTAAAGTTTATAAAGTTGGTAAAGTTTATAAAGTGGGTAGAATTTTAAATAATAGTCAAGTTATTAAATCTTAATTATTAATTATCAATTAATCAACTCTCCACTTATAAAATTTTCAAGAATCTTTTGGCCTGCTTCGCCGGATTTTTCAGGGTGAAATTGTACAGCATAAAAATTATCTTTGTGAACCGCCGAACTGTACAATTCTATATAATCGGTTGTTGCAATGGAATTATTGCAATTTTCAACAAAGTAACTATGTACAAAATACATGTATGCATTTTCGGCAACTCCCTCGAAAAGACCCGTTTTTAAGTTTGAAATATTATTCCAGCCAATTTGAGGAATTTTCATTCCTGCTATTGGAAATAGTTTCACGTTTTGTTCGAAAATACCAAGGCAGGTTGTGTTGTTTTCCTCAGAATGCGAGCACATAAGCTGCATTCCAAGACAAATTCCTAAAACAGGTTGTTTGAGGGAACAAATGAGTTTATCTAACCCTTTTTCTTTCAAATATTTCATAGCCGATGAAGCTTCGCCAACTCCGGGAAATATCACTCGGTCAGCTGATCGAATTTCTTCGTGATTGTCGGTTACAATAGCATTCACACCTATTCGTTCTAATGCAAAAAGCACCGAACGAATATTGCCTGCATTGTATTTTATAATTACGACTTTCATGTTTTCAAGTAAAAAGTTTTTCAAGTTCATAAAGTTTATAAAGGAGTCGAATAAATGAGTTTATAAATGATATCGTTAGAAATCAAAATAACTTTATAAACTTTCAAACATTAAGAACTTTACAAACTCATTAAACTAGCTTATTTGTAGCGGTGTCGGGGAAAATGATGATTGGTTTGAACGTTTTGGCCTCTTCCATTTCCATCATGGCAAATGCAAGAATTATAATCACATCACCCGGTTGAACTTTGCGTGCAGCAGCACCATTCATGCATATAATGCCTGAACCCCGTTCGCCGGGAATAACATAAGTATCAAACCGTTCGCCATTATTGTTATTTACAATGCTGACTCTTTCGTTTGGAAACATGTTGGCAGCATCTACTAAATCCATATCAATAGTTATGCTTCCAATATAATTCAAATTCGCCTCCGTTATGGACACTCTATGAATCTTTGATTTTAATACGTGAACTAACATAAATATATTAAGTTGAAAGTTGAAAGTTGAAAGTTGAAAGTCAGTCAAATACTAAATTTATTTGTTAACTGTCAAGTATCAATTATCAACTGTTATTTATATCTGATATTATCAATTAATCTTACTTCTCCGCAAAAAACGGCTACACAACCAACAGCAGGCGTTGTCCATTTGTCAATGGTTTGTAAAGTAGTAGCGTATACAATTTCGAAGTATTCTACTTCCAGTTCATCAACTGCGTTAATTTTCTCTAGAACCCAATTTTTTAGTTCTCCGGGACTTAATTTCGGAACAAAGTTACGACTTTCGAACAGAACTTTCGATATTTCAACTGCTTTTTTACGTTGTGTGGCTGTTAGGCGTTCGTTTCGGCTGCTCATGGCCAGTCCGCTTTCCTCACGAACAATTGGACAATCTATAATTTCGACCCGAAAATTCAGTACATCTACCATTCGATGAATGATAGAAAGCTGCTGAAAATCTTTTTCTCCAAAGTAAGCTTTATCTGGCTGAACCAATTTGAATAGTTTGCTTACAATCTGAACAACTCCATTAAAATGTCCGGGACGAAACTGCCCTTCCATGACCTTGTCCAGTCCGCCAAAATCGAATTCGAAATTGTTATTTAATTCCTCGGAATTATACATTTCTTTAGCTTCGGGAGCAAAAATAATATCGCAACCTGCCTTGTCCAGTAATTCAATGTCACGATTTAAATCCCGTGGGTATTTTTCTAAGTCGACAGGGTTGTTGAACTGCGTTGGGTTAACAAAAATGCTGACTACACTACAGTTATTTTCTTTTACACTTCGGCTTACCAGTTCTATGTGTCCTTTATGCAATGCACCCATGGTTGGAACGAAGCCGATTGTTTTTCTTGCGGATTTAAGTGCTTCTATTTCAGCATTTAATTTAGAAATTGATTGTACTATTATCATTTTGTGTATTGTATTTGCTATGAAAACTAAACACGATTATGCCTTTAAAAATCGGCTGCAAAAGTAGTGAAACTTATTTGTATATTCATTCAAATTAATTACAGATATTCTTTTACTTACTTATAATTATTGTAAATATTAAAGGGATATTGGTTGATTTTAATTGTTCTTACAAACTAAATATTTCTAGGTTAAACTTTTATAATTAGTAAATACATTTGTTCGAACCTTAAAATGTGGATGCCCGATTAAGTTTCTGATTATTTGACACATAGAATAAATACTCCTGTTTATTCTTTTTGTAGAAGATATTTATATGATAAGTCTACTTAACATTTAAGGATTCACGTCTTGTTTATATCCGATTTTTTTTATATATCTTTGCATACCGAAACTGAGCTTATAAGCATCGGATTATAAAAAGCATGAAAAAAGTTACTAAAGTATTGTATATCTCGCAAGAGATATTTCCTTATTTACCGGAATCAGAGTTGGCGAACATGGGTAGATTCCTTCCACAGGCAGTGCAAGATCGCGGACGTGAAACACGGACATTTATGCCAAAATTCGGAGCTGTAAACGAACGCAGAAATCAACTTCACGAAGTGATTCGTTTATCAGGAATGAATTTAATCATTGACGATACCGATCACCCTTTAATTATCAAGGTGGCATCAATTCAATCGGCTCGCATGCAGGTGTATTTTATTGATAACGATGATTATTTTCATCGTAAAAATACAATTGCCGATGAGAATGGCGAAGAATACGAAGATAATGATGAACGAACTATCTTTTTTGTAAGAGGTGTGATGGAAACAGTGAAAAAATTGCGCTGGACTCCCGATGTTATTCATTGCCAGGGTTGGATGACCGCTTTAGCCCCTTTGTACATTAAAAAAGCCTTTAACGATGATCCCTTTTTTAAACATTCAAAAGTGGTTTATTCCATATTTAACGATGATTTTAAAAAGCCGTTCAGAAGTTTATTTGCCGAAAGATTGTTACTCGAAGGAATTGAAAATAAACATGTTGTTCAGGTAAAAGATAAAGTGATCGATTTTGTGGCATTATCTAAGCTAGCTATCGATCATTCTGATGCAGTCATTCAATCAAGTCCTAACGTTAACGAGGATGTTCTGAAATACATTGAGTCTAATGGCGTAAAATTCTTACCATATCAGAATGAAAATGATTATGCAGACGCATACGTACAATTTTACGACAGCCTTTAAAAGTTATTATCAAATTTCAGTTCTCAAAACACATTAGTCATTCTTTTTCATTTTTTACATGAAATCACCATCATTTATTCTACTCATACTTGTAGCATTATTCTCTTTTTCTTGTGTTGATGACATAACTACCATAGGAACAGGAATTCAACCGAAGTCAGATGAAATAAAAATAGGAACTGATGCATTTTATGTTACGACTGAAAATGTATTTGTTGATTATATATATTCAAGACAGGATTCATTATTGTTGGGTACTTTTTACAATGAAAAATACGGTTCTACACAAGCCGATATTTTTGCACAGGTAAATTGTCCTGTGGGTTTTAAATATCCTCCCAGATACGTTGCCGATTCTGCAGTGGTAACATTGTTTTATCGATCGTGGTTTGGAGATAGTTATTCTCCTTTGGATGTGAGTATTTATGAGATGACTGAAAAAACATTTGATTACAGTACGCCCTATCCTTCTAATCTTGACCCCAATGATTATACCGATAAATCCATAAAATTAGGACAAAAAATATTTACTGCAAAAGATGCAACCGGAACCCGAGTAAGTGCCAATTCAATTGATTTTAAATTGTCTAATGATTTTGTGCAGCGGTTTGCGGTAGATAGCAACTATCAAAGCGAAAGTAAGTTTGCCAATTTTTTCAAAGGTATGTACATAACTGCCAATTTTGGAGCATCAACTATTTTGAATATAGCGCGTGTTAATTTAGACTATTATTATCACTATACTGTTTTGAAAAATGGAAAAGATACTATCATCAATAGTGTATTGCAATTTCCAGCCAATACAGAAGTTCGTCAGGTAAACCGCTTTGTGCATTCTGATAGAAACACTATGGTAAAACAACTCGATAGTGTAAATTACATTGCTTCTCCGGCAAATATTCAAACACGCGTCAAACTGCCTTTGAAAAGGATGAAGGAGCGCATAGATAATGTATTGTTAGGAAAAAACAGGATGTTTAACAGTGCTTTGTTGAATGTTGAAGTTGTTGATGTCGATCTGGCAACACTAGCAATGCCAATAGTGCAGTACGTGATGTTGATTAAAGAAACGGAAGTAGATGATTTCTTCAAGAAAAACAAACTTCCAACTGAAAGTAATGCAGTTATCGGAAAATTTTCCAATTCGAAAAATATCTATACTTTAGACATTGCTAAAATAGTTTCAACTGAACTCAAAAACAATACAAACCCAGAAGAATATCTTAATATGATGCTAGTGCCTGTCCGGGTAAAACAAGATGCAAAGGGGAATGTTATAGAAGTTAAACCTCAATTTTTGATGAGTGCAGTTACCGTTCGAAGTGGAAAAAATACCTATTCGCCAATGAGAATAAACATGTTTTTCAGTGGATTTTAAAATCTCAGAGTAACTTGCAAAAAAAATCGGTTTATAATTAACAATAAATCAAAAACTACTTTGAACAATTATTAGATATCAGAAATGATCATTTATTAATTGTTCATTTGTTTAGATGCATACACCATTATTAAATATTCAAATTTAAACAATACATATCATGCTTTATCCTTTAAAATTCAGCCCCATCCTCAAAGATAAAATCTGGGGAGGTACAAAACTCAAATCATTATTCAACAAAGCAGCCGAAACCGATAAATTGGGTGAAAGCTGGGAACTTTCTGGTTACGAAGGCGACGAGTCGGTGGTTACAAATGGTTTCTTGGCCGGAAACAACCTGACTGAACTGATAGAAATATACATGGGCGAACTTTTAGGCGATAAGATATTCGACGAATACGGTTTGTCTTTCCCATTGCTTTTTAAACTGATTGATGCCAACGAAAATCTCTCTATTCAGGTTCATCCCGGCGATGAAGTAGCAGCAGTAAGGCACGATTCGTACGGAAAAACAGAAATGTGGTATGTGGTTGATGCCGAAGCAGGCGCGGAGCTGATTGTTGGTTTTAGCAAAGATTGCGATAAAGATGAATATCTTATTGCGTTGGAAAATGACAAAGTTGAAGATTTGCTTCAAAAAGTTAAGATACAAAAAGGCGATGTGTTCTTTATTCCAGCCGGATTAGTACACGCCATTGGAAAAGGAGTGGTGGTAGCAGAAATCCAGCAAAGCAGCGATATTACATATCGGATTTATGATTACAAACGTACCGATGACAATGGAAATGAGCGGGAACTTCATACAGAACAAGCGTTGGATGTTATAAATTTCAATGCTTCAGTTCAGCCCAAAACGGTTTATAATGCCAGTGTGAATGAAGTAACTCCGTTGGTAAGTTGTGAGTATTTCACTACAAATATCATTCGCTTTAATGAACCATTGGCACGTAATTATGTAGCAATGGATTCGTTTGTATCTTATATGTGTATCGAAGGAGATTTTGTAATAGATTGTGACGGTGAAAAGGTTGTTGTGAATAAAGGCGATACCATTCTAATCCCTGCCAGCATCGACGAATTGAATTTGATTCCGCACAGCGAAGTTACTTTGTTGGAAGTGTATGTTAACTCATAATAAGTCATTGTTATTCGCTATACTTTAAGATTCAAAATGATATACATCATTATATAATGTATTTTTGATGAGCTCAAAATGCGTATTGGCAAAATGATAATTGGAACTCATTAATATCATAGGCAATAAAAAAGCTGTCCCCTCGTAAGGCGGCTGGGCGTAATAATGTGATATTACTTTGAAACCAAGATCCTCGTAAAACCGGATGCGATTAATGGCTTCCGAATTGCTTGGCATTTCTACCTCAATTACAATGGGAAGTGAAACCTGACTTTTGAAAATTTCCATAGCATTAGTGCCTATCTTCTGATTTCTGAAAACAGGAGATATGGCTAAATGTTCAACATAGAAAAATCGATCGAAAGTCCAATAATTGAAAAGCCCCACAAATTGATCGTTTTGAATCAATGCATGTGCGCAAAATCTTTTTTCGAATTTCAATTCTAGGTCCAGACCTCCCCAGCTTCTCCGTTCGGAGGCAGGAAAGGAGTTACTGTACAATTTGTAAAATTCACCGAAAAACGGATCGTCCACACTCGTTATCTTGTAAAAGTTTATCATATTCTCATATTTATCTGGATGAATAGAAATATTTTTAATAATCCCCTCATTGTGTTAACAACAAAGATACATAAATGTTCGGATTAAGAGACAGTTTAGTCAGTGATATTCTTTGATAAACGGTAAAAAAAGTGTACTTTTGCGGTCGAATTCAAACAGCATAATTTCAAAATAAATATTATATTAATTAAACAAGAAAAGTATGATTTATTCGCACGAAGTAGAACACATGTGTGTTGTAAAAAAAGGCCCTAACCACGGTCCTGCGCCCATTCCTGAAGAAGGCAAATGGGTAAAATCGAAAGAAATAAAAGACATTTCAGGTTTGACTCACGGTGTGGGTTGGTGTGCA
The DNA here is from genome assembly GCA_010365115.1 of Paludibacter sp. GTDB lineage: Bacteria > Bacteroidota > Bacteroidia > Bacteroidales > Paludibacteraceae > Paludibacter. The sequence continues at coordinate 36,160 of JAAFGX010000034.1, forward strand.
CCTCAACAAGGTGCCTGCAAACTGACTTTGAACGTTAAAGAAGGTATTATTGAAGAAGCGTTGGTTGAAACCATCGGATGCTCTGGTATGACTCACTCTGCTGCTATGGCTGCCGAAATTCTTACCGGAAAAACAATCCTTGAAGCGTTGAACACTGACTTGGTTTGTGATGCCATCAACGTAGCAATGCGTGAATTGTTTCTTCAAATTGTTTACGGTCGTACCCAATCGGCATTCTCTGAAGGTGGACTTCCTATCGGAGCCGGCTTGGAAGATTTAGGTAAAGGCTTGCGCTCGCAGGTTGGAACTATGTTCAGCACCAATTCAAAAGGTGTTCGTTATCTGGAAATGGCTGAAGGTTATATCAACCGCATGGCGTTGGACGAAGACGGTGAAGCTTGCGGATACGAATTCGTACGTTTCGGACCGATGATGGACTTGATCAAAAAAGGCGTGGATGCTAACGAAGCATTGAAAAAATCGACCAGCAAATACGGTCGCTTTGATAACGCAGCGAAATATATCGATCCAAGACAAGAGTAGTTAATAGTTTGTAGTCGTTAGTTTATAGTTTATAAACTCTTGTCTAATTGAACTATTCGCAATTAATTATCAAATCTTCAAATTTACTTATCTTCAAATTTTAAAAATATGCCATTATTTGAAAGTTACGACCGTCGTATCGACAAAGTCAATGCGGCTCTTAATACATACGGTATCAAAGATATCGACGAAGCCAAAGCTATATGTGCGGCTAAAAATATTGATCCTTATGCAATATGTGAATCAATCCAAAATATCGCATTCGAAAACGCAAAATGGGCTTACGTTGTAGGTGCAGCTATTGCTATCAAAAAAGGTTGTACTACTGCTGCTGATGCTGCCGAAGCTATCGGTATCGGATTGCAGTGTTTCTGTATCCCTGGTTCTGTTGCCGAAGACCGCAAAGTGGGTCTTGGTCATGGAAACCTGGCTGCTATGTTGCTTCGCAACGAAACCAAATGTTTCGCTTTCCTTGCCGGACACGAATCGTTTGCTGCTGCCGAAGGTGCCATTGGTATCGCTTTGTCGGCTAATAAAGTTCGCAACGAACCATTACGAGTTATCCTGAACGGTCTTGGAAAAGATGCAGCCATGATCATTTCACGTATCAACGGTTTTACTTATGTTCAGACTGAATTTGATTATGCAACTGGCGACCTTGCTGTAGTTCGTACCAAAGCTTATTCTGACGGACCACGTGCAGCTGTAAAATGTTACGGTGCCGACGACGTTCGCGAAGGTGTGGCTATTATGCGTGCCGAAGGTGTTGACGTATCGATTACTGGTAACTCAACTAACCCAACTCGTTTTCAACACCCTGTAGCCGGTACATACAAAAAAGAATGTATCGAACAAGGTAAAAAATACTTCTCTGTAGCTTCTGGTGGTGGTACCGGACGTACGCTTCACCCTGATAATATGGGTGCAGGTCCTGCTTCTTATGGTATGACTGATACTATGGGACGTATGCACGGTGATGCTCAATTTGCAGGTTCTTCTTCAGTTCCAGCTCACGTGGAAATGATGGGATTCATTGGAATGGGTAATAACCCAATGGTTGGAGCAACCGTACAGGTGGCTGTAGCTATTCAAATGGCTAAATAAGATTTTTAGAATCAAGAGCCAAGAGCCAAGAATCAAGATAATTGAAATTCCCCGATAGGCTGATGCGTATCGGGGAATTTAATTTTTATTTATCTTCATTCTGTTTATTAGGTTAATTGTTTGAAAAGAATGTTTATATTTGCGGTCGAAAAAAATGACTAGGAGTTGTGCGTGTCATACTTTTTTTAATCCAGATTTTATCTCATTGAGAACATAATGATTTCAGAATACTGGATGGTTAATTCTGCAAATAATTCCTGCCAATTTATTGGCAATAAATACAATAATATTGCAATTGATATCAGATGAAGAAAACAGCATTTTTAGTTACACTAGTGGTTTTGTTTTTAAGTTCTTGTTCTCCAAAAATTACTACATCCATTACCAAAAACTACCCTTTGGCAGATAGTACACAGGAAGTAAATATCATTGAAATAAATGAAGAAGTTCCTTCAAATTCAGAGTTGCTGGGCGAAGTGAGAGTGACCGATAGCGGATTTTCTACTCGTTGCGATTACGAATCGGTGCTTAATGCAGCCAAACTCGAAGCCCGTAAGGCGGGTGGCAATACCATTCGTATCCTGACTCATCAATTGCCAGGAATGTCAAGTTCGTGCCATCAAATAGTTGCAAATATTTATAAAATAACGCCTACTGATCCTTCCATTACTCCGATGACGGAATGGATGAATGATAGTGTAGCGCCAGTAGCTCAGATTGCAATAATTGATACTATTCAACTGATGAAACTTAACGGGGTGACCAAATACATGTACAAAGGAGAAAATTTGACCATGGATAGGCTGAGCTTTATTGTTCAAAAGAATGCTAAATCTCTTGAGTATTTAAACAAAGCCAAAAGCACATCCGGACTTCTTAATGTAATGGGTTTTGTAGGCGGTGCTTTAATCGGATATCCACTGGGCACATTATTAGGAGGTGGAAATCCCAACTGGACATTGGCTGCTGTTGGTTGTGGTGTTTTAGTTGTTGCCATTCCCATTGCAAGTACAGCCAACAATAATGTGAAAAAGTCCATAGATACCTTTAATCGTTTGACTCCTATTGCCCAAAACGATCTGTATTATGATATTCGGTTTGGTATAATTCAAAGCGGTTTAGGTTTCTCAATAAAGTTTTGAGAAAGCCGGAACCAAAAAAACTTCGCAATGAATTAGCAAAATCTATTAATGAGTGTACTGTATAAAGTCTCATTCTTTTAAAATTAAGCATTTGGATTTAACATGAATATAAATCTGTAGTGCTCAATAATTGAAATT
>JAAFGX010000164.1 GCA_010365115.1 Paludibacter sp.
CCTACAAAACGTTGATTTTGTAGGGTTTGTCTTAAAGGTGTCGCTTTTAGGCTTAACCTATTGTGGGCGTTGAGGGATTCGAACCCCCGACCCTTCCGATGCATCGGAATGCCAAGAACCAGCTGAGCTAAACTTTGTAATGAGCGATTAAATCTTCAATATATTTTCTGCTTTTTTGAGATTTTATATACATTTCAGCTTGATAAGCCTCAGATTTTGTATCGTATTCTTTTTCATATACAATAACCCATGGAATTCCTCTTTTTGTATAAGTACTTCTTCCGGTATTATGACGATTTAATCTATCATTTAAATTCCCTGTCGATCCAACATAATAAGTATCCGTTTTTGGGGAATATAAAATATAGATAGTAGCCATAATATGAATTAAAAAAGGTCGAACAAATTAATGATCGACCTTTTATTGTGGGCGTTGAGGGATTCGAACCTAACCTCTATTGCCGCTACATATCAGTACGTTATATTTGTTGTAAAATTAGTTGCTACGATTTAGTCCCAAATTTTCAAATTTCAATTTGTCTGTCTTTGACTTTGTAGTAGTATGCAATTATTCCTTTTGCAAAAGTAAGACATATTTTTGGAATTACCAAATACTCAAATACCAATTTATTTATAAAAATTACAGCAAAACAAATAAAAAGAAAGTTTGACATCATTATATTGAATGTCAATTAAAAAGAGATATTATTAAGCTATAATCTTACCACTTTCTCTGAGTTAAGAGATAATTTATTTCTTCTTCTAGTAGGCTCGGGTTGTGAACCTTATCCGTTTTATTAGCTACATATCAATACGTTATATTTGTTGTAAAATTTGTTGCTACGATTTAATCCCAAATTTTCAGACTTCAATTTGATTGCCTTTTTCATCGTAATGGCATTCAATTATTCATTTGTCAAAAGTACACTTTATTTTTCAAGTGCACATACATTTGCGCTCAATATGAAGCATATAAGTAATAATAACCTTAAACCAAAGTAAAAAAAAGCTTCAGATTTCTGAAGCTTTTTTTTAGAGTTTTTCAATAATGTAAATACCGTTCTCTTGTCGGTATTTGAATTTCGCCACATCCGATAAAATATCTAGAATCTTAGTAAAAGATTCGTTTCTATTGAATTTTAAAGTAAATCTTTGTTTTTCAAGGTTTCTATCTTGAATTTTAATTTTTTTGTTGAAAGCATCGGCAATTACAGCTATAATCTCGGATAAAGGTTCGTTATTAAAACTGTATTTATGACTTTGCCAAGCTAATTGTTTGTCAATATTGTCGACTTTTTTAACTTCAATATTATTTGCACCCTCAACATGAACAGCTTCTTCGCCGGGTTTAAGTATTACTTCATTATCGCCATTATTAACTGTAAATTTTATGCTGCCCTCCTTTAGTAAAGCTTTGGTGAATTGTTCATTCTCGTTTGCTCTAACAGAAAAGACTGTACCTAAAACGGTAATATTACCCAATTTTGTTTCAACTGTAAAAGGGTGAGATTTGTCCTTAGTAACTTCAAAAAGAGCCTCTCCTTTTAACTCGATATTCCTGTTTTTATTATAACTTGGGTGATAAGCAATTGATGATTTACTCCTTAACCACACTTTTGAACCATCAGGTAAAGATGTGAATTTTACTAAATCAGCATTATTCGCTATAATGATTTGTTGATGATCATTATAATAATTATACCCTAAAAACCCCAATGTCAATAAAAGCGCAAATGAGCTTGCTACTCTGAAAATAATTGTCGAAAACAGATTAATCCTTTTTATCGAATGTTTAATTTCAGGTGAAGTTGTCAATTCTATGCGCTCTTTTATTTTTTTAAAAGAGGCATCGACCTCATATTGATTCAGAACCAGATTCGGTTTGAATTTTACCCCGAGAAGATAATCTTCCGTTTTTTTTTCTTTCTTTTTCATTTTTAAACTTAACTAATAACACAATTTTTTTTATACCGAAAAACACTAATAACAATCTTTTGATAATATGACGATTAGTATTTAGGTTTGCCTTAAAAGAAGAAGAATAAAAAAATAAAAAAACTCGCTAAATAAATCTTTTTTAATATCAAAGTCAATTTTTTATAGGCAATAGTTATTTGTGCTTCTACTGTTTTGCGAGACAGATTCATTATTTCAGCTATTTCTTTATAGGATAATTGATCGTTGATCAACATTTTAAAAATTAGTTGACATTGAGGAGGTAATTCGTTTATTGCTTCTTGTAAATGTTCTCTAAACTCCTTCATTTCTAAGGGAGTTAATAGATTTGTATCTATATCTGCAATCTCAATTTCGAAGCAATTTGTGTCCGATTGAATTCGAATGGCATTTTTTCGAATTAAATCAATTGACTGATTTTTGGAACAAGTGTATAGGTATGATTGAATATTGCGAATATTCAGAAGTTCTTTTCTTTTTTGCCATATTGATACAAAAACATCTGAAACAACTTCTTCGCAAGATTCCTTTTCTTTAAGATATGAAAAAACAAAATCACACAATTTTGGATAGTATGAAGCATGAAGAATCTGAAATGCATTCAGATCATCATTTTCTTGTATACGTCTCCATAAATCCTGACTATCAATTTTGGTCATGTATTATTTTTTCAAATTGGGGTATAAAAGTACTGATTTCTTATTAGAACTCAAAATTAAACCCCAAATTAAAAGTCATTATTCCAAAATTACTTCCTATAATGCCGGGGGTAATATTCGCTTCGGAACCCGATGAACCAGAGGATACTTCAGGATCTCCATTTATAAAATTACTGATTGTCAATACATTTTGTGCTTGGAAGAACAATCGAACAGATTGAGCGTTTATCAACTTGCAAACATTTTTTGAAAAGGAATACCTTAGGTCGATATTGCGTAATCTCAGGTATGAACCATCTACTAAATATCTCGAATTTTCTCTTCCTGACATTTGTGAATTATACAGTAAAGGCACATTGGAATTTGGATTTTCACTCGACCAATGTTCATTTAAAACAGTGTATTTATTATCAATATCATAAGTGGAAATATAGCTTCCTCTTCTTAATCCACTATGATATAGCCAATTTCCGTATTGAAAATAAATCAAAAATGACAATTCAAAGTTTTTATAATTAAAAGTATTAGTTATACCACCGTAGAATTTAGGATAGGGCGTTTTGTCTTTAATCAATACTCTGTTCTGATTATATGTTGCTAAATTCATTGCTTCGGCATCTAACACATTTCCTGTTAATTCTCTTGAATTTTCTTGTCCGATTGCCTCATATATCATTTCATGTCCTGTTACAGGATCAACTCCTGCCCATAAGGGCAAATAATAAAGAGCTAATGGCTGACCTACAACAACCCGATTTACACCTTTCTCAATATAATCTTGTTGGGTTGAAAGTTGTATTACTTTTGAACTGAAATTTGATATATTAAAATCAGTTATCCAAGAAAACTTGCCTTGAATATTCTTAGTAGTAATATTAAAATCTATTCCATAATTATTTAAAATTCCAGTGTTTAATGTCACATCTGTAGAAAAATAACCCTGAAATGAACCGATATTGTAATTAATCAATAATTCGTTACATCTTTTTGAATACCAATCAATTGAGAGAGTTACTCTATTTTCAAATGCTGAGGCATTAAATCCTGCATTTATCTGAGTTTGTTTTTCCCATGAAACCATAGGATTCCCGATATTGGTAAAAACAAACCCGGGACTTCCAGCGTATTCAGCCCAATTATAGGCACTTGATTGTGCTGGAAAATTACCCATTTCTGCATTTCCTACCAATCCATAACTCACTCGAGTTTTGAGATAGTCTAATCTCGGCATTTTCTTAAAAAAAGGCTCATCGCTGATCACCCAACTTAGACCAATACCAGGAAAATATCCCCATCTTCTTAGTGGATTAAACCGTGAAGTTCCATCAGCGCGAGCATTAATTTCAGCGAAATATTTATCTTTTATAGAATACTGTAATCGGGTAAAAAATGATACGAATCGATATCCATCCATACCTGCCGATTGTTGGGTATAAACTTTTTGAGTATTTGCGTTTGTTAATTGGAAGTAATCTGTTGGAAATCCCTCATATCGAGCAACATTATAATCACTATTAAAGGATTGAATATTATTACCCAACATAATTTTTAGTTTGTGTATTTCTGAAAAATCTGTTTTATAGGTAAGAAAATTGTTTCCATTTATACTGAAATTTAAGGTTCTCACATACATTATCATACCACTTTTTGTTGGATCAATAGCTTCATCTTCTCTATAATAATCCTTTGATTGGAAATATCTGTATCTGCGTGTACCAAAACTTAAAGACCAATCAGTATGAAAATTCAGGTTTTTTAGAATGTCAATATTTATATATGTAGTTAAAACTTCATTTAAATCAATATTATCGTCCCAAGTTTCTTGCATTTGGTAAAGAGGATTTGATCCTTTTTTTTCATAACTATTTCGTGAATCAAAGAGAACACCTGAATTGTCGGGAGCATAAACTGGGAGTAAAGACGAACGGGTAAATTCAGATGAGAATGACGGATAAGTTGAGTTTTGATTAAAATTAGCCACAGATTTTGAAGTTACTCCCCACGAAAACCATGGCAAAAGACGATATTCATTCTTCAGCATTAAGGTTATCCGATCGGTTGATTTTCCTTTAATAAAATCCTTGTTACCGAGATAAGACAAACTTGCCAGATACTTGCTTTGTGATTGTCCTCCTTGTAATGAGAGTCGGTAATTCTGAAAAAAATTGGGTTGCGAAATCTCATTAGTCCAATTTTCACCAGATGGATTATTTGCTAAAAAAGTATTAAGCCAAGATCTACTATAACCCCTAAAACCGGAATAATCGGGCGAAAATGGGAAATACTTTAACGAATTAGATTCTGGTAAAAGTTTACGTTCAGGATATTTATTATAATACGCATCATCAAGAATGTTTAACAATTTAATTCCTGTTAATAAATGTGGTGCGTTAATAGCGAACTTAATACCTGCTCTGGAGTCGACAGTTAGTTTAGAAGGGGTGTTAAATTTTCCGTTTTTGGTTGTAACTAAAATAACACCATTTGCAGCACGAGACCCGTATATAGCAGCAGAAGCAGCATCCTTTAAAACTTCAATTGATTCAATATCATCGGGATTTAAGTCTTTTAACTGAAGCGATTGAGGTACACCATCAATAACAATAAAAGGATCGGACGATGAATTTATAGATGAAATTCCACGTACTCTAAGTCTATCATTGCTCGCATAAACACCCGATGCTTGTCCTTGAAAACTTAAAGTGACATCGCCACCTATCGATTTTGAAAATAAATCAGATTTTAGCTTAACTACCGAACCCGTTAGCTCTTTTGTATTAATAAGTCCGTATCCTACCACAAGTAACTCGTCAAGTAATATATTATTGGTTTCTAGAGTTACTTTTAATGCTTTATTATAAACATGTACTTTTTTATCAATAAATCCCAACATGTGGAAAGTTAGAATACTGTCTTTTAATGTGTTTTCTATTCGAAAATATCCATCATTGTTAGTTACTGCTAATAGCAACCCGCTAGATGAACTGACTGATACACCGGGAATTGAATGAAAATTTTTATCAGAAACAACTCCTTCTACTACTATTTCTTTCGTTAATGATGATTCAGTTTGTTTTTTCTGCGTAAGAAATACATAGTATTCTACAATTTTAAATTCTATATCAGTATCAATAAACAGTTCATTTAATACTGTTTTTAAGATTAGTTTATCACAATTTATAGAGAAAAGTTTCGTGTCATTAATTGATTCATTATTATAAATGAAGACTTGTTTCGTTTGTTTCTCAATAGTTGACAGTATTGTTTTTAATTGCACATTTTGATAATGTAGCGTGATGGTAGCTTCTTTAGCAGAAACAGTAGTAACTACTAAAAAAAGCAAAGCAACCAAGGACGTTTTACATATAGAGATCATATATCTGTTAATTAATTTCAAAATAGTTTCAAATTTTAGTCGAAAGCACATTAACTTATTTTGGTATAGGCGTTTAGACCGCTGTTGTTAACTTCTTTTTAATTAATCTTTTAGGTTCACCCACGACCATCTTTTTTATTAGTAAATCGAA
>JAAFGX010000035.1 GCA_010365115.1 Paludibacter sp.
TGGGGGTTATGCACAGATGACTCCTCTGGAGTCTAATTTGAACAAAATAAATCAAATCAGTGAATAAGGAAAAATTGATTACCCACCTTATTCGGTATAGAGCCAAAAAAAATCTTCACTCAACCTGCCAATTAAATTAGTTGAGTGAAGATTTTATCTTTTTATTCATTTGATTATCAATCTTTCCTTGTGTTTTTAGAGTATAATCTTTTTAAACTTTCAATAGTAGGAGTATTGAAAATGTTAAGCTCTTTTTCCAATTGATTTAAGGTAATATCATTCCTTGAATTGTTTTCTTCAGAAAAAAGTGCTATTTCCGGTTCTAATCGGTTTTTCTCAAATACAAATGCCACACTCTTGCTATACATCGTTTTGAGACTTTCAATGGATGGAGTTTTGAATATTTTCAATTCTTTACCTAGTTTTCTGAAAGATCTTTTTTGTGAATGAATATTTTCTGACCCTTCTCTGAAAGAATAATCAAAATATGACGATTCTGATTTGGAAACATTACTTTCGAAAAAGAAAGAAATACTTTTGTAATAGAGTGTTTTAAGGTAATCAATACTAGGAGTATTGAAAATGCTTAAATCTTTTCCCCAATATTTATTCGTAGTTTTTACAGGTTCATTTTCATTTAATTTTTCAAAAGTATCTGAAATGGAAGATTCTTCAAATTTCCAATAGCTCTTGTCATATGAAAAAGCAACACTTTTATGATATAAGAATTTTAAAACTTCAATGCTTGGAGCTCTAAATATATTTAAGCTATAACCAAATGGTTTTACCGGTTTTTTTTGTGCGTTAGTATTTTTGTATTTCCAAAAAGATTCTGTTAATGGAGTTGTAATTGCTTCCCAACTCTTTTCTTTGAATCCGAATATGCGCGTAATTATGTTATATTTCCGTGACCATACATGTTTCGAAAGTTGTTCCAAAACTTCGGGTTGTTCCAATGATTTTGGATAATACTTCATATTTCCTTCGATATTTGCAAATGTCCAAAGTTCATCAGCAGCAATTATACCATCTTGCCAAAGTCTGATAACAGCTTTATTGACAGCTTCATGCTCGTGGTTGTCAGGGTTTTCTTCAAATGAATTATGTGTTATGATAATATCAAAATGTGTGTTGGGTAGTAATTGTACTATGTTTCGGTCGAGTTCCAACTCTTTAGTTGGATTAGAGTCGGTAATTTCCTCTAAATTTCCCATAACACCTTCAGCCTTCAATACTTTCAACGCATTATAAAATCGTGGAGCTAATTCAGGATCGTTTGCTTTTGTTAAACAAACTACAAAACAATTCCACAAAGGATGGCTTAAAATTGTTCCACCAGCCCACAGAGTTTCTTCATCGGGGTGGGTTACAATTATTGCGACTGATTTTAATTCTTCTGTTTTCATATTCTTTTATTTATCAAATGTAAAACCCGTCACTAAACCTATACCTTCAATTCTAGATGTGTCAAAGTAATTAATTGATGAACTGTATTATTAAATCTAACTGAAATATTAGTGAAATGTTATAATGAAATATTTGTTTTATAACAACTTAACATATCAGATTGTTTAATTAAATTAAAGTAAAATAATAAAATTATCTCCTATTCTAGGTATTTTTTTAAGAACAAAATAAGTGTCAAAATAGCAAATAAAAAATCATGTTTTGTAATAAAATTTCTACTAATAAAAATTTACTATTGAAATTGTTACCTGACTTGATTGATAATGACATTAGATTATGTAAAAATAATTATAATAAATCATCTGATGTTACATAATTTTGAAGGAATGTTGTATTATTCACTCATTATTACACTCAAAATTCCGCTCAACTTTTCGCATTAACTTAAAACACTGCAAATGTATAAATAAATTTTTAATTGCAATTTATTTTGTCAATTGTTTTCATTTTGCTAGTAAATGATTTTTATAAAAAATAAAAGGCTACAATATTTATTGCAGCCTTTAAGGTTTTATTAAGTATTTTTGAGTTTTTAATGAAATATATTCAGAAAATTTCGGGGAACCGGAGTTTCAAAACTTACTATTTCAGTAGTTATTGGATGATAGAATGCCAAAAGACGTGCATGTAATCCTAGTCGTGCAATTGGACTTGTTCCTGCACCGTATTTTTTGTCGCCAACTACCGGATGATCTATTTCCTGCATATGAACGCGAATTTGGTTTTTTCGCCCAGTTTCAAGTTCAATTTCGAGCAACGAATAATTTTCGTTTGATTTTATACGTTTGTAATGAGTAATTGCTTGTTGACCACCATTATCTGTTGAACTGGAATGAATTTTCAGTGATTTTTCGTTTTCAGTCAACCAGGTTACAATTGTATCTTGTTCTTTTTCTACTTTACCTTCTACTAAAGCCACATAAACCCTGCGAGTTATGATACGATGCCAGTTTTCTTGCAAAATCAACTGAACTTCTTTGCTTTTTGCAAACATAATTACACCCGAAGTTTCTCTATCGAGTCTGTGAACAACAAAAATCCGATTTTGGGGAGAATTCTTTTTTACGTATTCTTTTAGAATTGAAAATGCAGTAGTTTCGTCGCTGTTGCCTGTGCTTACAGTTAATAGACCTTCCTTTTTCTCCACCACAATTAAATATGCATCTTCAAAAATAACTTTAAGTTTAGGATGCGAAAGCTCTATATTCCCGCGACCACTGTTCACAATAACCTGATCGTTGGGTTGCAAAGCTAGGTTGAACTGAGTTGATATTTTGTTGTTCACCATCACTTGACGGTGAGCTAGTAAGGATTTTACCGAAGTACGACTCATTCCACCCATTTTTGCTAACAAAAATGTCATTAATTCAACTGGTTCAGCAACTTTCAGTTTAACTTCTTTTGGTGTAACCGCTTGGGGTTTACGTTTCATTTTTTATATTTTATTTCGAGTTTGTATTTTTCTTTCTCAAGTTAATTATTTGTATGAGCAATCGTATTCACAAAAATTTAGAATGAACCTACTTGCTTTCGCCAATCAACCATTTAATAACATTATTTGCAGCATTTTCACCATCAACAGCCGAAGATGTGATTCCTCCCGAATAACCAGAACCTTCGCCTGCCGGGAAAAGTCCTTTTATTGTAGGGTGTTGTCCGGTTTCCACATCACGGGGAATGCGAATTGCTGATGAAGAGCGGGTTTCAACACCCACAACCACAGCATCGTTTGTTACGTAGCCATGCATTTTGCGGTCGAATTTTTTAAATCCTTCACGAAGTCGGGACGAAATTATTTCGGGTAGCCAGAAATGCAAAGGCGATGATATTAATCCGGGCAAATAGGAGCATTCGGGTAAATCGGACGAAAGCTTTCCTTTTACGAAGTCAGCCAACCGTTGTGCCGGAGCCACTTGTCCGAGACCGCCGTTATTTTTTAAAGCCATATTTTCAACGTGTTGTTGGAATTTTAAGCCCGCCAACACGCCAAATTCCTTAAACTCGTCAGGAATATCTTCAGGACGAATTTCTACCACAATACCAGAATTGGCATAAGGCGAATTGCGTTGCGAAGCTGACATACCATTTACCACAATTTCGTTTTCATTGCTTCCTGCAGGTACGATATGACCGCCAGGACACATGCAAAATGAATAAACACCACGCTCATTTACCTGATCTACTAGATTATAGCTGGCAGCCGGTAAAAATTCACTTCGCGTCTTACAGTGATATTGAATGCTATCAATGAAGGATTGCTTATGCTCCACTCGAACACCCATTGCAAAACCTTTAGGTTCTAAGGCAATTCCCTGATTGTGTAGCATTTCATAAATATCGTGAGCCGAATGTCCGGTAGCTAGAATTAACGATTTTGCCTCGAAAATACTTCCATCAGCTGTTTTACAACCCGTAATTTGATTATTCTTAATTAGTATTTCAGTCAGTTTTTGTTCAAAATGAATTTTACCACCAAAAGATGTTATAGTTTTACTGATATTTTCAATTACCTGTGGTAATTTATCAGAGCCAATATGAGGATGCGCTTCGTACATAATTTCGGAAGCGGCTCCATGATAATGAAATAGCTCAAAAATGCGATCGGTATTTCCTTTCTTTTTCGAGCGAGTATACAATTTACCATCAGAGAATGTGCCTGCTCCACCTTCGCCGAAACAATAGTTGGAATCTGCGTCAATCCCTTTATTCCGGCTCAATTGTGCAATGTCAACTTTACGTTCGTGTGCGTTTTTTCCTCGTTCAAGTATAATTGGCTTCAAGCCTGATTCAATGAGCCTTAAAGCTGCAAAAAGCCCCGCAGGACCCGCACCAATTATCAAAACAGGAGTTTCGTTACTTACGTTTTTGAAATTAAATTCAGGTTTGATCAACTTAGGTGCTTCTTCATCCCAATATACTTCAACTGTAAGATTTACTTTCGGCAAAAAAGCTCGGGAATCTATTGATTTTTTCAACGTTCGCAATCGGGTAATCCGTTGCGGTGAAATTTCAAGTTTATCAGCAACCAGTTTTGTAAGTAAATCCTGTTTGTAAGCCTGTTCGGGAGTAAGTGAAATTTGGAGTTCGTTGTGCATGTATTCTAATGAAAAATATTGGAGTACAAAGATACGCAAAAACTACCTTAATGCAGTAATTATGAGAAAACGGTTTAAATCTGCTCCATTTTAATTACCAAACCCATTATTTTGTTAAGTTTTGAGGTAAATTGGTTCTCATTTTGTTTTGGGATGGAAAGTTGAATTACACATAAATTCTCAAAGGATTGTTCAATAATCCGGGCGTTTGAGTCTTTGATAATATGCATTACTTCGTTCGTTTGAACATAATCAAAATGAATGGTAATAATTACGTCAACCGTTTTTTCAATAATTGCGGCCAGATTAAGTGCATCGGCTGCAGCTTCTTTGTAAGCAGTTGTCAATCCGCCAGTTCCTAATAGAACACCACCAAAATATCGAACTACGATAACCAAAACGTTGGTCAATTCGCGTGAGTTTATTTGTCCCAGAATTGGCCGTCCTGCCGTTCCTCCAGGTTCACCGTCGTCATTTGTTCTGAAATCATTCCTATCAGCTCCAAGCATGTATGCATAACATACGTGGCGGGCATCATAATAATCCTTCCGATGGTTTTTTACAAACTCTTTCACTTCTTCAACTGTACTCACAGGAATTGCAAAAGAAAGAAATTTACTTCCTTTTTCTTTATAAATCCCTTTAAATGTTGTAGTTATTGTTTTATAAATATCGGACATTCCTTTTATGAGTAATATAATTGAAAGTTTGTATTTACACTTCTACAAATGTACGGTTTTTGAAATTAATTATGCGCAAAGAACTTATTTTAAAAGAAACTGAAGTTTTAAGAATATTGAGACTATTTCCTATTTTATTTACCAATCCATGTTGAAATAAGAACCAAATAATTATTGCTATTACCATCTAGAAATTAATAAAAAGAAGTATATTTGCAACTCAAATAAAGATAACTAAATTATATTTATTTACATGCCTCTTTAGCTCAGTTGGTAGAGCAATTCATTCGTAATGAATAGGTCGCGGGTTCGAGTCCCATGAGAGGCTCAAAAAGTAATATCAACTAATGTTGGTGTTTTATTTAAAATTCTATTCATGTTAATGTTCGATAACGCAATATTTGCTTCATTTATTCCTCAGATACTGATGGTAATAGCATATATTTCGTGCGTTATTGCGCCGAATTTCACAAAACAAGATGATGTTGATGTTACAGAGACACCAATTTATAAAGTTGTTTTAGTTCAATCAACTTCTAGCCTTCCATCTCAAACGATTTCTTTTGACAATATCAATTTGATCTCCGAATTGTTTGTACCTAAGATTGAAAATACATTTCCCAATGCATTTTTTTTTAAAAAGATATTTCCGGAAGTTGTGTTTGACATTTCTAAAAGTCTCAAATTCTTTTCTTTTTTACGCCCTCCTCCTTCTTTTTGATAATTTCTTTCTTTTTTCTATGTTTATAATTTATAGTGTTTAGGAGCAATTGTGCTTTTGAACATGTATGGATTACAAACATACGAACACTTTTTACCTTTATTAATGAGAATTTTCTGATGTTTTAAACAGAGAAACCAGCTTTATATTTCCACAAAAATTAATTCAATGAGTAATCGTGTCAACTATTTTATTGTCACATTTTTATATTTAAGCAGTAGTGTTTTTGGAGTAAATTTTAATGCCCCAAAAAATTACTCCGACTCAGTTGCTCTAAACGAAATAGTAGTGCAAGCCTCGCGTGACAATTCGAAGCTACATGCTATTCCTGCTTCTGTCTCAATAATTTCTTCAAAGCAAATTCAAACGCTTGGAATCAATTCGTTGACTGATGCGACTTCTACAATTGCCAATCTTTTTATGCCCGATTATGGTTCAAAGCTCACTTCCCCTATTTATATCCGCGGCATTGGATCGCGTATAAATGCGCCTTCGGTAGGATTGTACGTCGATCATGTTCCATATTTCGAAAAGGCTGCTTTCAATTTCGATTTTTTCGATATCAACCGTATCGAAGTTTTACGCGGCCCGCAGGGAACTCAATACGGACGAAATACTATGGGTGGCATTGTCAATATTCTTACCAAATCGCCCATCGATTATCAGGGTACTGATCTCAATTTACAAACCGGAACGTATGGAACATTTTTATTGAATATAGGGAATTATTCTAAAATCAATACTAAATTTGCATGGTCGCTTGCGTTAAATTATCGTCATAACGATGGCTTTTTTATAAACGATTTTTTGAATACAAAAGTGGACAACCTCGATTCTTATGGAGCAAGAACCCGATTGGTTTGGAGTGTTAATGATAAACTATCGGTAGAAAATATATTAAGTTTTGAGTCCAGTAAACAAGGTGGTTATCCGTATGCCGTTTACAACGACAGTTTGAAAAAGCCCGAGAAAATTTCCTATAATCTGGAAAGTGGTTACAACCGCAATTTAATTTCGGATGCGTTGGTTTTGAAATATAACACGAAAAGTATTGAGCTGAAATCTGTTACTTCTTATCAATATTTATCCGATAATCAGTTTATAGATCAGGATTTTAGTGATAAAAATATTTTTTTTGTAACTCAACTATCAAACCAAAATATGGTATCGCAGGAAGTGACTGTACAATCAAAAAACAAAGTGAAATATAGTTGGATTTCTGGTGCTTACGGCTTTGTGCAACAATTTGATAATGGAACTGATGTGAACCGTTTTGCTACAAAAACGATGACGATGAAGAAATATGATCATGTAATAAGTGGAGGTGCAATTTTTCATCAATCAACTTTAAAAGATTTTATTTTACCCAACTTTAATCTTTCAGCCGGAATAAGAGTTGACGCCGAAACTGATTTGCTAACGTATCTATATGATATCAAAATAAATAACGAAATTGCAAACTTGAAAGATACAACTTATAACTCGTTGAACTCATTACAGGTTTTACCCAAAATTTCGATGAATTATAAAGTGAATACCACTAATTTTTATGCGTTGGTGGCTCGCGGTTACAAAACGGGAGGTTTCAATTCTTCATTTGAGCGTCCAGAAGATTTGACTTTTAAACCTGAATCGAGTTGGAATTACGAAATTGGTATTAAAACATCCTTGTTTAATAATAAATTATTTGTAGAAAGTTCTTTGTTTTATATTGATTGGAAAAATCAGCAAATATATCAAACAGCACCAAGTGGCATTGGATCGTTGTTGAAAAATGCAGGTGTGTCGGTAAGTAAAGGTTTAGAAATAACCCTAAATACTGCGAAAATTCATGGATTTGAATTTATGGTTTCCTATGGATTTACGAATGCTACTTTTATATCAAACGTTATGAATGCAACGGTTAATTATAATGGTAATTTTATACCTTATGTTCCGAAAAATACGTTGGCAATTCAACTGAATAAGACATTTGAAATTGTAAATTCAAATTTATTGAATCGTATTGTGCTGAATACTATATATAAAGGTACAGGAGAAATTTACTGGAATGATAAAAATTCCCATAAACAAGATTTTTATAATCTGCTAGATGCCCGGATTAGTTTTATTCGCAGAAACATACAAGTTGATTTTTGGGGCACAAACCTGACAAATACTTCTTACGAAACTTTTTATTTCGAGTCTGGGAGAAAATATGTACAAATGGGAAGACCTTTACACATGGGAGTAAAGTTATCGGTAAATTTTTAAAAATATGAAAGAGAAAGATTGGCACAAGTTTCCAGTATTGTTCAGTTTGTATATTGCACAGTCTATTCCTATGAGTTTTTTCTCAACGGTGGTTCCAGTCATCATGCGCCAGGAAAATTACTCGTTGGTGTCAATTGGTTTATTGCAATTGGTGAAACTGCCCTGGATATTGAAATTTCTGTGGGCACCGCTTGTGGACAACAAAGCCCGAACGACAAAGGAACTGAAGCGCTGGATTTTTATTTCGGAAGCCTTTTACGCAATAATTATATTTTCTATCGCGTTTTTCAATTTGCAGACCGATTTCAAACTCATTGTTTTTCTGGTCGTTATTGCCTTTATAGCCTCGGCCACACAAGATATAGCGGTTGATATTTATGCCATTTTATCGCTGAAACCTTCGGAGCGTAGTTTGGGAAATAGCATGCAATCGGGCGGAAGTTTTGTGGGTACATTTTTCGGAACAGGCTTATTGTTGGTAGCGTATCATTATTTTGGGTGGTTCAATGTGCTGATGTTGCTATCCGTTTTTGTGTTGATTGCACTTCTGCCATTGTACTTTTCGCGAAAAAAAGTTCCAGTTGAAAATGCTCACAAAGAACGTGTTACACTAAAAGATCTCGCTTCGTTTTTTAATCAAAAGGGAAAACTGAAACAAATTTTAGTATTGGCTTTCTATTATTCGGGAATTATTGGCATTATGACAATGCTAAAACCTTATTTAGTTGACTTAGGGTATAGCGTAAAGGAAATTGCATTTATGTCAGGCATTTTTGGTACTTTAACAGCTGCACTTTCTGCTTTTGCTGGTGGATTTATTGTAAAAAAAATAGGTCGACGAATTTCGATGTTTTTGTTTCTGACCGTTAGTTTGTTTGCAGGCGTTTATTTTTGGTACATTTCTGACGGAATTCCAACGGTTTTAGCATTATACATTGCAATTGGCTTGGTTTGGAGTGCTTATGGTTTATCGACAGTAGCCATTTACACCATTGCTATGGATACGGTGAGAAAAGGACGGGAAGGAACCGATTTTACTATCCAGATTGTAATTACACACATTGGAAGTTTACTGGTGGCAACATTAAGTGGAAAAGTGGCTAACGAATTAGGATACAACGGTTTGTTCGGAGTGGAAGCTCTTATTACAATAATGGTATTTTTTATACTTTTATATGCTCTGCCGAAAAATAATCAATTAAAAAAAGAAGTATAAAAGATGGAAATATCAGAAAATCTTTTTCAAAAATATAACGTTCCGGTGCCTCGCTACACAAGTTATCCGCCGGCAACTGCTTTTCATGCGGGGTTTAGTAGCGATAATTATGTTGAACAAATAAAGTCTTCGAACAACGCTGAACCGCAAAATATCTCTATTTATATCCATATTCCGTTTTGTACACAGCGCTGTCATTTTTGTGGGTGTAACACGGCTTTGTCGCAAAGTGAAGACAGAATAAATAGATACATTGATGCTGTAATAAAGGAAATTAGGCATGTTGCGCAATATGTTGATAAAAAGAGACGTGTGACTCAGGTAAGCTGGGGAGGTGGTACGCCCAATTCTATTGATTTAGCGTATGTCCGCAAAATTATGTCGGTACTCAAATCAGAATTTTTATTTGCTGATTTTGCCGAAATAGCAATGGAATGTAGCCCTGCATACCTCGATTTTGAAGATGTAGACATATTGCATGAAATTGGTTTCAATCGCATTAGCCTTGGAATTCAGGATTTCCATTTAAATGTGTTGGAAGCTATAAACCGGCGAGCACCTAAACATGATGTGGGTGAAATGTTAGCTTACATGAAAAATAAAGGTTTTAATGGACTTAATCTCGATTTGGTGTATGGCTTACCATTGCAAACTCCGACTTCGTTCATGGAAAACATTGAACGTGTGATAGAACTGCAACCCGACAGAATTGCTACATTCTCGTATGCGCATATTCCGTGGTTTAACGAAGCGCAGCGGTTAATGGAGAAACACCGTTTCCCTACGCCTGACGAAAAGCTTGAAATGCTTGTTTTTGCTATCAATCAACTAACTTTGCACGGTTATGAAGTGATTGGTATGGATCATTTTGCCCGAAAAAATGATGAACTAGCTATTGCGAAGCAAAATAAAATGCTCCACCGCAATTTTCAGGGATACAACACTAAGAAAACTACCGGACAAGTTTATGCTTTTGGAGCATCGGGAATCAGTCAGTTAAATGGAGCTTTTGCACAGAATATCAAACAATATGATAAGTATATTGAGTCCATTGAATCATGCGGTTTAGCTGTGGAACGAGGATATATACTTAGTAAAGAGGATATTGTTATCCGAAATACAATTAATGAAATTATGTGCAATGGTTTTTTGGATTTTGAACAAATGGCTGCTAAATCTAATTGTTCTGTGAAGGAGTTTTTGGCTATTACCAAGTTCAATACATCAAAAATTTCAACACTGATTGAAGATGGATTAGTGAAACTAACTGAAAATTGGCTGCAAGTAACTCCCGAAGGCATGTTGATTGTACGGAATGTGGCTGTTGCTTTCGATCCCAATTTTGTGCCGGTGATAAATAGGTATTCAACCACTATTTAATGAATAATATGAAAGCTGTTTTACTCGCAAATATGGGTGCTCCCGTTTCGGAAAAAGGGATGAAGGTTTTTCTGAAACGTATGTTTAGTGATAAAGCCATTATTTACGCACCAATATTAGTGCGTATTCTGATGTCTACTATTATCAGCAATGTTCGCTATAAAGCTTCGTGGCGGAAATACCTGCAAATTGGTGGTTCGCCTTTGCAAAAATCGATGGACAAAATGGCTGAGGATTTAAAACAATTGTTGGATAAAAATTATGTCGTTAGCAGTGTATATTCTTATTCCGAGCCTTTTATCGAAAAGAAAATAGCCGAACTGTATGCAATTGGAATCAAAGATATTACGGTGATTTCAATGTATCCGCAAGCTAGTTTATCTACAACGGGAAGCGTACAAACTTCGATGGATAAAATGCAAAACAGATATAATGATATTAATTTTAGCTTTATAGAGGATTATTTTGATAATGAGCTTTTTATTGAAAGTTGGATAGGACTAATCAAAAATAAAATAGCAGAACAGTCGTATCAAAAACCGTATTTATTATTTAGTTCACATGCCATTCCTACATCATTTATCGAACGGGGTGACTTATATGCCGAAAAGATGAAAACATCAGCTCGCCACATTTCCGAAAGGCTTGGTTTGCCATATAGTTTGAGTTATCAGTCTAAAATTGGTCCTATTGAGTGGACACGTCCATATTCTGCTGATCAACTGAAAGAGCTTCATAACGAAGGAATTAGTGAAATTGTAATTGTTCCGTTGAGTTTCATAAACGAGAACCTGGAGACAAGATACGATCTGGATTTAGAATTGATTCCTTATGGTTTAAATGATTTGGGTATAAAGAATATTTGCAGAATTACCATTCCCGAAAGTGACTCGGGTTTAATTAAAATGTTTTATGAGTTTATAAATGAACAAGATGAAAACAATTGAAAATGATGTAGTGATAATAGGTGCCGGACTAACAGGTTTGACACTTGCTTATTATTTAAAAAAAGCGGGTAAAAATATATTGCTCATTGAACAAAATGACAGAGCCGGTGGTGTAATCAATTCGGTTACTGAAAATGGATTTACCTATGAACAAGGTCCATCTACAGGTGTTCTCGGTTCGCTGGAAATTGTAGAGTTATTCGAAGAACTTGGCAACAGTTGTACGTTGGAAACTGCAAGTAAACAAGCTGCCAATAAACGATATATTTGGAAAAAAAAGCAGTGGGAAGCTCTTCCATCGGGTTTAATGTCAGCAATTACAACGCCATTATTCACATGGTACGATAAGTTTCGTATTCTGGGTGAACCATTTCGCAAAAAAGGCGGTTATCCTGATGAATCGATAGCAGAATTGGTAGTCCGACGCTTGGGAAAAAGTTTTCTGGATTATGCTGTAGATCCATTTCTTTCGGGTGTTTATGCTGGTGATCCCAGTAAATTAATAACGCGTCATGCATTACCTAAGTTATACGCGCTCGAAGCCGAACATGGAGGTTTCATTAAAGGAACAATAGCAAAACATAAAGGAGTTAAGTTGCAAACGCATAAAAATGCTCATAAAGCATCTCGTGAAGTGTTTTCTGTTCAGGGTGGCTTAAAGGGTATGATTGATGCGCTGACAGCCGAAATTGGTAACGATAAAATTTTGTTAGGCTGTAAACGAACAAAGGTAAGCAGTATTGGAAATGTGTTTGGAATAACCTATACCGATGCCTCGGGTGTTGATAAAGAATTGTTTTCGGCTAATGTTGTTACTACTATTGGCGGTTATGCTTTACCAGATGTTTTGCCTTTTGTGGATAATAAGTTGATGAAACACATATCGAATACAACTTATGCTCCTGTTATTCAGGTGGCAGTAGGCTATAAGCAATGGACGGGCATAAAACTTGATGCTTTTGGTGGACTTGTTTCGTCACAAGACAACCGCAAAGTGCTGGGTGTTTTGTTTCCATCAGCTATATTTGCAAATCGGGCTCCTGAAGGTGGGGCCATGCTTTCAGTGTTTATGGGAGGGATGAAAAATCCGAACATGATTAAATTGTCGGATGATGAAATTAGCAGGATTGTATGCGATGAAATTCACATTACCATGAAAACTTCCAACGACCCGGATCTGATTCGTATTCATCGTTATGAACATGCCATTGCTCAATATGATATTAAAAGCGAAGGGCGTTTTGCAGGAATTGTTGAGATTGAAAAAAAATATCCTGGATTGATTCTCGCAGGTAGCTTCCGTGATGGTATAGGTATGGCCGATCGAGTGAAACAGGCCAAGATGATTGCAAACCAACTAAATCAGGATTAAATTATTAAATAAAGTTAAACTAATTGTCAGCAATATTGTTTAGAAATTGTATTTTTTATCAACTTAAAATATTTTTTATGAGAATAATTTTTTTCACTATCGTATTCATTACTTTAATATCAATGAGTATCTTGGCTCAAGAAACCAGCATCTCCAGAGTTCCCAAACAATACAGTGTAGAAATTGGATACAGAAATGTATTTTATCAGCCAACCAATTTGCTAAATGTAAATAATGTAGTAAACCAAGCAACTAATGGTTACGGTTTTTTGCTCGACTATGGGTGGCAGTTAAGCGGATTGGATGGCAAAAAGGCAGCTGCATTTATTACCGTTCCAATTGGATACACAGCTATGATGCCCGATAATGCTTCATCGAAACGAATTTCAATGCTTAACTATGGATGGACGGTAAGGCATGAATTAAAGAAAGATGGAAAAATTGTTCCTTTTTTGGGTTATGGATTGTTGTTGAATACTTTGAAAATTGATGGAACTCCCGGTTCGGTTATGGGTCATCAGACTCAATTTGAATTTGGAACTAATTTTTATACCAGCACACGGTTAAAATACTTTGCTAAAATTCAGGGCAGTTACACATCATACCCTAAACTGGGAGTAAAAGAACGCTTGCATTTTATGTTTGCCGATTTAAGAGTAGGAGTAAGGTTCTGAAAAGTTAGTAAAAAAACGAACTTAAAACTTCATAAGAACTAACCCCAAAAGTTTTTTGTTTTACTTTTGGGGTTCATTCTAAAATTCAGGCTATCCATTTATAGAGTTTTTGTAATCCGCATTTCACAAAGTTTACAATCGAAGGTTAATTCATACATCTGATCGCCGTTTTTAAGATATAACGGTTCTTTGAATGTTGCTTTGTAGCCTTCTTTGGGGCACCAACCCAAAGTGTATTTTATACAATGTTTTGTAAACATTAATGGTACTCCTTCTTCTGCTTTCACTTCAAATCCGGGCATTATTTCCTCAACTCCGTGACTATGGTAAAATTCTTCGGAAAGTTTGTTGGTGACATTGCCAAGATAATTGAGTTGTTTTATTGGGTATGTAGCTGCTATTGAGTCGCGTTTTGGTTCACGAACATAAGAATTTGCTCTCACTTCATCGAGTTTCTCTATTGCTTGTCTTCGCCACTCGCTGAGTTGAGAAGCAGGGAAAAACCAAGGTGCATTGATTTCTATTTGAATATCTGTTGCTTCGTAAATGGTGTTGCCCAATTTTGAAAGTTGATTTTTGATATTGTCATTTACTGCTTCTGGTTTTTGAGCAGGTTGTTTGTCACATTCCACTTCAAAAACACAAGGAATATTATTTTCATCGGTAAGTTCGATTTTAAATCCTTTTGTTGTTTCTTTAAAAAAGATATGAACTCCTACTTTTCGTTCAGCAGTTTTTCCTTTCAATATTTTTTCAAAAGCCTGATCCTGATTTCGGTATAACCAAATTCCTTCTGAAAGTTTTGGCATATCGGCAGGATAAACTCGACGACCGTCCACTTTATTTACACGAAAACCAGTTAAATCGCCATGAGGATTAATAAAACAAAGTCCGTCGCCATTATTCAACTTTTCTGCACTAGACATCGTGAAATAATAGTCGCCAATTTCCTTTACTTTACCAATAGCTTCACCCATAGATTTAGGTGTATCCAGTTGAACAATGTCTGATTTACGACCGTGTAAAAAATAATCAGTATTTCCACGACGGAAACTTTTTTCAGGATTTGGATCGAAAAATATGGTAGTACGACCGGCTGAAGCTTTTTGAAATCTGGTATTTCCTTCAAAAATCGCATCCAGTTTCTTTCGATAATAAGCTGTTATATTTTTTACGTAATCTACATCTTTCAACCGTCCTTCAATTTTGAACGAAGTGACTCCCGCATTCATCATTTCTTCCAACGAATCGGATAAATCCAAATCTTTCAATGAAAGTAAATGTTTGTTCTTCAATAAGATGTTATCATCTGCATCCAGTAAATGATAGGGCAAGCGGCAATATTGCGCACATTGTCCGCGATTGGCGCTTCGTCCGCAATTGGCCTGACTCATGTAACACTGACCGCTGTAACTTACACACAAAGCACCATGTACAAAAGCTTCCAATTCTACTTTGGTTTGATCTGAAATCACTTTTATTTGCTCCAGGTTAAGCTCACGAGCCAGGACTACGCGCGAAAAACCTACATCTTCGAGGAATTTTACTTTTTCAACTGACCTGTTATCGGTTTGTGTACTGGCGTGAATTGCAATTGGCGGTAATTTCAGTTGCAATATGCCCATATCCTGAATTATTAATGCATCGGCTCCTGCTTCATAAATTTCCCAAATCAATTTTTCGGCTTCCGGCAATTGATCGTCAGTTAAAATTGTATTTAACGCTACCAATACTTTAACCCGATATTGATGTGCATATTTCACCAACGTGGCAATATCTTCCACCGAATTCGCGGCAGCAGCACGTGCTCCAAATTGAGATGCACCGATATAAACGGCATCAGCTCCGTGATTGATGGCTGCCAAACCACATTCTAGGTTTTTGGCAGGAGAGAGAAGTTCTATTTTGCGCATGAATAAAATTTGAGAATGAATTATTGGTTTTGGAAACAGTTTTTTTATTCCGTATCCGTGGGCATCTCAGGTTTACCTGTTTTAAAATGCAAATCGAGTTGAGGAAATGGTATGATTATATCGTTTTCTATAAACTTGCGGTTAATGATTACCCGTATCTCACTTTTCACCCTTTCAATGCGGAAGATATTTTCGCTATAGAATAAAAGCTGAAAGTCCAGAGAAGAACTTCCGAAATCCAGGAAACGAGCATCAACTGTTGTTTTATCCGACACTTCCGGGTGTTCCAATGCACTTACTTTCATGATTCTCATCACAAGATCGACATCGCTTCCATAGGCTACTCCTACATTGATCTTAAAACGGGTTTGCTTGGACTGATGACTCCAGTTAATTACCTTATTGGTAGTGATAAGTGAATTTGGTATTATAATTGAAATTTCATCGCGGTTTAAGCCCATCGATGTTCTTAAACCAATTTCCTGAATTTTTACAATATCACCATCTATTTCTAAAATATCATTGATTTTTATGGATTTTTCGGAAAGTAAAATGATACCTGAAACCACATCATTAAAAGTCTGCTGCAGACCCAATCCAACACCTACCAATAACGCAGCAGATCCGGCCAATAAAACTGTTAAGTCAATTTTTAATGCCTTAAACATAAATGAAATAGCCAAAACCCAAATAATATATTTAACTATTTGGAATAAGGCATAAGTACTTCCCGGATCAAGATTATGTGACTTATTCCGTCGATGAAGTGCTTTTTTGATTAACCAAAGCAATAATCTTGTAATCAGAAAGATGAATATAATAATAATCAAAGAGTAAACTTTTATCTTATATTCTTCAAAGCTAATCAACTCTAGATTTAATACATTCTTAACTATATCCATTTAACTATTTTTTAATTGTCAAAAAGGTAATACTTCCATAAATTTTAATGAATTGCAGTCAGATCATATGGAGTTTCCTGATAAACAAAGTAATTCAGCCAGTTGGTAAACAATAGATTAGCATGACTACGCCAACGAACCAAAGGTGGATTGGTCGGATCATTATTTAGGTAATAATTTTGAGGCATATTGATAAGTAAACCTTTATCCAAATCGCGTTTGTATTCAGTATCCAATGTATTCGGTGAATATTCAGAATGTCCGGTGATAAAGAATTCGCGTCCATTACGCCCCATGACCATGTAAACGCCAGATTCGGCTGATTCTGATAGTAAAGTTAGTTCGGGGTTTTTCAAAATATCTTCCGCACGCACTTCGGTGTGGCGACTGTGAGGTACGTAAAAAACATCGTCGAATCCACGGAAAATTGGATTGAGATGATCAAATTTTACATGTTCAAATACACCAAACATTTTTGTGTCAAGTAGATGTTTTTGAATCCCGTAATAATGATGCAGACCAGCCTGTGCAGCCCAACAGATAAAGAATGTGGAAGTGACATGATTACGAGCCCAATCGAAAATTTTAGTAAGTTCAGGCCAATAATTTACTTCTTCAAACTCCATCAATTCTACCGGTGCTCCGGTTATAATCATACCATCATAATTGCTTTGCTGAACTTCATCAAATGTTTTGTAAAATGTCATCAAATGTTCGATAGGTGTATTTTTCGAAGTATGACTTTCCATGTGCATAAAGTCGATTTCAATCTGTAAAGGTGAATTTGACAGTAACCGAATCAAATCCGTTTCAGTAGTTATTTTAATCGGCATTAGGTTCAATATCAGAATCTTCAACGGACGAATTTCCTGAGTAGATGCGCGCTCAGAATCCATTACAAATATATTTTCTTTTCGTAAGGTATCTACTGCAGGCAGTGTGAATGGAATATTTAAAGGCATTATTTTAAAAATTTGAATGGTTTGAAAAGTTTGAAAGTTTAAAACGTTTTGTGTTTAGTGTTTTGCGTTTCTGATTAGATCTTTATTCTATTGTCATTGTTCTTGGCTCTATTCAATAATACTTTCTATATATTTTCCAATAGGCTGAGCTATACATAAAATCATCGAGAAAATTATTTAATTTCTCGAGCAATAAAGTTGATTGAGGATGAACAACCCAACCCAATTGTTGTTCAAAACCGATGGGTAATGAAACATTAATATTCGGATATTGCAGCTTTAGTCTGCTGGCAGATTTTTCATCACAAATTGTATACTTTATATTTCCATTAGAAACCATTCTTACCAATTGCTCTGAACTTACATTTTTCATTTCAAAAATATTGATATTGTTAGCAATTTCGTTTGACAGATTTTTCAATCGCATTTTAAATGGAGAATGAAGTGGAATATAAATACTATCATCAGCTAATTGTAACTGATTGGTAATTTTTATAGACTGTGTTGAGTCATTTATAATGCGTTGTACCAATACTTGCCTTGATATTAGAAGCGGTTTTGTGAAAACTGCATCTTTTTTCCATTCAGAAGTAATTGGAATAAAATTAGCAATTATATCATAATCGCCACTTTTAATATCTTCCAAATTAGCTTGAAAATCGTTTTGTTCAGTTATAACAAGTTCAAGACCTAAAGTATCAGCAAATGCTTTAATAATTTCATATTGAAATCCGAAAACACTGTCGCCTTTCACCGAAAAACCTAATCTACTGCTATCAGTCAACACAGAAAGTCGACCCGATTCCATTATGCTAGGCAAATCATGAATCCGGCTTCGAACATCTTTAATCCATAAAACTGCTCCAAAAAGTAAGAGCAATGTTACAAGGATAATTCCAATTTGTAGTTTGATTCGCATATTATATTCATTGTTTTAAAGGTTTGTATTATAAAACAAGAGTATTAATCATAAAAATTCCATGATAAACCCATTTTGAAATTTGCAGGGTTTATTGGATAATTTGGCATTGAAAAATAGGCAGTATTCATAAATAGCTGATTTATATGATAGTATTCCACAAAAAAACGGGTTCGTTTTAAATGTAAGTTTGCGTACAAATTTACTACGGGATAATTGCCGATTTTTACATTGGTTTGCGAATAAAACTGTCCGGTAGCTGGCATATAAGCAGGTGCATAATACGCTGTATGATAGCGTACGTTAGCTCCCAATTGAACACTCAAAACTTTGAACCAAAGATCTTTAAAATATAAATTATGAAAAAGAGCTAATGTTGGTAATGGCAATATGTTTTGCTGCGAACTAACCTGATATACAACATTGTTTTCGAGTGAAAATTTACCCAAATGAAAATCCTGTTTCAAATTTGCTGATAAGACCTGAATATTTCCATCAAATTGTGTAGGTAAGGCCTCAGAGTTAAAATATACATATTTAGTAATATTTTCGATAGAAACATTCAACGCAAATGAGCGAGTAGGAATTGAGAAAATCCCACCAACATTTGTTCGATATATTTTGCCAAAATTGTTGTTCCATCTAAAGTGATTGGACTGATAAGATTGTAGGAAATAGGATGGTTCATTACTTCGTATAAAACCATTGGCTGTCAATGAAATGCTATCTTTCCACAATTTAAAAAAACCGCCAATATTCCCATCTAACAAGAAATCTCCGGTTTTGTAACCGAGTAAATCAATTTCGCCTAACACATTGTATCTGAATATATTACCTCTTTGTTTCGATAGTATTCCACCTAATTTTGTATTCGATTCTGTTTTTTTGTTCAAAACCGTATCCACTAAAAAGTGAAATTGCTGAATTTCATTTTCTACAAATGCTGTCAATCCAAAAGCCATCCACTTATTAAATTCTTCTTCTAAAGCTACAGAAACATTGTTTGTAACTGTTTGTAAAGTTGCAGTATCATTGGTCATAGTTCCGTTTTGATACGTGTTCTTATAAAACGTTTTTTCAACGGTATTTTCTAAATAACGTTTACTCAAATTATCATATTTGAAAGTGTGGGCAAATCGGGTAACCGGAACATAATCCATTCGCACCGAATCTTCGTTAATACGGAATGGACGTTCAATTCCGATTGAATATTGATGGTTATAAAATATAGAGCTTTGTTTGTAATTAGTATAACCTGTTATTGAAGTTGGAATATCCTTTGAGGCAATTCCTTTTGGTTCAGTAATATAAGTGGCATCTGCAACCCCGCCATTTTCCTGACCTTTGAGTGTGTTGGTCGCAAACATTGCAGTGGCAACATAATGTTTCCCATTGAAACTTCCAAATAGGGAGCCCGAAAAGCGATTCACAGCTTGTAAATTGTACTCGCCGGGTGCAAAAATATAATCTAATGTAGTACCAACATTTAGTTTATTGTTGACATTAGAAGTAAAAAGAAACTTGATATTATCTTCATCTCTATAGGATGTACCACCGGTTTTATAATTCAAATAGCTAAAGGGAGTTTTGGTATTATAAAATGTAGCATGTTGAATATCCATTATATATGGACAGTAGGCATTTGAGAATATAAAATCGTTATTTGCCGGACGATTAAAATACAATTTCGACTGAATTGGCGATCCAAGGTTTCCATTGTATGAATTTGAAATACTTAATCTATCGATAGGATTTTCGTCCTGAAAATTCAAATGCATAGTATCCACTGGGATTGAATCAACTACTGCAAAGCGGTCGGAAACCTTCCACGTTTTCACAAACCTGTAATTAGGTGGTACTTGTGAAAAAATGTACGAAAAATTTAGTAAAAATATATAAAATATGATTATCTTTCTCACACAAAAAGTATTAATATATAAACATTTAATCAAAGAGAATAGTCTCAATGATTTGAATTTTAGTTAGGTGTGCAAAGATACAAAAATTTATTGTCGAAGCAGAAAGGAGTGTTATAAATAATGAAAACGAAAATTCATAAAATATAATTTCATAATATTCATTTTTAGTGCAAATACAATATCTCAAAAAAAATAAAATAAATTTGAGAGACATTACACTGTGAAATTTTGAACTTACGATTTGATACAATCATCAATTTTCATTCAACTATCAATTAATTTCAATATAATTAATTAAAATTAAAAAATAATGTTAAGTTGCACTCAGACAGATAAATATAACTTATTTGAACCTCTTTTAAAATCTTTAAAAAAAATAATTATTAAAAATACCCTAAAATGTTTGATTATGACAAATAAATACTTTAAACTTGTAACGAAATCGAAATGATATCTTTAAAGGCTTTATTACAGGTGATTCCGATGTCGTGTTCTATTGTTTTTATTAAAATAATATCAATAACTTTCATATTGTAACTAATTTTCTATATTTCTAATAAAGAAAGAATCAAAAGAATCAAATAATAAAAGAAATAACAATTTATTTATACTTCTAATCTAATAACCATTTTGTATGAATATCGAAAAAATAATGCAATCGCTTGAAGCAAAACACCCTGGCGAAAATGAGTATTTACAGGCTGTGCGTGAAGTTTTAATGACAATTGAAAAGGAATACAACTCGCATCCCGAATTTGAAAAAGCAAAAATTGCTGAACGTTTAGTCGAACCGGATAGAATTTTTACTTTTAAAGTGCCTTGGGTCGACGATAGGGGAGATGTGCAACTAAATCTTGGATATCGTATTCAGTTCAACAATGCTATTGGTCCATATAAAGGTGGTTTGCGTTTTCACCCATCGGTGAATCTGTCAATTCTGAAATTTCTAGGTTTTGAACAGATTTTCAAAAATGCACTTACTACTTTGCCAATGGGCGGCGCTAAAGGTGGCTCGGACTTTAATCCAAAAGGAAAATCTGATGCTGAAGTAATGCGTTTTTGTCAAGCTTTTATGCTTGAACTTTGGCGATATATAGGGCCTGAAACAGATATTCCTGCAGGTGATATTGGAGTGGGAGGCCGCGAAATAGGTTTTATGTACGGTATGTATCGTAAACTGGCTCGCGAAAATACCGGTGTTCTTACTGGTAAAAATATGGAATTTGGTGGTTCACTTATTCGCCCGGAAGCAACTGGTTTTGGCGGTTTGTACTTTGTAAAGCAAATGTTTGAAACAGCAGGAATGTATATTAAAGATAAAACCATTGCTATCTCAGGTTTTGGAAATGTGGCTTGGGGAGCAGCAATAAAAGCGACCGAAATGGGTGCAAAAGTAGTAAGCATTTCCGGACCTGACGGTTACATTTATGATGAGAATGGAATTTCAGGAGAAAAAATTGAATACATGCTCGAACTTCGTGCAACTTGCAATGACATTGTTTCCCCTTATGCCGAAAAGTTCGGAGCTGTGTTTGTACCCAATCGTAGACCGTGGGAATTAAAAGTGGACATTGCTTTGCCTAGCGCAACTCAAAATGAACTCAATGAGGAAGATGCCAAACATTTAATAGAAAATGGAGTTTTGTGTGTTGGTGAAATATCTAATATGGGTTGTACGCCCGAAGCAATTGAATTATTTTTGAAACATAAAATAATGTACGGACCCGGAAAGGCTGTAAATGCAGGTGGAGTAGCTACTTCTGGATTGGAAATGTCTCAAAATGCAATGCACCTTTCGTGGACTTCGACAGAAGTGGATGCTAAATTACATCAAATAATGAGCGAAATTCATTCACAATGTGTGAAATATGGTCGCGAATCGGATGGATATATAAATTATATGAAAGGTGCAAACATTGCAGGATTTCTCAAAGTTGCCAAAGCTATGATGGCGCAGGGAGTGTTGTAAATATAAATAGTTTGTAAAGTTTGTAAAGTTTATAAAGTTTGTAAAGTTTGTAAAGCTTATAAAGTTTGTAAAGTTTGTAAAGTTTATAAAGTTTATAAAGTTTGTAAAATTAAAAGTAAAGAGAGAAAACGAAACAATTTTTTTGTGTAGAGTTTTCTCTTTTAATTTTATTTGTAACTCATTTCCGAAACAGCTATCTTTGCAAACTTTATAAACTTTACAAACTTTCAAACTGATTATTTATGCTCCACTTACTCAACCAACACCGCACAATTCGTAAATATACCGAACAACCCATTAAATCAGAATTACTTAATCAATTGCTCGAAGCAACTTGCAGAACTTCCAATACTGGGAATATGCAGGCATACAGCATTATTGTAACAACTGATAGCACACTTAAAGAGCAACTTTCACCAGCGCATTTCAATCAACCAATGATTAAACAAGCGCCAGTAGTACTTACATTTTGTGCAGATTTTAATCGTTTTACAAAATGGTGTAATCAACGCAACGCTGAGCCTGGATATGATAATTTTCAATCGTTTATGGCTACAGCTATTGATGCGCTTATTGCAGCACAAACATTTTGTATTGCAGCCGAAAGTGTGGGTTTAGGAATTTGTTATTTGGGAACTACAACGTATAATGCCCGAGAAATAATTGATGTGTTGCAGTTACCAAAATTAGTAGTGCCAATTACCACCATTACAGTTGGTTATCCAGTTGAAATGCCTGATCAAACAGACCGTTTGCCAATGAAAGCAGTCATCCACAACGAAATTTATCATGACTTTTCTGCAATTGATATTGAAGAATTATACACAGAAAAAGAGAAGAGCGAATTTTACAAACAATTTGTTGCTGAGAATAATAAGGAGAATCTGGCACAGGTTTTTACTGATATCCGTTATAGTAAGAAAAATAACGAATTTTTTTCAGAAAAATTCCTTCTGGTTTTAAAGGAACAAGGATTTTTAAAATAGGTTGATTAAGTAGCAACTTTTTTAAGAAGAATTCACAATTACGCCTTTAAATTTTCTGATACAGGAAAATTTGGGGCGTAATTCTTTTTATTTGAAGTTCTGCCCAAATGCCTTTGAGGTCATTTCATCAACTTTTACCCGCCATACCTTCACATTCATTAATGCAGGCTTCGAAAATTTGAAAGGTCTGTCAGAATAATTCTTCATAAATTGGTTCATTATTTTTTCTTTTTCTGTAATATCTTCAATGAAAGTTACAGAACCCTTGCATACCACGCTTTTTGAGGTCATACTGTAGCTGCAAGCCACATCAGGATGTTGATAAACCAATTTCCTTTCGGAGCAAAATGTAACGCAAATGCGATTGCTTAATTCCAATAAATGAATGTGTTTGCCTTCGGGTGCAGAATGCAAAATAATTTCTCCGTTTTCATATCCGAAATTCATTGGTATAACATATGGAGTTCCATCAGCTTCGGTAAATCCGACAAAACAAATATCACATTGATTTATTATACTTTCTATTTCTTTTTTATCAGTTACTATACTTGTTCTCATAATTGCTTATTTTAATTTTTACAAAAATAGTAGAAATAATTTATACGAGCAACATAGTATAATTTCATTGCCTAATTTGAAACTTCTTTTAATTATATGGTTCAAGATTAATATTAGTAAAATGGAATTATCATATGGAATCAATAACCGGCACAAAACAAAAATGGAGTATAGAAAACCGTTAATTGAAAGAATTTTTCTCGATGAAGATATCTCAATGCAACTTTATTCTGCTCCAATAACTGCACCCGGAGATTCCTGGTATATACGTTCTATAACACCTGATTACTAAAATAATGACCCATTTAAAAATAAAAAGATTGATGTTATTTAAAAAAAATCCTCGAGCAATCGGTTTTTTTTTGTTTAAATAATTAAAAAAGTTATCTTTGCACTTACTGATCTTTTTAAGACGTTTTTAAAAACGATAATTATTAAGTGATTAGGTTAGTTCTATTCTTTATTAAAGCTCTAAATTCAAATATTAAAATATTGGAAGTTGCTATGCATATTCAAACACTTTACAAAATTAAATCAAGATTTGTTACCCGTGAAGTCGGAAACGAATTAATCATTGTTCCTCTTTCTGGAAATGTAGCTCAAATGAATGAACTGTTTACTTTAAACGAAACGGGAAAATTTATTTGGGAATGCTTAGATGAAAAAAACACCTTTGATGATATAGTAGCCTTATTGACCGAAGAATTCGATATTGATGAAAATACTGCACGCACTGATGTGGAATTGTTTTTAAAAAAAATCGAAAATTTGTTAGACTAACCATCAACCTTACATACCTTGAATCAAAAAAGCATAAACATAGCCGATTTTCAAATAAATCTACTATCTGAAACTGAAATGGTTTTTGAAATTGGTTACGAACCTTTTTTTTTAACAACCAAAAACTATATTAGCGATATAAACATTCAGTGTTTTTCGGAAATTCCAACATTACCACATCATTTTCAGAAACCGGTTTTTGAAGCTGAAAACGATACACAAAAATTTTATTCCATTTATAAAATGGATAATGATTTGGTTTTTCTGATCTACAATCAGCAAAACATCAATGAAATTCAACAATATGCGGTTTTGGATGAATCTTTCAAAAACTGGAAAATTTATTCTCATTCAAATCCGGAAGGACAGATCAATCCGCTTCGATACCCAATGGGGCCTATCGTTATGCAATATCTTACGGTAAAATCGGAAGCTGTCATGATTCATGCTTCCTGCGTTTTTGATGGTGAAAAAGGTCGCATTTTTACAGGCTTTTCGGGAGCAGGAAAGAGCACTATGTCAAAAATATGGGCTGAAGCCGGGAACTTAATAATTAACGACGACCGATTGATAATTCGCAAAACCAGAGAAGGTTATTTTGCATATAACACACCCATGTATTATGCCGACGAACCCAAAAAAGCGCCTTTAAGCAGTATTTTCTTAATCAAACATTCGCCTGAAAATAAAATAATCAAATTGAGTGGTGCATTGGCTGTATCAAAAGTGCTTGCTTTTTGCATTCAAAATAATTTTGATAAATATTTTATTGCAAATAACCTCAATTTTATTGCAGAATTGAGTACTCAAGTTGCTGTTTATGAACTTGGAGTAGTGCCCGACATGAATATCATTAATTATGTATTAACCAATGAATGATAGTAAATTAAACAATGAACTTTACAATTTAGCTGAAACTATTCTTAATGGAAACCATTCATTGAGTTATAAAATGAAAGGATTCAGTATGTATCCTACTCTTAGACCAGGAGATATTGGTTTGGTTGAGAAATTTGGTACAGAAGAATATAAAGTTGGGGATATTGTTGTTTTTAAGTCAAATGGGATATTAGTAGGTCATAGACTAATAGAAATAAACATTGAAAATGGTGAACGCATTTATATAACAAGAGGAGATAAAAGTCCACGAAATGATGCACCATTTAGGAACGAAGATCTTTTAGGAAAAATCACTTCTTTCGAGAGAAAAAATCGCAAAATAAAAATAAACAGTCCTCTTTCGAAAATGAGGAAATTTTCAGTGCTCCATTTTCATAAACATACACTAAACATTTACAACTTTATGCTTCGGAATGAAAATCGTATCAACTCGCTTTTTTCAAATCTGAGATCAATCAAACGGAATGTTTCAATTGTCTCAAAAGGCTCTGAAAAAGTTTTTATAATAAATGCCGTCATTTCCGTACTTCAGGGAATAATCCCATTTATTATTATAGTGTGCATTAAATCGTTAGTTGATTATCTGTCTATATCTTCTACTCAAAACATACGTGAACAGTTATTTTTTATCTCGCTCTTAATTGGGACAGCACTTGTTTTTCTTTTAAGTGCGGTACTTTCAGAAATAAAAACCTTATATTCCGAAAAATTATCGCAATCTATTACCCGTCGTATTTACGAAAAATTACACAAAAAGCATGCTTTGCTCGACTTGTCGAATTACGAAAATCCCGATAAACAAGATAAAATTCACCGTGCAGTGCAGGAAGCATCTTTCCGCCCAATCAAAATCATGAATGCATTGCTCTTGGGCATAAAATCGATTGCTTCCGTACTGTTCTTAATCGGTTTATTTATCTCCATCAAATGGTATTTGGTAGTGATTTTATTAATAGCTATTATTCCCGATGTTTTTGTAAGACTTAAATTTTCAAAGAAACTCTATGAACTAAAAGATTCGCAAAGTACAAAAGAACGCGAAATGTATTATTATAACCGAATTTTAACCGGTTTTCCCTTTGCTAAAGAATTGAAATTATTTGGTTTTTCAGATTTTTTTCTAAAACGATTTTCAAAAGTTCAAGAAACTCTTTATGAACAAAAAATATCACTTCGCAAATCGGAACTTCGTTTAGGAATTTTTGCACAGATTTTTGCAGTAGTTTTAATATTTATTTCACTTGGGTATGTTTCATTGCTTAAAATAAATGGTGAAATATCGATTGGTACTGTTGTATTGTTTTTCTTTGCTTTTCAGCGCGGTTATTCGGTTTTAAATGAATTTTTCCGTTCTATTACTCAAATATTAGAAGATAATACTTTTTTGAAAGATGTCATAGATTTTCTAAATGCTCCTACACGGGCAAAATCAATTTCCGATTTTATTGTCCCATTTTCGTTGAACAAAGAAATCAGATTTGAAAATGTTAGTTTTAGGTACGAATCTAGCAAAAGAGACGCTTTAAAATCTATCAACATTAATATTCCAGCAGGGAAAACTGTAGCTTTTGTTGGTGCTAATGGTTCGGGAAAAACTACTTTAATTAAATTACTTTGTGGATTTTATGAGCCCGATTCAGGCAGAATTCTTTTTGATGGCATAGATTCTAATCAAATAGGACAAAAAGTAGTTTGTGAAAATATTACAGCCGTATTCCAGGATTTTGCTTTGTATAATATTCCTGTTTTCGAGAATCTTGGATTAGGGAACATTCAAAAATCTTTTAATCTTGAAAAAGCCAAAGAAGCAGCAAAAGCAGCCGGAATTGATGACATAATTGAGACATTACCGAATGGCTACCATACTTTACTTGGTAATTTATTTAAAGGTGGCGAAGAATTAAGTATCGGTCAATGGCAAAAAATGGCTATCGCTCGTGCTTTTTATCGCAATTCGTCATTAATATTGATGGATGAACCTTCGAGTGCGTTGGATGCAAATTCTGAAATGCAAATTATCAATAGTTTGAAAGATTTATCTCAAGGCAAAACTGCTGTTATCGTAAGTCACCGACTCACTACGGTCCAATGGGCCGATTTGATTTATTTTTTTCAGGATGGAGAAGTAGTGGAATCGGGTAGTCACAACGAACTGATGGCATTGAAAGGTAGTTATTTTGCACTGTTTCAAACAGCGAATAAACAGTTTGAAGAATCCTAAAATACTTTATCGATATCCAATATCAATTCACCAAATTCTATCATAGCATTGAATAAGGCAATTTGTTGATAATTTTTTAAATCTAGTATTTTAATATCTTTTTCAATCAACTTTCCTTCTTTGAGCAATTCTGCTCTGTTTACTCCATAAAGTAACGGAATTTGTGGAGTAAACCAGTTATTCCCATCGAACAAAGCTATGTTGCAATAAGAAGTATCAGTCAATAAGCCATTTTTAACCAACAACACATCATCGCAATCGCCTCGTAGAGCGAAAGCTGCATTGTAGAGGCTTCTATCTTCGGGTTTGTAAGGCAAACTTTCTATTTCAGTCCCGATAAGTCGAAGTGAGTTGATTGGTCGCATAACATACTGACTGAATTCCAATTGACGAATTTCAACATTATAGATTACACGGCATTTAAAAATTCCTTTTTCGGTTGGGAAATCAGAATTGCTAAGAAATTCGGCTAAATCGAACACTTTTTCATTGGGAAAAAATGCTTCAAAAGCTTTCCGGATCCTTGACTGATGAAGGTCAATTCTCTTGAATTTGCCATCCTGTAATTTTATCGATTCAATAAATCGGTACATATACTTTTTGAATTAGTTCTTCGTATTCTTTTTGCAAATCACTTTGAGCAGTTATTCCACCTCCGCTTTTAAAAAATAATTTATCACCAATTTTTTCAATAAATCGAATCATAACTGCAGAATCCAAATTTTCACCATCAAACCAGCCACAAATCCCCGTGTAAAATCCCCGTTCGTAACCTTCTGCATTTTCAATTATTTCCAGAGTTTTTGATTTTGGAGCTCCACTTATTGAACCTGCCGGGAGAAGAGAAAACAGAATATCACCTAATCGTTCCAAATAATTATCCGGCAAATGACCTGAAATTTGGGAGCTTACCTGCAATAAATCCTGTTTATTCGTTTTAAGCTTTTCGATATAACGGTACCGTTTTACTTCCACATTTTCGGCAACTAAACTCAGGTCGTTTCTAATTAAATCAACAATGGTGGCATGTTCGGCCTTTTCTTTCGGGTCGTTCAATATAATTTCTTCGGCATTCGGCATGGAAGCATCAATCGTTCCTTTCATCGGATAAGATGAAATGGTTTGTCCATTTATACGAATAAATGTTTCGGGCGAAAGTACAGTAAATTTATTGTATAGCCAAAGTTTGTATTTTGCATTACCAAGCTTGTATAAATCAAGTAATGACAAATTGGTTTCAACCTCAGTGGGTTGAGTAAGGTTTGTTAGAAAAGAATTTCCCAAATGGATTTGCTCAATTACGTAATCGAACTTTGGACGATATTCTTCAATATTTAGTTGCAAAACCTGCCAAAGAATTGTTTCGTGTTCTGCGTTTTGCGTTTTGCGTTTTGCGTTCTCAAATCGAACAAATCGATCATCCAATTCATACTGTTTAATAACATAACCTTGCTCAGCTTTATAATCAATAATAAACAAAAATGGAGTATGCAGAGCAGCCAAACTGTTGATTTGCTGAATTATTTGTTGCTTTTTTAAAAGTATATATGGGAACGTTTCTGTCATTTTTGTTGAATAAACTTAATGCTGCAAAGTTACGTAAAGTTTTTAAAACAACTGACGGGGTGACTTGAAGCCACCCCGTCAGAATAAAAGAAAATTTTATAAAAGAAACCAAACACCTAAAGCACTACTTTATAAGCTTTCGAATTGATTCTTACAATATAAGCTGAATTGTGTTGAACAGGTAATTCTAAAGTTTCACCTGTTGATTTTGTAGTTTGTAATAATTTCCCTGAAAAAGAAAACAACTCAACAGTTTCATTTTTTTTAGCGCCTTGCACAATTATATTCTTGGAATTTGAATATATTCTCACTTGGTTAGCATCTGCACCAGAGATATCTGTAGATAACAATACGTTTCCATCTAATGCAATGTATTTAGATGTAATCCCATTAGAAGAAACATCAATTTGACCTAAATACTTACTCACTCCCAATCCTGCAGCTAAACGTACATAAATTGATGTTGGAAGTACTTTTCCACTTGATATCGGAAGAACCAAATTACTTGTTCCTAAAAAACCAGTTCCCATAATGGTCGATAATTCAAAGCCTGCCGGAGCACTGATGATCAGATCTGATAACAAACCATCAGCACTTACAGAAAACGATTGTTGGTTTGATGGTCCGTTGCCAATTAAATAATTTAATTCTGAAATTATACCTGTGGAAACCGTTAGCGTCTTAGGCACGGAAACCAATCCACTCAAATATATCGAGTTAGTTATACCACCACCTGTTTGTAATACAATACTTCCAGAACGAGAACCGTCAGTTAGATTTGCTTTTAATCGTACATAAATTAAAGTTGAATTGATAATGCCACTTGATTGTGATAAAACTAATTGCGAAGTTCCACTAAATTGACTACCCGTTTCAGTTGATATTTCGTAATCTGAAGATGCTGTAATGATTAATCCCGGTGAAATTTCTTTACCGCTAACTGTAAAAAACTGTACAGCAGAAGGACCGTTTCCTACCACATAACCGAAGTCTGTTAATGTTGTAGATGAAACATTTATTTTAGGAATTAAGTTAACAGCACCTGCAAAAGCAATTGTTTTCGTTGTTTTCGTTGTTGCCCCGGATGTTAAACTTAGGTTTTCAAAATATGAACCCTTTGTCAAACCGGCTTTTAGTCTTACATAAATGGTGATTAATGCTACATTACCGCCCGATTGTGAAATAGTAAATGAATTAGAACCCGAAAAGTCAAAATGTGCGAATATTGAGATTTCATAACTTTCGGGAGCGCTAATGGTAATGCCACTAGTCAGACCACTTCCTGATACAGTAAACGATTTTATGTTAGAAGGACCATCACCTTCGTTGTAAGTAAATCCAGATAATGACAATATAGAGTTGTTTATAGTAGCAGGTGGTGGACCTACTGTTCCTGTTAATAAAATCGACGATGAAGTTGCATTGGCAGATACAACGGTAATATTTCCACCATAAGTATTGGAAGTTAAGTTTGACTTTAATCGCGTGTAAATTGTAACCGAGTTTACAAATCCATTGATCTGAGGGATAATTATTGAATTTTTTGGATCAAAAGAACTTCCAGAAAACGTTGATATTTCATAGTTTAAAGGTGCAGTAACAGTTATTGGAACTATGAGGTTGCTTCCTTTCACTATAAAGGACTTTTCACTTGAAGGACCATTACCTGGAGTGTAATTAAATCCGATCAAATCCGTTTTCGAAACATAGACTGTAGGTTTAGTATTTAAGCTAAACGAAAAATTATCCCAGAAAACGATACTATAGGCCGAACTTTGCACGTTAAAAACAAAATCAGTGGCACCTATTGGAGCTACGATATCACATGTATAGGTTTTCCAAACTCCAAGTTCAGTAAACAAATAAGCACCTTTTCCTCCAGGACCTTTTAAAATTAGAGAATCTTCAAGCGACATTGCAATAGCTTTATTTGCCGAGTTTTTGAAATAACAGGAAATTAGGGCATCTTCTCCATCACCTTGTTCAATGTAATATGATAATTTGAGAGTATAAGTTTTACCTGCCGTGACTGTTACGCTTTGTGAAACAGAAATGTCATTGTTAGATTGTCCAGTGTTAATTTTACAAGATGTTGCACCTTCAGTAAAAATTAAATTATTTTGTGAAATATAAGTTGTATTTGTAAAAGTCCAGCCCGTAGGTTTACCATTTGCCCAGGTTTCGAACCCAGGATTCACCAATAAATTCTGTGCATTTAAATGTATTGCACAGAATAAAACGATCAACAATAGTAGATTTTTTTTCATGTGTTTCATATTTAAAATACTAGTTAATTTTAATTTTAAGCGACAATAAACAAATAAATAAGTAGCTACAAGTATTTAGTTACGAGTTACAAGTCTTATTATCTGAAAGTTATTCCAAAATAACCTATCAATAATATTTTTAATTACTTATATAAAATGTAGAAGTGTGCTGTAAATTTTTCATGTCCAATATTTTTTGATTTATTACAGAATACAAATATAGGAAAGTGGATACTAAAGAAAAACTAGACAAATATAATTATTATTTTATTATTATTGTTTTAATTTCGTAAATATAATTTATAAAATATAAAAATATATTATTTGTGTCATAATTATTATAATAAATTGAAAATCAAACAGTAATAAATATGATTAAATAAAAAAGCCATGCAAATGCATGAGTAAAATGACTATTATAAATTATATTGCTTTTCTAAATATTTTCTCAAACAAAAAACATCATTTTTTAGGTTTACGTCTATTAAATGAACCTTTTCCCTTGGTGAATTTTTTATGACCAAACCTGTGGAGTTCAGGTTTATATTCAGGTGCTTCGCCAAGTTCTACTGGCATTGGAATTTTGTAAATATCTTTTTCGAGAAATTCTTCAATTTGTTTGAATTTGTATTGCTCATCTTCCGACACAAATGTAATCGACATTCCTTTAGCACTAGCACGTGCTGTTCGTCCAATCCGGTGAACATAATCTTCTGCATCATGCGGTACATCGTAGTTTATTACAAGCGAAATATCATCAATGTCAATTCCGCGGGAGACAATATCAGTTGCCACCAAAATATTTACACGATTATTTTTGAATTCATGCATGATGTGTTCTCGTTGGGGTTGGTCGAGGTCGGAATGCATTTCACCAACTGATAGTCCCATTTGGTGGAACGTTTTGAAAAGTTCTTTTACTTTAAGTTTCGAACCGGAGAAAATAATCACTTTAGTTGCTTCTTGTTCAACAAATAAATGACGAATAATGCCTAGTTTTTGACCTTCGTAACAAATATAAGCAGTTTGCATTATGCTTTCTGGTGGTTTTGAAACTGCAATTTTTACTTCAACCGGATTATTCAATATTGTTTTTGCCAAAAGCCTGATTTTAGGTGGCATTGTAGCCGAAAACATAATGGTTTGGCGGTCTTTCGGCAAGCGATTAACCACTATCATAATATCATCAAAGAAACCCATATCGAGCATACGATCGGCCTCATCAAGAATAAAATATTTCACATGCGAAAAATCAATATCGTAAAGATTAATATGTGAAAGTAAACGTCCGGGAGTAGCAATAACTACATCAGCTCCTTTTTGCAAACCACGACGTTGAACATCCCATGCATTGGAATCACTTCCACCATATACTGCCACCGATGAAAAAGAGGTGAAATATGAAAACCCTTCCATTTGTTGATCAATCTGCTGTGCCAGCTCACGGGTTGGCGCCATTATAATGGCATTTACTTTATCTTCAGGATGAGGTTCGGATTGTAAATTGTGTAATAATGGCAAAATAAAAGCGGCTGTTTTACCAGTTCCAGTTTGCGCACAAGCAATTACATCTCGTTTTGCTAAAATTACTGGTATCGTTTCGGCTTGAACCGGAGTGGCTTCTTTAAAATTCATTGCTTGCAATCCGTCTAAAACGGCATCACAAAGTGGTAGTTCTTCAAATCTCATGGAAAATATATTAATATGCTGCAAAGATACGCAATATTGAACGCAATTTATGCAAATTGAACAAATTAAGCTGCTTCAATGGATTTTTAAAGGAATAAGAATGTCAGATTAAAAAGTACTAAAAAATAAAAACCATGTAAATATGAGATTTACATGGCTTTTATGGTGACCCAGGAGGGGCTCGAACCCTCGACCCACAGATTAAGAGTCTGTTGCTCTACCAACTGAGCTACTAAGTCATTAATTAGTATTTTATCGTATCGTACTTGTTAAGCGAATGCAAAGTTAATCAAAAATTCATCTTTTTTCCTTTTAAACTCGAAAAAATTGAATTTATTTATCTCATCATTGGTTTACAAACTACTACGGTAATATGAAAACATGATTGCTTCCGTTCACGCACTACTACTAATTTACATTCTTCACGCATTTCTGACAGCACTTTTGTGAGCGATATTACGCCTTCATAGCTGCTTTCTATTGAATCGTTTACAGGATTGTAAAAGTTTTTGTATGAAATGTCTACAGTAGTGCCATACAAGTGTGCTGAGTGTTCGGTGGCGTTATGATTGCGTTTGCTCAAACTGTTTTGCGTCTCTTTTGTACGAAGCAATGAAGTAAGCCTAAAGCAATAATTATTGTATTTTTTTTCTTTTAATCTCAACTGAAACCTATATCCAATTTCATTAAGCATATCTACTGCTTCAGGAATTAGATAGGGATGTGAATGCGTTAATGATTTAAGTTTATAGAATCTATTTTCAGTAACCTCTACCAATACGTTTTTTTTTATGAGTTCATCAATTTCTGTGTCGAATTCTATGTTCGTGTTTATTGGTTGCTTTAGCCCATTGGTTACAGCATGAAGCAGATGCAAATCGTTCAAATCATTTAGTTTTTTACTCGGAGTAATTGGTGCACTAGCATATTTAATATGGTCGCAATTACCTATTTTGATTTCCTTTATGATATAAGGTTTCTTTTTCTTCTGAAAAAATAAAGTTGTTCCAATTATTATTAAAATGCTTAAACCGATTAGTATAGATATGTTTTGTATAGATAAAAATATTCTTCTTCTGTTCATAAAATGGTTATGTTTGGGTTGCAAAGATAAATTTTTTTAGCAATAATACAATGGAAGAGTGATTGATATTATCAACATTTGCATGCAATTATTTGATATACAGTATTATATTTTTGATTTGAAAATTGTTCATAAAATAACCATAAAATGAACAGTAAAAATTTCTCAATTCAAAACTTATCCCTAATTTTGCAGTTCAATTTTTTTTTAATAAAATATATGAAACCTACTTTATTTGTTTTAGCAGCAGGGATGGGCAGTCGTTATGGTGGTTTAAAACAATTGGATGGTCTTGGGCCCAATGGAGAAACTATAATGGATTATTCTATTTATGATGCAATCAAAGCCGGATTTGGAAAGATTGTTTTTGTAATTAGATCAAGTTTTGAGAAAGATTTTAAAACGGTGGTAATTGATAAATTTAAAGATTTAATAGATACCGAAATTGTTTTTCAGGAAATTTCAAATGTACCTGAAGGTTCAACTTATAATCCAGAGCGCGAAAAACCATGGGGAACAAACCATGCAGTGTTGATGGGGAAAGATGCCATCAAAGAGCCATTTGCAGTTATTAATGCTGACGATTTTTATGGTCAGGAGTCATTTTCAATTTTGGCCGATTTTCTACGTGGTGTAGAAGGCAAACAAAATGAATACTGCATGATTGGTTATCGGGTTGGAAACACCTTGTCAGAAAGTGGTGCGGTGAGTCGTGGTGTCTGTGTGGTTGATGATAAAGATTTGTTGGTCAATGTGGTGGAGCGCACGCACATAGTTGAAAGAAGTGGAACAATTTTTTATCTAGATGAAAATGGTCAAGAAGTTGTTATTCCAAAAAACACTCCAGTATCTATGAATATGTGGGGATTTACGCCTGATTACTTTGATTATTCCGAATCATATTTTAAAGAGTTTTTAGCTAATTTTGGTCAGGAGCTTAAATCAGAATTTTATATTCCCTTAGCAGTAAATAATTTAATTGTTGAAGGTAGAGCTACTTGTAAAGTCTTGGATACGCCTTCAAAATGGTTTGGAGTTACTTACGCTGAAGATCGTTCGCAAGTTGTATTGAAGATCAATGAGTTAGTTCGAAAGGGAATATATCCCGAAAAATTATATAAATAAAATCAGTATTCATCAAACTGTTCTAACATTAAATGATTT
This sequence comes from Paludibacter sp., assembly GCA_010365115.1. Classification (GTDB taxonomy): domain Bacteria; phylum Bacteroidota; class Bacteroidia; order Bacteroidales; family Paludibacteraceae; genus Paludibacter. The sequence goes on from JAAFGX010000035.1 coordinate 35,605, forward strand.
GAATTATATCAAAAATCAAATCTGATGCTGGAATTCATAACATAAATAAAATGGCAAAAATTTTAGTAACTGGTGGAACGGGATATATTGGATCGCATACGGTTGTTGAATTGCAAAAAGTAGGATTTGAAGTGATAATTGTTGATAATTTGTCCAATTCAAGCATAGATGTTCTTTCAGGAATCGAGAAAATTACGGGTATTCGTCCGGCATTCGAGAATATTGATTGTGTTGATTATGTGAGCATGGACAGAATGTTTGAAAAACACAACAATATTGAAGCAATTATCCATTTTGCAGCCAGTAAAGCGGTAGGCGAATCGGTTGAAAAGCCATTGTTGTATTATCGCAATAATCTGGTATCGCTGATTAATTTACTTCAACTAATGCCGATACATAAAGTGAAGAATATTGTATTTTCATCTTCGTGCACAGTTTATGGTCAACCAGATATTTTACCGGTTACAGAAGATGCTCCTATAAAACCGGCGTTATCACCTTATGGTAATACAAAGCAAATAGGAGAGGAAATTATACGTGATACAATTTATGCAAATCCTTGTTATCAGAGCGTTATCCTTCGCTATTTTAATCCGATAGGTGCACATTCGTCAGCCGAAATAGGTGAATTGCCAAATGGAGTTCCGAATAATTTACTTCCTTTTGTAACTCAAACCGCAATTGGTTTGCGCAAACAGCTTCAAGTTTTTGGCAACGATTACAATACGCCCGATGGATCATGTGTTCGCGATTATATACATGTAGTAGATTTGGCAAAAGCACATGTTGTTGCCGTTGAACGAATGTTGAAAAATGAAACAAAGAAAAGGGTAGAAACCTTTAATTTAGGAACAGGACGAGGATTGTCAGTTTTAGAAATTATTGAAACTTTCGAAAAAGTCACTGGAGTAAGTGTTCCTTATAAAATTGTAGGACGTCGAGAAGGTGATATTGAGAAAGTATGGGCCGATCCTACTTATGCTAATGGAGAATTGGGATGGACTGCCAAAGAAACTGTAGAAGAAACACTCCGCAGTGCATGGGCTTGGGAGCAAAACCTTGAAAAACGGAACATTCAGGAATAATAAAAATAAAAAAAAACGGCTTCAAATTAAATTTGAGGCCGTTTTTTTTTGTCAAATTCCGATATTATTTCTGACGAATAAAAATCTGTATAGGAGTTCCGGTAAAACCATATTTTGAACGGAGTTTATTTTCCAAAAAACGCTTGTATGGATCTTTCACATATTGTGGTAAATTGGCGAAGAAAACAAATGTTGGAACTTGAGTTCCTGGCAATTGCGTTACATATTTAATACGAATATATTTACCTTTTAGTGCAGGTGGTGGATAATTTTCAATCAGCGGCAACATGTATTCGTTCAGTTTGGCGGTAGCTACTTTCTTTTGTTTATTTTCATAAACTTCCACTGCAGTTTCCAACACTTTCAAAATACGTTGTTTGGTAACAGCCGAAGTGAAAATAATCGGAAAATCAACAAATGGAGCTAATCTCTCACGAATGGTAACTTCATATTTTTTTATGTCGTTCGATTCTTTGTTTTCAATCAAATCCCATTTGTTTACGCAAACTACGAATCCTTTTTTATTTTTCTGAATTAACGAAAAGATATTCAAATCCTGACTTTCGATACCTCGAGTGGCATCAATCATTAGAATACAAACATCGCAATTTTCGATGGCACGAATAGAACGAACCACTGAATAATATTCCAAATCTTCGTTTACCTTGGCTTTCTTACGAATTCCGGCAGTATCTACCAGATAGAAATCGTGTCCGAATTTATTGAATCGTGTGTAAATTGAGTCGCGTGTAGTTCCGGGTATGTCAGTTACAATTGTTCGTTCTTCGCCGATAAATGCATTAACGATGGACGATTTACCTGCATTAGGACGACCAACCACTGCAAAACGAGGTAAATCTTCTTCAAGGTCTTCGGAAAAATCCGATTTAAAGAGGGAAAGGAGTTTGTCCAGAAAATCGCCGGTTCCAAGTCCATTGATAGCTGAAATCATGTGCGGTTCGCCCAATCCTAGTTTGTAGAATTCGGCTAATTGATATTGCCATTCAAACGTGTCGGCTTTGTTGGAAACTAACAACACGGGTTTGGTGTGGCCACGAAGGATTTGCGCTACTTCAAGGTCATAGTCGGTAATTCCATTCTGAATATCGACCATAAACAAAATAATGTCGGCTTCTTCGATGGCCAAAATCACATGGCGCTTGATTTCATCTTCGAACACATCCGACGAGTTTATCACCCAACCTCCGGTGTCGATCACCGAAAATTCACGGCCTTCCCATTCGCATTTGCCGTATTGGCGGTCACGGGTGGTGCCGGCTTCTTCATTTACTATGGCTCTGCGAGTTTTCGTGAGCCTGTTATACAGGGTCGATTTCCCCACGTTTGGGCGACCAACAATTGCAACAATATTTCCCATTGTTTTTTTTTATATCTATTAAGTTAGATATTTACATTCCTTTTATTCGTTTCTGACCGAATTTTCACAAAGTCGGTGCAGCGGGTGCAAATATTTTTCGGGTGCAAAGGTACGGTTTTTTATTGAATGGGGAAAATAGAGGAGATTTGGAAATCCAAGTACTTAAAACAATGAAAATATTATAGAAGAGGATTTATTTTTTTTAATGTTAAGTACATTGATTTTAAATGTATTAAAAGAAATGGAAAATAAAATTATTAGAATTATATGAAAATATCTTTTGTGACTCTTGCAGAATATAAAAAAAGCAGTATCTTTGCAACGCTTTAGGAGAAAGGCATTCACAATCCGAAAAGAATAATTCGGGCGTTTAGCTCAGCTGGTTCAGAGCATCTGCCTTACAAGCAGAGGGTCGGGGGTTCGAATCCCTCAACGCCCACAATAGGTTAAGCCTAAAAGCGACACCTTTAAGACAAACCCTACAAAATCAACGTTTTGTAGG
>JAAFGX010000036.1 GCA_010365115.1 Paludibacter sp.
ACGATTCACCAAAGATGATGGTCAATGCTACCGATCGTCCTGAGATTTACACTCAGGTAGGCACTGAAAAATTGGTTATCAATGGCTTGCAAACCTTGGAATTGAATACTGAAATACCACTTGGCTTTATGACCAAAACGGCTGGTACGGCTTTCAGCCTCAACGCTATCGATTTTATCAACTTCGATGCCGATACTAAACTCGTGCTGAAAGACAAATCCACTTCGCCTGCTACCGAAACCGAACTTACTGCCAACGGTGCTGCCTACGAGTTTAGCTCCGATGTAACCAATAGCACAGGACGTTTCAGCTTGTTGTTCCGTACGTCAGGCAATACAACTGCTGCTGCACAGCTTCCAGGCAATCAGGTGAAGGTATTTGCCAATACACAAAATCAGATTGTGATTCAATCAGCCGAAAAGTGTAACTTTGCTATTTACAACATCACAGGACAGAAGTTGTTAAGTGGAACTACTACGCACTCCTCACTTCTCACTTCGCCCTTGACACAAGGTGTGTATGTGGTAAAAGTAGGAGAAGTAATAGAGAAAGTAATTGTAAAATAAAAAAAAATCAATTCTATATCGACCCCCCAAATGGGGGCTATAAGACACAGTTGATATAAACCAAATTGTATAAATTTCTTTCTAATTCGACTCTTAAGCCCTTTTCCTCCCTCTCCATTTTTGGAGAGGGTCGGGGTGAGGATTAGGGGTTGAGGGTCAAAATTTTCAAATGAACACCATGGAAACAAAAAAGACATACAGTATCCCACGCATTGAGTGTATTGTTCTCGATGCCGACATTTCATTGCAATTGCAATCGGCTCAACCGCCTGAAGGTCCGGGTGAATCGCAAAACCTCAAAGCACCGGAGTACTTTAACAATAGTCCGTATGCCTGATATTATTTAAAATGATTATCCGCATAATAAACAGTAAATACATTTTATGCAATTGAAAAAAGATATTGAGGGACGTAGTCCTGTAATCTTAGTCGCTAAGTATAATTCATTCAAAATAAGCCGCTTTAGTGGTGTTATCTTTAAATTATATTAAACAAAGATTCCAGAGCGCCCGTCAAGTCGTGATGTTCCATACGCTCATCAATTATTTCTTTTGCCTAAATACTACTAAGATATCAGAGCTACGCTGCTGAATTCGAAAATTATTTAAACTGCTAGTTATGCGGATAATCATCTTATTTAATATGACTATCTGCTTTTACATCTATAAGAAACAGGCTACAAGCGACATCCGAGTCGCTATGGTAGTTTAACAAATAATTAAGCTACCACTTTGGTGTTTCTTGTTTTTTTTAGGGAACTTCGATGAACTTTAGTTCTTAAATCATATAATAATTCTTATTAATTTATTTATTTATTTATAATGAAAAAACAATTTTATCTTTTTTACTTGCTTTTGTTTTTATCTACCTCTATTTCTGCACAGACTCTCTTATTCGATGATTTTGAGAGTGGAATGGGAAATTGGAAGTTTTCCACTGCATCTGGTGGGAACGACTACAGAGTAACTGCTTTGGAAGGAGTTAATGGTTCAACAGCTGTACGTTGCCAGTCTATTGGAACTCCAAATTTTATGATATCTCCTGCTGTTAATTTTACTGTGAACAAACCTTGTCAGGTAAGTTTTATGTCTAAATCTAAAACAGCCAATTCACGTAAGATTGAAGTTTACTATAATTCTTCGAGTAGTTTTAATGGTAATGAAGTTTTAATTGGCAAAACTGCTTTCCTTGGTACTACCTATGCTAAACAAACGTTCGATTTTCTCAATCCACCAGCCGGAGTTAATTATATTATTCTTAAGGGAGAGGGTACAGGATATGTTTATATGTATGTAGATAATTTTGAAGTGACTCAAACTTCAAACTTCAAACCTACTACTAGCATTACATTTCCTATAAATAATGCCACACATATCGCAGGAACTTCATTGCCGGTGACTGTTAATGCTGCCGATGTAGATGGCACTATTGCTAAAGTAGATTTGTATTATCGTGGTGTATACCTTGCAACAAAAACTGTCTCGCCTTATACCTTTTCAGTTCCAGATATTGCTATTGGCAATAGTGAATTATATGCCATTGCTTATGACAATAAAAACGATTCTACTATTTCGTCCATAATTACTGTTGCTGGGATAAATACACCACCAACATGTAATCTTACCTCACCTTTAACAGATATTTCCATCAATCAAGGTGCTTCAGTCCTTTTTGAAGCCAATGCATCTGATGATGATGGTACTATTTCACAGATTTCTTTTTTAGTAAATGGTAGCATTGTCTTTACAGATACTACGGCTCCTTATAGTTTTGCGTGGAGTCATCCTAATGCAGGTAGCTATACAGTTACAGCAATGGCAACTGATAATACAGGTTTATTTACATATAGCTCTCCAATAGTAATTACATCCAATGCCACTACATCAGGAGTTTTAATATATGAAAATTTTGAAAATGGTGTAGATGATTGGGCTCTTTCTAAAGCAGCAGGAGGCAATGATTGGCTAATCAAAAATGCAATAGGTGTCAGTGGAACTAAATGTTTACGCAGGCAAAGTACAGGAGAAAATTTTATTCGCTATATAACTCCTATATATTTTTCAGCTTCTACCTATACAATTTCTTTGCAAGCCAAAGCCCAAACAGCAGGTCGTTTGAAATTCAAAGCGGCGCTTGTAAATGGCACTGATACAATTTGGAGCGATGTTTCAAATTATGTTAGTAATGCTTATGCTTCTTATACGTTTTCACTCAACTGCCCAGTAGCCGGGAATTATTCCTTTTTGTTGCGATGCGAAGCTACAAGTCAAATGCAATATATTGAAATGCTTATTGATGATATAATTGTTTCAGGACTGGGAGGACTAGATGCTAACGTTCCACCAGTTGTTGGATTTGCTTCTCCTGCTAATGCCGCCCAAGTATCACTAAATGAGTCTGTCCTCTTTTCTGCGAATGCATACGACCCTGATGGCTCTATCGCAAAAGTGGAGTTTTATGTAGGTATCAATAAAATTGGTGAAGTTACATCGGCTCCTTATACCCTTAACTGGGTAACTAATTATCCAGGCGTCTATTCGATAAAAGCTGTTGCAACTGATAATAATGGTAAAACTTCAGAGGTAGTTAATACCTTGTTTGTAAATTATGCCGATCGCAAGGTGTATGATATTTCGATGTCATCTCATCTAGGTGGCGAAACTAATTCAGGAAAAGTGTATGGTACTGAAATTTTATCAGATGGTGTAATAGTACTTGCTTGCGATTGGGGATCTGTAATTCCCGATGGAGCAGTTCTTCACTTACTCAATGGAGCCACAATAGCTTCAAGAGGGTCTGTGGTGCGGTTGTCAGCAGATGGAAAAAGAGTTCTTTCGATTACAAAAATAGGAAATTATGCTGTGGATATATCGACTGATGATAACGATAATATTTATGTGGCTGCCGGAAATAGTGGAATGGTTAAGTTAAATCGGTTGGCTGACCAACTAATTTATGCCAAAGTTTTGTCCAAAAATGTTTATCGGATTGATGCTGGAAAAACAGGATACGTAGTAATTCTTACTCGTCCAAATTTGGATTTTACCGAAAAAAAAATGGATAAAGTTACGAATATCGTTTTGAGTCCTTCGGGAGATATTTTATTTTCTTTCGGTGGAGCCTCGACATACAGCAACGATGTATGTATCGACGAAACATCACAATCGGTAGTGGTTGTTGGTTGGAAAAATTTTTCTACATGGGAAGGTGCTCACACTTACCCAGTAGATGTTCCTGGTTATAAAATTTATTCTTTTTCAGGTATTCAAAAGTTCGAGGGATATAATTGGAGCAATGATAGAAATTCGCCCAATTGGTTAAATCGTGCAGAGAATAATATGGCAGATTCACGTATTTCTCGTTGTGATATTGGACAAGATGGATTACTTTATTTTGGAGCCGAATGTTCGGGTGGAAATCACATATTCCGATATAGTCCATACGATAATATGAAAAAGGTGCGCATTGTAGGTGGCGACAGCTATCACAGTTTAACAAATGTTGGTACAGAATTTCACACTTTTATAGGTCGTATCAATATCACTAATGGCAATTATATTGAAGGACAGAGCTTTACCGCTCGATTGTCATCTGGAAAAGGGAATACGCTCGATATGGAGGGCGGAAATCTTACAGCTGATGCTAATGGTCGTGTGTATTTTACTGGTGCTGCGAGTTCAGGCACTCCACTAACGTTGGATCGTTTGCCTGATTTAAATTATACTGGAGGAGCTTTCATATATATAATGAATCCAACTTTGCAATATCGTGAATTGGTAGATAGAGTTATTATTAAAAATAGAGGTAGAGGTATTGCAATACGAAAATTTGGCAATTATAACCAAACTATTGTTTATGGTGGTGAAGTAACTTACGATACGGGGAAACCGGAACAAGCCCTAATCTATGCAAAAAATCCCCTACAACCCGATTTTATGGGAACGAGTCCTGAACAAGTTTCAGGTTTCATCGCTATGATTGGTGGAACTACCCCTGCTAAATACGATGTTGTAATTGATGGTGCGTTGGCAGTTCAATATGCCGAGGGTGATAAAATTACACTAGAAACACCCGAAACTAAAAATGGCGAAGTTTTCAGTTACTGGAATGGTGGCGGTAAATACATTGCCGATTCTACAAAAATATCAACGACATTCTCAGTTCCCGGCAAAAATGTCCAACTGACTCCTGTGTACGAAACTTCGACTTCAATTTTAAACACAGTTAGTTTTGACTTCAAAATCTATCAAAATTCTGTTTCTAATTCTATAACTATCGAAACATTTACAAATATCTCTTTACCATTATCGCTTAATGATTTGAATGGCAGATTATTATTAAAAACTGAAGTTTCTAGCAGTAAATCAATTTCCTTGTCGGGCATTATTAAAGGAGTTTATATTTTGACGGTTGGCAATACAACTAAAAAATTAGTAGTTTATTAAATAACAATAAATTATTTTGTGCAATATAAAAATGGCAGTATATAATTTTATACTGCCACTTTGTACTTTTTTATTATGAGAAAAACCTATGCTATTTTCAGTTTTCTTGTTATCAGTACTTTGGTCTTTGTTACTCAGTTTTATCCTACCGTAGTTGATAATAAATTAGCCAATTGAAAAGATTTTGCTTTTTGGGAAATGAAAACAATTTATACCAAAACATTTCATATATCTCAAAATAAACCCAATGCTAGTGATGACAATGCTGGAACAGAATTGTATCCTTATAAAACAATAAACATAGCAGCACAACTTCTTGAGCAGGGAGAACGTGTAAATATTCATCAGGGTATTGCACGGTATGGTCTCTACTTCGCGTGGTCATCATTGGATAGTGGAAAATTGTACTATAAAGTGGGCAAACAGTGTGGGCATTGATATGGGAAACGAATCATGGAGTACAACGAATCAAGTGGGAATAGCTTTTCACATCTTTCGTAGAAATATCGTACGTAACTGTGGCATTTTTGGTTTGCAATGTATCAGAGCTAAATCCATGTTAGTCGAAGATAATATGTTCGAAAACATAGGTTTTCATGATGCTGAACATACTTTTGAATCGGCAGCAGTTAAATTCCATTAGGCGGAAAACTGCTTAATTCGTCACAATGTTTTTTCAAAAATAACTTACGTATCGGGATTATGGCTCGAATATAATAGCAATAAAAATTGCCGTATAACTTCCAATTTGTTTTCTGAAATTACCACTGCATGAGGTGGAATATATATTGAAGTTAGCCGTAACAATTGCTTGGTAGATTACAATGTTTTTTATAAGATGCGCTCTCAATATTGGCTTTCAGGCGATTACGGAGCTGGAGGATCGGCTTTTTATACAGATGGTTTTGATAGTATAAATTTCGTAAACAACCTGATTATCAATACAAAAAATACAGGTTACGGCGCTTACCTAAATGCAGAACGATTAGTTAATATGCGTGGAGGTATAACCATCGACCATCGGGTTGAACGAAATGTTTTTATAGATTGTAAAAAGTATGCAATTGAATTTGCAAATACACGAAATTTTTCGGATGATAATCTGTATTTCAATTCTAAGTCCGGATATATTAAAATCGAGAATCCGTTACCGCCACTTCTATTCGACATAGAGGCTACAAATAAACTTTAGGGCTGGGATCGAACCAGTAAAACTGGTCAACTTAGTTATGAATTTAATGTTGATACAAGAAATTGTAAGTTTAAAAACACGAATGTTTATCCTGAGTTTTGGTTTTTAACATCAGCAAATTCCGAGTTTAATACCGACCCCAGATTTGTATCAAAATAAAGTCAAATGACAAAATCGATTTCCTTTAAAACAATTTTTAATTATCTTTGAAGTTGATTATTTTTTCATCCATCTTTTTTTTTAGTGTTATGTTAAGTATATTATAACACATTATAATAGTTATAAATCATTGCTGCATAGTATTTTCAAATTTTCAAATTAGCACATTTTCAAATTAACATAGCACTAGTTCTGATTTGATTTTTAGAAAATACCGATGATATTTTTTTGTTTAAGTAACCATTTCTTGAAATTTATGGACATCCACTCTTGGATACAACTAGTAAAAGCACCTTATGATAGAAAAAGCAAACACCCTAAATTACTCTCGCCCGCAACTTTTTGCATTAGTTACCTTGCGCACTTTAATAGGATGGTACTTCCTCTATGAGGGATTGATTAAACTTTTTAACTCAAATTGGACATCATTGGGTTATTTGAAAGATTCGAAAGGTTGGTTCGCTCCTGCTTTTAATTTACTTACCTCCGATAAATGGTTGATGACCCTCGTTGATTTCATTAATATATATGGACTGTTAATTATTGGTTTATTCCTAATTTTAGGTTTTTTTGCACGCTATGCAGAAATTGCTTCAATTATATTTTTAAGTCTCTACTATCTATCTCATCCACCATTAATTGATGTCAATTATATGCTTCCAACCGAAGGTTCGTATCTTTGGGTCGACAAAAACTTGATTATTCTTTGCGCTGTAGTTGTACTCATGTTGTTCCCTTCATCAAAGCTCGTTGGACTCGACAGATTAGTTTTTAAGAAAAAAAAATAGAAAATAAATAATTACCCCCACTTGCTCCCATTATTATGTCAGAAAAAAAACAAGAAGATCTACCCAATAAATATAAAACGGATAATTCACATTCGGAAGGGCGCAGGAATGCGCTTAAAACACTTGCTACTTTGCCTGTTCTTGGAGCAATGGCTTATGGTGTGTATAAAAAGAAATCGATTGATAACAAAAATCAACACGCAAGCGACATTTTCAACACAGATGCCGCTCCCGCTTCGATAAAATTGCAATCAAGCGGTAAGAAAATTCGTTTGGGAATAATTGGATGTGGAGGTAGAGGTACTTATTTAATGGAAGCATTGGGCTTTTCTACACCCGAAAATGTAAGCAATTTAAAAGAAGAATCAAAAAAAAGTTCTGAAAACACACGATACAATGATTTTTTAGAGCAAGACGATTTGAATGTTGAAATAATTGCTGTGTGCGACATTTTTGATGTTTCTGCTAAAAATGGAGTCTTGGCAGGAGCCAATATCAATAGAGAAGGTAAGAGAGCTAAGTTCAAAAAAATGCCAATAATTTACAAACATTATCAGGAGCTGCTGGCATCGCCTGACATTGATGCTGTGATTATTGCCACTCCCGACCATTGGCATGGAACAATGATAATCGATGCTGCCAAAGCTGGAAAACATATATATGCCGAGAAGCCACTTACATGGACAGTACCTGAAACTTATCTGGTGGAAGAGGCTATAAAAAATAGCGATATCGTTTTTCAACTCGGTCATCAAGGTAGACAAATTGAAATAAATCATCGCGCAAAACAGATGATAGAAAAAGGTCAAATTGGTACGGTAACGCTTATGGAAGTAAGTACGAACCGAAATGATCCGAACGGCGCATGGGTTTATCCCATTCATCCCGAAGCCAATCCTCGCACTATCGACTGGAAACAATTCGAAGGTCATCCTCAGCGCATAAAGGAATACATGGATTATATGACGTCGGCAGGTTTGGCTAAATATGTTGGTCCCGAAACAAGAGATAAGTTTAGTTTGGAACGGTTTTTTCGATGGCGTTGCTGGTGGGATTATAGCACTGGTCTTACTGGCGATTTATTTACGCATGAGTATGATGCCATGAACCACATTATGAACCTAGGAATTCCAGCTTCGGCAAGTGCGTCTGGCGGTGTCTATTTTTTCAAAGATGGACGAACAGTTCCTGATGTATTGCAATCATCTTTTGAGTTTCCAGATAGGAATATGAGTTTACTTTATACAGCTACTTTGGCTAGCCAATACAAGCGATCGCGAAAAATTATGGGAACAGATGCGACCATTGAACTTGGTGGAACATTAAATGTAATAGTGGATTCGGCATCGCAACAATATAAAGATAAAATTGAGCAAGGTATAATTAAACCAGGAGATGTATTCTATCGATACGCATCTGGAAAAAGCATAGATGCGCTATCAGCACCTACTGAAAAGTATTTTGCCGAACGTGGTTTACTTTTTTCGTATGTGGAAGGTAAACGATATAATACTACATTCTTACATTTACGTGAATGGATTGAATGTATCAGACAGGGAGTGAAAACTTCTTGTGGGATAAAAGAGGCATTTGAAGAAGCAATTACTTCACACATGGGAACTCGTGCATATCTTGAAGGACGAACGATGTATTGGGACAGTGATAAAAGAATAATCACAAAAGGTTGATTTCCGAACCTTTTCTATGAAAGCTACTAGCTAAAAATATTTCTATTATATTTAAAATAAATCTACAGATTTACTATATATTCATCTTTAAATAATAATACTTATGTCAATGTCAAGAAGAAAGTTTCTGAAAGCAGGTTCTATAGCTGCTATCGGACTAACAGTTGTACCGTCTTCGGTTTTGGGTAAAAGCTTCGGTCATGTAGCACCAAGTGATAAACTCAATATTGTGGGAATAGGTGTAGGAGGTAGAGGATTTTCTGTGCTAAAAAGCATGGAAAGTCAAAATATTATCGGACTATGCGATGTGGATTGGAAATACAGCGAAAGGGTTTTTAATTATTTTCCGAATGCAAAAAAGTACAATGACTATCGCAAAATGTACGACGAACTTGGTAAAAGTATAGATGGAGTAATGGTTGCAACTGCCGACCATACACACGCTATTATTGCTGCCGAAGCTATTACAATGGGAAAAAGTGTGTATGTTGAAAAACCGCTCACCCATACGGTTTACGAGTCTCGTTTGCTCACCAATTTGGCACAAAAACACAAAATTGCTACCCAAATGGGAAATCAAGGTGCTTCGGGAGAAGGAGTTCGTACTATTTGCAACTGGATTTGGAATGGAGAAATTGGAGAAATAACTAAAGTAGAAGCATTTACCGATCGTCCTATTTGGCCACAAGGATTGCCTCGTCCTGCTACTATCGACAAAATCCCCTCTACTATGAATTGGGATTCGTTCATCGGACCAGCTCCTATGCGTCCTTTTAATCATATTTATACACCGTGGAATTTCCGTGGTTGGTGGGATTTTGGTACCGGCGCTCTTGGCGATATGGCTTGTCATATCTTACATCCTGTATTTAAAGGCTTGAAACTGGGTTATCCAACCAAAGTACAAGGAAGTTCAACAGTACTTTTGGCCGATTGTGCACCGAATGCCGAAATGGTAAAATACACTTTCCCTGCACGCGACAATATGCCTCGAGTAGCAATGCCCGAAGTAGAAGTATATTGGTACGATGGTGGATTACAGCCTCCTCGACCCGCTGGTGTGCCAGCAGGCAAAGATTTGAACGATAGCGGTGGTGGTGTAATTTTTCATGGCACGAAAGATACACTTATTTGTGGTTGTTATGGTGCAAATCCTTGGTTAGTATCGGGTAAAAAGCCAGAAGTTCCTAATAAAGTGAGAATTGTAAAAGAATCACACATGATGGATTGGGTGCGTGCCAGTAAAGAAGACGCTGACTCTCGTACAGAAACTGCATCGCCTTTCTCCGAAGCAGGTCCATTTAACGAAATGGTTGTAATGGGTGTGTTAGGCGTTAGGCTGCAATCATTGAATCAGGAATTACTTTGGGATGGTCAGAATATGAAATTCACAAATATCCCTGACAATGCCACCATTAAGTTTATTGAAAAAGATGGATTTAAAATCACTGACGGACATCCAACTTTCAACAAAACAATGACAAACCCTGTGAATGCAAAAGAATTTGCCGAACAGTTAATCAAACATAATTATCGAGATGGTTGGAAACTACCTGCAATGCCTTGATGATTGTTGAATGAAAACACAAATAATTTCGAGAGGGCATATTATGTGCGATAAATTAAATTATTCATTAACTTTTTAAAAAAAATATCAGTATGAGAAAACTATTTTATTTAACTTTAATTTCAGGAACTATGAGTTACAGTTCATGTGCAAATGCAACGAAAAAAGAATCTGCAACTGAGAAAACAGAAGTTCAAAATCAAGAAGAATGGATAACCCTTTTTGATGGTACAAGTTTAGACGGTTGGCGCGGTTATAATCGTAAAGATATGCCTAGCGCATGGACTATTGATGATGGAGCTATAAAAATAAACAGCTCAGGTCAAGGTGAAGCAGGGGCAAAAGATGGCGGTGACATTATTTTCGACCGTAAATTCAAAAATTTCGAACTTACTTTTGAGTGGAAAGTCTCAAAAGGCGGTAACAGTGGCGTTTTTTATTTGTCGCAAGAAATTGAGGGCAAACCAATCTATAAATCGTCACCCGAATACCAAATTTTGGATAATGTAAATCACTTAGATGCTAAGTTAGGCGTGAAAGGCAATCGTCAGTCGGCATCGCTTTATGATCTTATTCCAGCAGTTCCACAAAATTCAAAACCTTTTGGAGAATGGAATACAGGAGGTATTATCGTATACAAAGGCACCGTAGTGCACAGTCAAAATGGCGAAAATGTTGTTGAATATCACTTATGGACTGACGATTGGAAAAATATGATCGAAAAAAGCAAGTTTAAAGGGTGGGAAAACTTTATCAACGCAGGTGGCGAGAATCGTGAAGGATTTATCGGTCTGCAAGATCATGGTGACGACGTATGGTTTAGAAATATAAAAATCAAAGTACTAGAGTAGCCCCCTAAATCCCCCGAAGGGGGACTTTAAGACCATCCTCTATATGAAACGCAAAGTCGAATTATTTATTCTAAGCTTTGTGTTTCATATTTTCAGGATATATAGGTTTCATTCGCTTTCTATTTATCTTAAAATCAACCCATTAAATCAATACTTATGGTACAGTTATCAAATAGGCTTAAAATCTCAATATTTTTTCATTCGTTTTTCAGAATGACATCTTTTGTAGCATTTATTCTATTTTCAAGTTTTACTATTATGGCTAAAACACCAGCTAAAAAAGAGATTTATTTACAATTGTATTCCGTTAGAGATGACATAAAAACTGATTTTGATAAAACGCTCAATGAAGTAGCACGCATTGGTTTTAAGGGCGTAGAAGCAGCCAATTATAACGATGGAAAATTTTACGATCGCACCCCCGAAGCTTTTAAACGTGAAATTGAAAGGCGTGGTATGGTTGCACTTTCGTCGCATGTAGGCAAAACACTTGCCGAGGATGTTACAAAAACCAATTGGGACGAAATATGGAAATGGTGGGATACTGCTATTAAAGCGCATAAGGATGCTGGGATGAAATACATTGTAGCACCATCTATGCCAAGGCTTAAGACATTAGCCGATTTGAAAGCGTATTGCGATTATTTTAATCAAATAGGTGAAAAATGCAATATTGCAGGACTCTGTTTTGGATACCATAATCACAGTTTTGAATTTGTTGAAATAGAAGGTGAAATGATGTATGATTATATGTTGAAAAATACCGACCCTAAAAAAGTATTTTTCGAAATGGATGTTTATTGGACAGTACGCGGCGGACAAAGTCCGGTAGATTATTTCAATAAATACCCTGGACGGTTCAAAATCCTTCATATAAAGGACAATAAAGAGTTGGGACAAAGCGGCATGGTGGGTTTCGATGCCATTTTTGATAATACAGCCAATGCAGGAGTAAAATACTTAGTAGTCGAAGTTGAAAAATACAATTACAAACCATTGATAAGTATCGAAAAAAGTTTTCAATACTTAATGAAGAGTGATTTTGTAAAAGCACGTTATTCAAAATAGCTATTTTTTCTACTTTAGCAAAATAAAAGTTCGACTCTCAAGCCCTCATTTAAGGATTTAGGGGGTCAATATAGAATTGATTTTTTTAGTAAGGTAGTCCTAAATCAGAATTTATAGAGTGCAAAGAATAGAGTGGAAATTTATTATTTATAGTTAAAATATGAGAAAGTATTGGTTTTGTTTAGTGATGATATTTTTAAATTCGAGTAATTGTTTCTCTCAAAATATTTGGGAAACAGACAATTACTCGGACGAGGCTGGGTTTCAGTGTCGAATTAAAAATGCTTTTCTTCTTTCATCAGAGAAAGGGTTTGGTAAATTGTGCTTATCTTTTTCCACATGCCCCGACACAGGTTTGCCGGTTTACACTTATGCTATTGAAGGAGAAGAAATTATTTCACCTTATACCGGACGAAGATATATTCAACCTGCTACAGGATATTTCTCCGCTCAAAAACGAAACGAAAATGGAGAGATTACTGCATTTGGTGGCGATGTATTAAAATATGACTTACCTCATGTAATGTCGTGTTTGAAGCTTGGCACAAAAGTGGTTGAAGCAAAAGCTTATCTTTCTATTCCCGGAATATTAAGTCAACAATATCATTTTGCATGCAAAAACTGGGCACGGTTTTATCCTCTTTTTTCTAACTTAATGGGTGACGAATGGAAACAGAAATTTTATAATGCAGTAGCTAATTACTCAGAAAATAGAAGAGTATCCGACAATTATAAATCGTGGTTAAATCTTTCGTATCCACATAATTTGGTTGGTCAACCAGGATTTCTTTTAGGTGGAAATCCTATTGAAGGTGGAACAGAAAATCATAAAATAATGTGGAGAACCAGTGGCTTATTATATGCCCAGCTTTTCCCTGATACAGCTCACATCTCAGGACATTCTGCACTTGAAGCAGAAAAACTAACGAAAGAAATGATTCGTGATTTTGCTAAAAAATTATTAACTACCGGCAACGGTGAATACGATTCAAGTGTTTATTATCCACATAGTATAGAAGGTTTTTTAAATCTATATGATTTTTCGCCGGATATAGATACACGCTTGTTAGCAAAATTTGTTTTAGATTATTATTTTGCTACTTATGGACTTAAAGTTGTGGATGGCATCATTGCCGGAGCTCAAAAGAGAGGGTATATCGCTGATTCAAATTGTAGCGAAATGGAAACTTTTTTGTGGTGTTTTGCCGGGGTTGGGACACGTGATATGTCAAAAGTTGAAATTCCATTTCATCTTGCTACAACTACATACCGCCCCAATCAACTAATAATTAATATCATACAAAAAAAACTTTCCGTTCCGTTCGAAGCAAAAATGAGTCGACCATTTTATCAAATGGATAAAGGTCAGGCATTTGCTGAAAGTTTCTATTGTTCAAATACGTATGCATTAGGCAATTCGGAAACTTCTATAATGGACAATCCAAATCAACAAGTTGTATGGTCTTTAGTAGCTAAAGGCGAGAAAGGATCATTGTGTTTTACTGGCAGTCAACCAATTCGGGGTGCTTTATCGGGTCAAAGTCCATACACTCAAACATTTCAGTCAAAAGGTACAATGGTAGTATTAACTGCTAACACCAGAATTGATAAAAAAATTGATACAACTTCAGCACCAACTCCAAAAGGAATGCAAAGAGCAAATTATTGGCTTTTAAGTTACAACGATCAGCCAAAAAATTACGAAATAGTTGCACGGCAGAAGTATGGAGCTACTCTTTTGCAACCGATTACTTTTCCGAAAAACAATACAGAAGCTGAATTGCTTCGTTTCTGGACTGAAAGTAAAACCAGTGCTTCAACCTGGTTAGTTTATCCAAAGTGTCTTACCTTCACTAAGCTCAATGGTCGTATTTATTTTGAAACGCCAACGATGTGGGTCGCAATACTACCAATTTGTGAAAAATACCAGGCAATACCAGTTAAAGATTATGAATTTACATCTTCCTCTAACCATGATTTAATTAAAGCTTTCTCAAATTATAATTTAATTATTTTTGCCGGAAAAGTATCGGGATATATTATGGAAACTGCAGAGAAAAGTAAATTTAAAAGTTTAATACTTTACGATAATTTTCTGACTAAAACAACGAGTCTATCTTTATCTGAAAGCAAACTAAACATCAACTACAAAACCTCTTATGGCGAAAAGTTGAACATGAGATATCAACCCGATAAACTTAGACCCAGTGTAAAAATTAACGGACAACAGGTCGATTTCGATAATTACACAAACGGATCTGTGTACGAAAGTCCATATATTAAAGTAAAAAATGGCGAGATGTATGTTTCTGACGGCATTTCATCCTACAAAGTCGATTTCAAGGGTGATTTGCCTATTTTTCAATAATTAAATCCAAATTTTTATGAGACTATTTATTTCATTTTTATGTGCGCACTTATTTTTGGTTGCTTTTGCCGCTGATAATGATAAATCAAATAACCCTGAATTCAGGTTGGCATTTTGTCAAAGGTGATAATAGATCAGCTCTATATCCAGAAAACGGTACTGTTCTGAATGGATTTAGAATTGGTTCAGATAAAGCAATTAACAATACAGAGAAAGAGGGAATTTACAAACTCAATGTATTGGGCTAACTGCTTCCCGTTTCGATGTGGCAGATGAATGGTATGAATTAGAAATGAATTTTGCAGAACTTCAAATCTCAAAAGAATTAAAACAACTTAATGTGAATAATTTAGGACAAGATGTGCATGAAAAAACTATAGGTGAGCGCATTTTTGATGTTAAGGTAAATGATGAAGTTGTACTAAAAGATTCTAATATTTCAAAAGAAGTTGGAGAAGCAAGTGCCTATAAAATTAAAATACGAGCAAGCGCAAAAAACAATCAGGGAATAAATATCACTTTTGACAAGAAAGTAGGAGAGCCTGTATTGAATGGAGTACGAGTGCGTAAAATATAGTTAAATAATAGTACTATCAAATAATTCGAAACAAAATTCAAAACACATGAAAAAACCCAAGATTTCATTAATAATCAGCATGATAATGCTGTGTCAGTTCTCTTTCTCTCAAGATTTGACTAAATATGTAAATCCGTTTATAGGAACATCCAATGACGGCAATACGTATCCTGGCGTTGTTATGCCATGGGGAATGGTTTCTGTAAGTCCTTTTAATGCTCGTGACACAATTTTTGTAAATGCTAAATTTCCCAGCAGTGCTTATGTTTCAAAGAATAAATATTTATCAGGTTTTTCTAATATAAATTTAAGTGGTGTAGGCTGCCCCGATATGGGTGTGGTAAATGTTATGCCAACTTCGGGCGAATTGCAAATTTTACCAATAAAGTATGCAACATTAATTGAAAATGAAGTTGCAACTCCGGGGTATTACAAAACAAACTTAGTAAAACATGGTATACTAGCAGAACTTTCGGCTACCACCAGAACAAGTATTATGCGTTTCACTTTTCCTCAGGGGAAAGGAAACATACTGTTTAATGTTGGTTTAGGATTGACAAATATCAATGGCGGTTCGGTTCGGTTTGTTAATGAAACTGAAATTGAAGGTGCTCGCTCCGTGGGTGGATTCTGTGGTACTTTGAAAGGGCAAATTATTTATTTTGTAGGACGTATAAGCAAAAAGCCGGCTGAATATGGTGTTTGGAATGGTCAACGATTATTTGAACGATTCAATCGTGAAACTATGGGTGACAATATCGGTGCTTATCTTAAATTTAACACATTGCCTAATGAAATTGTGGAAGTAAAATTAGGATTTTCATATGTCAGCATTCAAAATGCACGACAGAATTTAGATGTTGAACAGCCAAAATGGGAATTTGAAAATGTTCGAAAACAATGCCAAAATGCTTGGAATACTCAATTATCGAAGATAGAAGTGGAGGGTGGAACTTTAGAAGATAAAAGCATCTTTTATACAGGTTTGTACCATATTTTACAACATCCCAATGTGTTTCAGGATGTTAACGGCGAATATCCGGCAATGATGAGTGATAAAATCGCCAAGATTGCTCAAGGTAATCGATATTCTGTTTTTTCATTGTGGGATACATATAGAAATGTACATCCATTCCTGTCACTTGTTTATCCCAAACAACAAAGTGATATGGTGAAAAGTATGCTTGCAATGTACGACGAAAATGGTTGGTTGCCAAAGTGGGAATTGGCAAGTATGGAGACCTTTGTTATGGTAGGTGATCCGGCATCGATTGTTATTAGTGATAGTTATTTTCGAGGCATTAAAGATTTTGATATCAATAAAGCATATCAGGCAATTTATAAAGCTGCCACAACTTCGGAGTCCGAAAACGTACTTCGACCAGGTTTGGACGCCTACCTGAAATATGGATATATTCCAATGGACATACAAAATATTCGTAAAGTGTGGGGGCCTGTTTCTACAACGTTGGAATATGCGATTTCCGATTGGAATATTTCCCAATTGGCTCAATCACTTGGAAAAACTGCAGATTATCAACTGTTTGGTGAAAGATCAAAATGTTACATTAATTTATTTGATAAAAAATATGGATTAATGAGACCCAAAAACGCTGATGGTAGTTGGTTTGAACCATTTGAACCAGCATATCGGGGGAAGAGTTTATATCCGGGTGCCCCAGGATTTGTGGAAGGCAATTCATGGCAATACTCATTTATGGTTGCCCACGATATTAATAATTTGAAAAAGTTAATAGGTGGTGATAAACCCTTTGTCGAAATGCTTCAACGCTGCTTTGATGAGAATTACTTTGAGATGTCAAATGAACCTGATATTGCATATCCTTATCTTTTTAATTATTGTAAAGGTAATGAATGGCGAACCCAATTGCAAGTTCGTAAATTGTTGCGCAAAAATTATAACACATCAAGTGGTGGCATTAATGGAAACGACGACTGTGGAACTATGTCGGCATGGGCAGTATTTGCCATGATGGGTTTTTATCCCGATTGTCCGGGTAACATGAATTATCAGATTACTAGCCCTGTTTTCAGCAAAATAACTATTCACTTGGATAATGATTATTACCAGGGGAAAACATTTGTAATAGAAGCACCTAAAAGTAATGACGAGAATATCTATATTCAGAAAATGCAGTTAAATGGCAAACCCTATTCTGCATATACTTTAAAGCACGCTGATATTGTGAAAGGTGGAATATTGAAGATTGAGTTAGACAAAAATAAAAAATAACTCGTGGTATATCTATTAAATAACAATAGCAGATTATTCAGAGTTGCAAACCGGTAGACGTGCTACAGGATTATTCTTCTCATCTTCTTCTATGTGACTTAAATTCAGCTGGACTATGGGTGGGGGTACTTAATGGATGGTTGAAAATGTATTTTGGATTTAAAGCGTTGTTTTTTAACCCGATTTTGATGAGTAATCATCAAAATTATGATAATCTATTTGCTCCCATTAGGTGCCATATTTTCTGTTATTGCAATAACTTTTTATCATTTGAATGAAAAGGAACCTATTGTTGTTACTAAGTCCCCTCGATTTTAGAATCGAACAACAATTAAGATAACTTTGCTTAGGTTTTAATTCTAATATATGCCGGAAAATAGCCGTTTAATACAGATTGATTATTAGCACATTACATTTAGTTATATAGTAGAGTGAAAAAAACAATGAGAAGAAACTAACTAATTATTGGGTGGAAATCAGATTGTTCTAATACATATATTCATTATGAAAAAAAATAAATATTTTCTAATGACTTTGCTATTAACTGCTTTGTCTACATTTAATTGCTTTGGGCAACCGGAAAAAGATAAAATTGTTCCAAAAGCCAATCTGATTGATTCGGGAGCTATTTGCTCTACTTTCGGATATTATAATTCTACACCTGAAAGCCCAAATGGCAGATATATTGTATTTACAAAATATAAAGAAGTACCGGTACAAAATCAATCTGTCGTAGGGATAATAACTATTTTTGATATAAAAAATAATATATATAAGGAAATAACAGAAGTTAAAAATGCAAATATTCATGATGGAGTAATGACTTTGTGGGTTGACAATGAGATTATAGCTTTTCAGGATGGAGAGCTTACTCCTATAAATTTGGATGAATACGATTATTTAAATAATGGTTGGTACGATAGAGTCAGTTTCGTTAATATTAGAACTGGAAAAAAATGGACTAGTAATATTCCGGGAAGAATTGGACACGAGTCAATAAACGGTAAAGTGCTGATAGCAGCAATGCACCCTTTGAATGGTTTTTGGGGGTTATATGAGGTGAATGTAAAGAATCATGAGGAACGATTTATCTGTGATCCAAGTATATTTGAATCTTTAGTAGAAAAAAATGTCAGTAAAGAAAGAAATTCAATTTACTGGAAATTATTACATGCAACCTATAGCCCCAATGGAAAAAGAGTTGCAATGAGGCTAGACGTACGTAAAAAAGGGGAAATGCTTAATGGTGGTGGATCTCAAACAACCACAGTTATTATAGATACAGTTGGAAGTAATCCAATCTACTTTGGAGAACAACCGTTACATTTTAGTTGGTTTGACAATAAAACAATTATAGGTTTTTGTGGTGACAAAGAGAATGGTCCCCTGAGAAAAGGAGAATATCAAATGAAAGGCTTTGAAAACAAAGGTGGAGGTCTTTGTCGTTTTGAATTAAATCCAATTGAATGCATTGAAAAACTTTCTGCGTTTGGGAACCATTTAGGTATTTCACCAAATAAAATGTGGTACGCTTCAGAAAATTGGTATCAGGAAGATTCAGTGGAGTTACGATTATACAAGAAATATATTTATTCTCCTTATTCAATTGTTACAAAGAATTTTTATGGAAAAAGGACATGGAACAAACCAGGACCAGTACATATAAACCCATCATTTAGCAGGGATGGTAAAACGTTATTTTTTACGGAAGTCACTGATGGCGTTCGTTTTCAGGCTAAATGGATAGATTTAAAACCAATAATTTGTCGTCATTAAGAATTTTGCAAGTATATTATTACTTGTTATGAGACTTATTATCAGCAAGATAATTAGCAAAAAGACATATCATAATAATTATAGAATACTTAATTTAAATAAATCGGTTCAACATAATAATAATCAAAGGAAAAAAACATCCTCCAAAACAAAAAAAATATAATCAATTATCAATTCCTTCAGTTTATGAAAAAGTTAATTTCAATATTCCTTGTAATTTTTATTGGGTTTGCTATTACACATGCACAAACGATCAATAATCCAGTTTCAAATCCTAAAGCCCAGGTTGTTGAAGGTAATGCTCGTTTTACAGTTTTAACTCCCGAGTTGATTCGGATGGAATGGAGCGATGATGGCGCATTTCAGAATAATGCATCAATTATTTTTATCAATAGAGATTTAGATGTACCAGCTTTTAAAAAATCGGTAAATTCAGGTGTTTTGACAATTACGACAAGCAAACTCAGTTTGAAATACAAACTTAATTCAGACAAATTCACTTCAAAAAATTTAGAAATCAATTATCTTCTTGGAAATTCAACCATGACATGGAAACCCGGAGATACAGATTCTCAAAATCTTAAAGGAACTTCACGCACATTGGATGGATATAATGGAGAAGTAGGATGGAGTAATCAAAAACTACCAATAGAAGACGGAATTGTATCTCGTTCAGGATGGTCGCTTATTAATGATACAATGCCACTATTTGATGGCGATAAAGATTGGAATTGGGTTATGGTTCGTCCTGCAAAAGAGTATCAGGATTGGTATTTTTTTGGATACGGACATAATTATAGCAAAGCACTGAAAGATTATACTTCTTTAGCTGGAAAAATTCCTATGCCTCCACTTTATGCATTTGGTTATTGGTGGTGTAGGTATTGGTCATATTCCGATTCTGAGATGAAAGAATTAGTTACGAATATGAAACAGAACGATATTCCGATAGATGTGGCTATAGTAGATATGGATTGGCATAAAACCGAAGGTTTGAACTCTCGTAAAGGTTGGAGTACTTATGAAAAAAACATCATGGGACAGAGAGAAGGGTGGGGTGATTATAGCTGGAATAAAGACTTGTTTCCGTCTCCTGAAAAATTTTTAGATTGGATGGAGAAAAATTATGTGAAAAATGCACTTAATTTACACCCAGCTTCAGGTGTGTTAAACACAGATTTTTATTATCCTGCAATGGCAAAATCTTTAAATTTGGATACAACCAAAAACACAGTTTATGATAGAGAATTCGCCAAAAAAGTAGGATGGGATACTGTATCCATTGGTAATAATATTCCCTGGGATATAACTAATAAGAAATTCGCAACATCGTATTTTGATGTTATTATTCGCGATTTAGAGAAGCAAGGTGTTGATTTTTGGTGGCTTGATTGGCAATCATGGAAAAACACACCTATTAAAAATCTGAACAACACATGGTGGATCAACTATTGTTTTTTTACTGATATGGAGCGAAATACACCCAACAGACCCTTTCTTTTTCATCGTTGGGGAGGGCTGGGTAATCATCGCTATCAAATTGGTTTTTCGGGCGATACTTATTCGTCCTGGTCGAGTCTGGATTTCCAAAAGTATTTTACTGCTACTGCAGCAAATGTTGGGTATGGGTATTGGAGTCATGATATTGGTGGCCATATTTTGCACAAAGATTTTAATCCTGAATTATATACGCGTTGGGTGCAATATGGGGTTTTTAGTCCAATTCTTAGGACCCACGGCACGAAAAGACCCGAAACAGATCGTCGAATTTGGGCATATCCTTATGATAATTATGTTCAAATGAAAAAAGCAATCGAATTTCGTTATGCATTGTTGCCCTATATTTATACTGCATCTCGAAACGCCTACGATACTGGGCTTTCAATTTGTTTGCCTTTGTACTATAAACATTCAGAAGTAGATATGGCATATAAATCGGATCATGAATATTATTTTGGAGACGATATAATTGCTTCACCAATATCCGATTCAATTCATACAAGTAATTTATTAGCCCCAATCAAAATCTGGCTTCCAGAGGGTAAATGGTTCGATTACTCTACAGGTGAAATTATAACTGGAAATCGTAGTTATAACCGAAGTTATTCTTTATCACAAATTCCAATCTTTATTAAATCAGGCAGCATTATTCCAATGTATCCTCCAATGTCGAACACTCAAAATTTACCTGATACACTAATTTTGACTGTGGTGCCTGGCAGTAAAGGTAGTATGCGTTTTTACGATGATGCTGGTAATGATACTGATTATATGAAAGATAAATTTACCTGGATTAAAGCAGAACAAACAACTACAAATAATATTATACATATTAAAATTGAGAAACCTGTAGGTAATTATCAAACTCATGTAAAATCATACAGAATTGATATGTTAAATTCTTTGCCGCCCACTAAAGCCACTTATAATGGTGAATCGTTAACATGGTCATACAATGCAACAAATTTAACCACACACGTTAATATCCCATCATACAATTTGAACACAGTGGGTAATATAATAATTGAATTTAAAAATAAGCTCGAAGAAACAAATCAGCTTTTGTCTGGAATAAAAGGAAGAATTCAAGCGTTGTCAGAAGTATTGCCAAAATTGAAAGAAGCACTTGGAGCAGTTGATGTAGGACCAATGCCTTGGTTAGTGAGTAACCTCTCGCAAATGGCTACCAGAATTCAATACAATCCTAACTTAGCTGAGAATGAGTTCAGAAATTTCAATAATTCTTTTTTAAATTTGGAATCAGAAATTGAAAAAATGGAATTAGACGATACTAATATCAGACCGTTGATCAATCGGCTGAAAAACTATTATATCGATAAACCAAATTTTGGCCTTATCGAGAAATCACCTTTCGATAAACCCTTTGAGTTAAGTTTGAACATTGAAAATAATGGCGGAGGTGCTATATTTTACACTACTGATAACTCAGTGCCAAATGAACTTTCAGCCTGTTACTCGAAGCCAATACTCATTTCGGAAGCAACTACTGTAAAAGCTGTAAATATAAAAGACAAAGTTAAGTCGGAGATCGTATCAAAATCATTCATGTTTATACCAGCAAAATCTATAATCTCTGATGTTGAACCATTTAATGGATTTGAATTCAATAGGTTAGTGAAATTAATGGATGGAGAGAATGGCGATCCAACGATTAAAGATGAAAAATGGATAGCTTTTGATAAAAACTGTACTTTAACAATAGAATTAAAGAAACCACAATCGCTAAATAACATAAGTTTAGGTGTAATTCAAGGTTTATCGAATGTAACATTGCCTTCAGAAGTGGAAGTTCGGGTGTCGGGTGATGGAAAAAAATATCGATCTGCAGGGAAACTAAATCCTGATGTGAATGAGGCAATTTCAAAAAATAAAATTTACAGGGAAGAACTTTCAATAAATACCAATGAAAAAGGAGTTCGGTTTGTTCAAATTGCAATCAAAACAGCCGGGATTTTATCATTAAATCATCCTAGATCTGCCGGGAAGAAATCAATGGTGTTTTTAGACGAGATTTCAATCAGATAAGACTGATTATAAATTTCACTATCAAATAGTTAGCTTGTATTTATAAAAATGAAAAAAAGATATCTGTTTTTAATCAGCACATTGTTGATGTTTGTTATAAGCAATGTTCATTGCCAAAATTACAAACCTGACTCAATAGGAAAAGCCTGGTTTCCAGATGCTAAATTTGGTATTTTTGTACATTGGGTTATTGATTATTTTCCAAAAAATAATTTATCTGATTTTTCAACTAATTACTCAAAGTATTGGAAAGAAGCAAATGCTGAATCATCAAAGTTTACTGCAAGCAATTACAATCCGGCTATTTGGGCAAAACAATTCAAATCATGTGGAGCAAAATATGTGGTTCTTACCACCAAACATCATGTTGGATTTGCACTTTATGATTATAAAGGGGCCCATTTTACAGCTAAAAATAACAGTCCTGCAAAACGAGATTTGTTAACTGAATATGTAAAAGCGATGCGTAATGAGGGACTAAAAGTTGGTTTCTATTTCAGTCTTCCAGATTGGATGCACCCCGATTATCTGACTTTGAATACTTCAAACAACCGCAAACAAGTGGATTGGCAAACAAGTGACTTTGTGCGTTGGAAAAAATTTACCGATGAAATGCTTGCTGAAATTCGTTATCTTTGTACAGCTTATGGCAAATTGGTTTGTTCTACATTACAAAAATTGAAACTTTCATTTCATTTGCCTGAATGTTAGCGACATAGTTTCAACTCTTCGGATTGACTTAGTCCGGTGAGCCGAAAACAAGTGAGAATGGCGGTTAAAAATCGTCCTTGATTGAACTCAGACATATTCTGTTTGAGTGAGTTTGTACGATTTCAGCCTTTATGTCATTGTCTTCTTGTGTATAGCTTATGCGTTCCTTTACATTCGCGCTGCCACTGAAGGCTGTGTGGAAATGGGAATTTATCCAGATATTGCAAAAGAAGAGGTAATCCAGACTTTGAGCGGTGCCATTGAATTATTGGAAGCAAACAACTTGCACCCTGAAGTGGAAATCGACAAAGTTAATTCTTGTGGCGGTATAACTATAAAAGGTTTGAACGAAATGGAGGCAAATGGATTTACTAATGCAGTGATTAAAGGGTTGAAGGCTTATAATTTGTAATAATACACATATTATCAACATAATAATTGAAATAAACAATAAATTAGTAACAACATTAATTAATCAATTATTTGATGAAAAAAATCATTTTATTAATTTCTGTCATTTTTCTGTTTTCTGAGATAAATGCAGAAGAAAGTTTTAAAAATGGATATATAATTACCTTAGAAAATGACACCGTATTTGGCAAAATTGCAAATTCAAATTATTATGGTAATTCAATAGAATGTATTTTTAAAGAAAATAATAAAGACGAAACAGTAACATTTTTACCAAATCAATTATCAGGTTATAGGTTTGTTGATGGTAAGTATTATATTTCGCAAAAGGTATTAGTTGACAGTATTCCAACAACATTTTTTATGGAATATTTAATTAAAGGCAAACTTAATATTTTTTTTCGACATGAAAAGAATCTTACAAATCATTATTATGCTGAAAAAGACAATTCAGGGTTAAGAGAGTTAATTTACAAAGATGAAACAGTTCATAATGAAGAAGGATGGTTTTCGTCGAAAGATAAAAAATATATAGGATTGCTTACCTATTTTACGTCAGATTGTGAGACAATTAGAAAGGATATTCCAAAAATAGATGAACCGGATCATAAGAAATTGATAAAGTTTGGAAAGAAATATAATGATTTGAGTTGCCCTGATAATGCCTGTTTAATTTACGAAAAGAAAATGTTCTTGAAAATAAAAGTTGAAGCTTTTACATCAACAACTTTTCCTTCATTTAGTACTGAAAGTGCAGATCCTTCCAGTCAGGATGTTTTTTCTTCAACATCAACTTCTTATTCACAATCTTACAAGAATCTAATTCAATCTTATGGATTTAATGTATTATTTTCAAACAAAGCAATAAGTGAAAGAATATTTACTGGGCTTGGCGTTGTGTTAAATAAATATACTTATTCAGAATATTATTTTTTTGGTGAAAAGTTAAGATATATTGATAAATCTTATTTAAGCCTTCCTATTTCTGTAAATTATTTGAATCCAAAAAAAGGTTTTAGTGATATATACTCTTTTGCTTTCGATTTGCTTAGTTTTACTACAATTTATAATGCTGGCGTTAAATATCAACTTAAGAAAACATCCTTGAATTTGACCGCCGGTTTAAATACTGTATTTTTTGTTTTGCCCTATACTGCAAATATTAAATTTGGAGTTATGTATGAGTTATAAATTACTGTTATTAAATACAGAAATCTTTTAGTGGATTAGTCCTGATGAATTGGTTGTAAAAGGGCTTGATAGAGAAATAGAAAGCATTACCCATTTATTAACAGGTACTGAGCTCAAATTCAGAACAATGAGTGACTATCACAGCGATAACGGCAGAAAAGGATAACGTTTTATTACTTTACCCAAAGAGTTAAATGAACCATTTGGAACCGTACTAAAAATAACATTCAAAAACAAAAAAGTAACTATTAAAGCACCTGAAGGTGACACAATTAATTGGGAAAACAAAATCTGCACTTCGAGAGTTAACGTATTTATTGATTTAAGGGCTAGATCAAGCGTAACATTGATTTCATATGACGATGTAATGAAAGATGGCATGCGCCAACAATATGTAGTTGTCCGCCTACCATGAAATTGTTTGTTCGTTACCTAAAATACCAATTATCATTAATGAATTAATTTGCGAAGCTCTCAGTTGTATTTTAAGTAGAGTGATTTTAATATTACCTTACAAACAACAATTTTTAAAAAGCCGCAAAGAAAAAAACTTTAAGTTTTTCTCTTTGCGGCTTTGCACTTAGTGTTTATGCATGATTTTATTGACGTACCGTTGTTTAAAATCCTTACTTTTTTTAAGACAGGATTTGGATTTCAATTGGTTAGTTTTTTAGTATTAGCTTTTTATGCGAACCATTATTAGTTGTTACTTTAAAGATATAAACTCCAATGATATACCATTTAATGAGTTTAATTTAGAATTCCTACATTTTTAAAAACAGTAGATATTGGATTGATATTAACTGTAATAGGATTAGAAATTGTAGTTGAAGTTAAATCATCACATCGTACAGCAACTACTAGCTATAAGTGAATTATTCAACTAAAATTATAGACACAATCGATAATCCATTTCCCTTCATTTTATATAAATAAGCTCCTTTGCTTAATGTATTTAAATTCAACGTTTCATTTAAGACATCGCTTTGCTTGTAAGTGTTTTTTGAAAGAACGGTTTTTCCTTGTAAATCAACGATTTCAATGGTTAATTTACCCTCGAATCTATTTTCCAAACGGATATTTAAAATATCTTTTACGGGTACTGGATAAATCAATAAACCGTTTACAATATCATTTACTAAATCAACTTTTGAAGGAGCTTGAGGTACTGTTACAACCGAAAGATCGTTTTGATCACAACCAATCGCTACCACTCTATACTCGTAATTTTTACCATTTATTGCGGTATAATCATACCATTGTTGAGGATTTAAATCTAAATATTGATTGGCACAAATACCTGTAGTAATAACCTGCCATCCATCCGGATTCTGAGGCCCATTATTCCCACCAGTAGCATTTCTGGGTCTGTATGCAAGTAGAGACCAAGTTGCTCCGCCAACTTCTTTGCGCTCTACTCTAAAGGATGATTCATTTGTGGAATTGTCTGTCCAGGAAATAATATTGCATTTGTTAACTACGTCTTTTACTACTGAAAGATTTGTTGGTATACCATTTGCCGGACCACTACAATCTGTGTCATACATAACATCTTTATATACTCCAGTTGAAGTTTTAGCAATATCCTGATTATCATTACCTACAACTGAAAAATCTTCAAATCTGTAGATGCCAGGTCCCCAGGTCCCCACTTTAAATACTTTATTCCATCCTTGCAACATACCCATAATGTGTGTGCCCCATGGAGCAATATAAGAAGTAGATACAAAAGCACAATTACGGCTGGGACCTTGTTCATTATTAGTAACAGCAACTGAAAAGGCATGATTATTAGCACCGTTAACCTGCCATAATATCCCTTCTCCATCATTCCCAGGCCATGAACCTTGTCCGTTAATATAATTGTTATCCACCCATAAATTCCAACCACCCATATCCATGCCTCTGCTCATATTATCACTAGCACCCCCGGCTTCATCTCCTCCACTCAAAGTATTAAACCACCCTTTCCCACCATTAAAACTCAACCCAAAACCATACACATCATCACTTGTTGGATTCTGTACTGTATTATTACCTATTAATGTTTTTCCTTCCCTCACATTTCTACGAACAACCATCCATTTACCTGATAATTCATACCCTTTATTACCATGTTGCCAAACATAATTATCTTGAACAATTAAATCATCTAAATAATATGATCCTTTATCAGCTCCAGTAAATAAGCAAAGATTTCCACGTTGACTAGTAAGACTTTTATTTATATCAATTCCAATACTTCTTGAATAATCAAAACATACGGTTTTTAATACAACGCTATTACTAATTAATTTAAGCTTCATATCATAGTAAAAACTTTCTGTTGATTTTGGAATAATAGTATTTGCAACAAAAATATGTTCGCCTCCCATAACTATTCTACCTATAAAACGCGAGCCGAAATAACCATAATTAGCAGTAGCAGCATCACCTCCATGTTTCCAAATATCATCAGTCACAACAGCATTTTCAAAACGGCACCCAAATATAAATCTACATTTTGAACCATTGCGAACATATCCATTGGGAACTGACCCTGTAAACGGATCAAAAGGATGAGTTCCATCTGGTATGCGGTCTGCCCAATTTTGACCGTATTCGTTCGTAGTTTTTGCACTGCTGCTTTTCCATGCTCCTGCAGTTGCATAAGTTGTTGAAACTTCATCCCATGCAAAATCATCTCCAAAATACACAGTAGCAAATTTAAATTTCACCCATGCCACCCCTACATAGTTTACATCTCTTAAGTGTTCACCATTTGCCTTTTCAGGCATTAAGCCAATTTGGTTCCAGGTTCTTGGAACCAATCCGTTTCCAGCTTTAACAGCAAATTCGCCCACAGGGCTTGTTTTTTTATCCCAAGTAGGGAATAAAAAAACAGTTTGCAAATCTGATAAACCTGAATCATCAGTTGTGTTTGCCCTATTTTTAATTGCCCATTTATTCGTGCCTGGCTCTGCACCTCTAATTACTACACCTTTCTTTAAATGCAAGCCTCTTCCGCCATTAGGATCGGTAGGATGATCCTTGAAATCATAGATTCCCGCAGGGTAATACAAGACTCCACCACCTTGAGAATAAAGCAAATCACGTGCACTTTCAAATTTTGCAAAATCGTTTGCCCCATTTGTATAAGTTGACATATCAATAACATTGTTCCATTTTATATCATCAGTCCATATTGGATACCCCTCTCCAGAATATTGCGACGAGTTATAAAATGTTGCTATCGGATTATCAGTAGGTTGTGAAAATAAATTATTCCAACTTACTAAAATCAAGGTAATTAATACTAATATTGATACTTTATTCTGTTTCATAAATTCTATTTTAATTAAATCAATTATATCAAAATACTAACAACTTCCTTTTTTCTTGTCCTACAGAGAGAATGTAAATCCCTTTTGAAAGCTGATTTAAAGATATACAAACATTTCCTGATACTTCCTTTTGTAAAAGGACTCTACCATTAAGATCAAAAATTGAAACAGGCATAATATCCGTTGAGCCTGTTTCTATCGTTACTTTATCTGAAGCGGGATTTGGATAAACTTTAATTTTTTTTGCAGGAAGTGGGTCAATTGCCGTGAATGGATTAGTAATGTATGCTTGTGCACTTGGTGAAATAAGATTCACGCCACTTACGGTGGCTTGTGCTGTAAATAAAAAGGGTTCGTTGGAATTTATAAAATGCGCTGTTAACGCATTATTTTGGCTATAACCCATATCTACACCACCAATACTGCCTGCTGAAGTTACAGCATAAGTAAAAGTTGGTTGATTTGCCAATGCCACCCCATCCTGATCTAATGCTAAAGCAGAAAATGTCTGAAAACTATTCAGGCTAACTTTCGTCAATGTTGGTGTAAGTGAAATGGACATAAATACCTGCACTTTGATATTAGCCATGGTAGGGTTAGAATATCCAGTTCCATCAGTAGCTGTCCATTGAAAAGCATCTGTTCCGGTAAAATTGAAATTCGGTATGTAGTTTAAATTTTGCATGTCGGCAACTCCAATTTCCTGATTTTGATTAACCATAGTGTTATTCAATTTCAAAATGCCATTTATTGGTAATTGAATAATCTTAATTCCAGTCAATTTATCTTGGTTGACATCGGCATAACCATTGCTGAAATCAGACAATGATAGACTTAAAGCCTGATCACGATAAGTATATTTTAAAAAGTCGGTGGTAGTTGGCGGAGTAAGAATTGCGTCTATTGACTTTAACGGAATGGTAAATCCGTCGGCAACACCACTTCCTAAATAATTGAAAGTAACAGTCAAATCGCCCTCGGGAATTCCGGTAGCGGCAATTGCACCAAAGTTTTTTATAATATTAAATGTACTGGTTGTATATGACCCAAACCGGGAATCACTATCAGAATATTTCGTTTCTGACAACCCAGACAGATCAGGGCTTATTCCATTAAGTTTTCCACTCTTACTTTCAATTTTAAAGAAACTTACATTTTGCATGTTAAGGGTTATTTCACCTGTTGTGGAATTATATTGGGCAGAAGCACTAGCAGTTGCATTAATTGGATTGCTCCAGAAAGCAACCAGTGGATTAGCATCTTCAATATCTATATTGGTATCATTATTTGCATCACCGGTTTTAATACTACCTCCCGAATATCCCCAATTTGTGTTTAATACATCAGCATCCATCTGATCAATATTCAAATCGAGATTAAAGTCTGACTTTTTTGTAATATACACACTGGCATTCATGAATCCAATTTGAGCATCGGCAGTAGTTATTCCACTACGAATAACCGCCGGAGTTGTTACTTCTTTTCCATTACAAGAACAGAAAAAAGTAAATTGTATATAATTGAAAACAGCATAGCGCGAAATGATATCAAAACTATTATTGTCCAATCGGTTATTTAAACCTGTATTCAGGTCATATTCACAAGCTTTGATGGTACCCCATTGCTCAATATTTACCTTATTAGAACTTGGGATAGCTCTCCAAACCACTTCATTTTGGTATTCTTTATTCAAATCGGATGGTGTGGCATATCCACTATTTCCTGTGTAATGGTTCTTGTTGATGCAACCAACCGATCCAGACGGCTTAATAACATTTACATTGCCGGCCAATTGTCTGATTGGAGATTTAATACCCTGAAAGTACTGATCTACTTCAATTGATATATCATGGTCGTAATGTGGATTTCCCAGAAATGCCTCGTTATAATTCATAAGCGTTATCTGTGCATGATAAATTTCGTGGCCGTCCGCAATATCACTGAATGCCTTGTATTTAACAAAGACCACATCGTCATATTTATCAATAAAATATTTTATGGCATTTTTCCTTGATTTATCTGATGCATCTTTGTATTGCCACCATTGAATGGCACCACCCCAAGGACCATTAACACCTTCAGAAATTTTACGGGAAAGGGCATTCGTAAATCCTGTACGATCATTGGGTGCTCTGAAAGCAATTCCATCATATAGATTTCCACCATGTAAATAGTTTTCGCCAGCAACACCAGAATTTACATTATCGAAAGCGCCATCAGTAAAATCCTCTTCAATGATTTTCATTGGATTACCTGTTACAAAAGTATTCATATTGGGAGTTGCATTTGAGTCCCAATTTGCTTTTTGGTTCTGGGCAAAAATGGTTACTGAACAAAACAATAAGAATTGGCAAGTAATAATTGATGTTTTCATAATTTCATAATTTTATCTGATTGTACAATAGTTCCTGATTGAATGCGAATACTTAATACTTATATTAGCCATTATACAAGTTACAATGTTATATTTTTTTTCTTGATTTTATATTTATTTGACTTTGACCCCCAAACCCCCTATTGGGGGCTTTAAGACGCATTTTATGAATTTTTGTACAAAAAAGAACAGTCCCTTAATCTTACTCTTTAGCCCCCATTTGGGGGTTTGGGGGTCAATAATTATCTAACTTATATAAACTCTATTGTTGAATTCTATTTCAACTTAAGACTGCATGGATAAAGAGTTCTAATCCTTTTTGCATTTCTTTATAATAATCCAGTTCACTGTATATCTGATTTATAGAATCCATCAACAATTTCAAAAAAACGCTTTTCAATTTTTTTCAATTGGGTCTTTTCTTTTGAATTTACATTTTCAGTCTGTCCAACATCCGTTTTTAAATTATAAAGGGTGTTTTCGGGTAAATTGCCGACTTCATTACCGGTTTGATTACGTACCGGGCCTTTGTAAGCTGGAATAAATGCCCAATCACCTGAACGGAATGCTAACCTCGAATCTGCTTCTAAAACAAGTTCTTTTCTTCCCTTTTTACTTTTCCCTAAAAGTGCCGGAAGAACATTCTGACTGTCGAAATTTCCTTTTAAAGGCTGCTCAACAAATTTAGAGAGTGAAGCCAATAAATCCATTTGACAAACCATGGCATCGGATACAGCTGGTTTTATCTCACCTTTCCAGTACACAAAAAACGGAACATGTGTACCTGCATCAAACAAACTATATTTCCCACCACGTAAAGGACCAGCGGGTTTGTGATTACCTAGTTTTTCGACGGCATCATCCTGATATCCATCATCTAAAACAGGACCATTATCACTCGAAAAAATAATAAGTGTATTTTCTAACAAGCCATTTTTTTCAAGATTTTTCAACAATTCACCGATACACCAATCAGCTTCAATAATGGCATCGCCACGCGGTCCCATTCCACTTGCACCAACAAAACGTGCATGAGGAGTACGAGGAACATGAGGTTGGTGAAGTCCATAATACAAAAAAAAGGATTTATCTTTATTTTCAACCAAATAGTTTTTTACTTTATCTACAAAATAATCAGCCATATCTTCGTCAACCCACAGAGCACTTTTTCCACCTTTTTGGAATCCAATGCGTGGAATTCCGTTATGAATGGATTGATTATGACCATGTGTCCATTTCATTTTCAACATTTCAGGATTTGTCAATGCAGTGGGTTCTCCTTCAAAGTTCTTTTTGTAGTTTACTTCAATCGGATCATTGGGGTTCAGTCCAACAACATTTCCGTTTTCAATATAAACAGATGGTACACGGTCAACAGTGGCGGCAATCAGGCAGGAATAATCAAAACCAACTTCTTTTGCTCCGGGTTTTATGTTTTCGTTCCAGTTTGTATTACCGTTTCCCATACCCAGATGCCATTTTCCTATTACTGCAGTTTTATAACCTGCATGTTGCATCATTTTAGGTAGTGTCTGTTGATTTACATCGATTAAAAGTGGGGCATCTCCCCCAAGTATTTTTGCATTTTTATTTTTCCAGGGGTACATTCCTGTCAATAATGCATATCGGCTTGGAGTAGAGGTTGCAGATGAAGCATACCCATTCGTAAACCGAATACCTTCATTGGCTAAACGATCCATATTAGGAGTTTTAATAGTTTTACTCCCGTTGGCACTCACATCGCCATATCCCAAATCGTCGGCAAGTATAACGATAACATTTGGTTTTGATTCTTTATTTTTGGCACTTAAACCAAAGACTAAAGCTGTAGCAGAAAATAGGATTACTTCTTTTTTCATCTTTTTATTTTTTTTTATTAGAGTCTATCACTCTTCTTTATTTTGATATTATTTATATAATCACTGGGTGTTGCTCGGCACTATTTTTAAAACGATCTATTGTAAAGTAGAACTTATAAAAAATTAGAGTGCCAACATTTTATCAACAAGAAAGATAATACAATCTACAAAAAAAACCAGCTTAATTGTAGCTATCGACCAATGACATTAAAGACAAGGGAGGCAATTTTGCTGTTTTATTGTTCGGTGTAAATGTAATTTTGTATTCCTCACCAGGTAATAAATCGAAATAATTATCACTGAAAAAGCCTTCAGTATCGGGGAAATTAAGGTAAATATTTTTCGCCAACACATTTGTTTTGAGGCTGATATTCCACTCCTTGTTACATTTTTCAATTTTCGAAATAATTTTAGGTTTTGTGAGGTCAAGATTTTTTGGTTGGGCAAAGAAAAAGATATTCTGAGCTAATGTTGTATTGTTTGCCTTCAGTTTTAGTATCAGATAATTTCCATTCGAATTTTGAGTCAAATCTTTCGTTTTCTCGTTTGCTAATTTGGTCACTGAATTGGATTTCAGCATTACAGGAACTGATTTATGTTGAAGCACTTTCCCGTTAAAATTGCAAACAGTCATTTCCAATTGAGCAGAAATATTTGAGAGTCTATCTGACACAATGCTTATATTTGTAAATTCAGCATTGGAATAGGCCGAAATGATTATCGGCTCGAAAGAACGTTTAATTTCATATTGCAAGGCTTTCCAACGATGGTAATAATCGCAGCTTGACCAGGAAGCAACAGGCCAACAATCGTTAATTTGCCAAACCAACGTACCCATATTATAAGGCATAGCGCGCCGATGTGCTTCAATGGCAAATTGAATTCCATAAGCTTGTAAAACCTGCCCAACATAAATAAATTTTTCAAAATCTTTAGGTTCGCGATAATACTTATCCATGTATAGCTTTATAGTTTTATTGCCAATAGAGCTTCGTTGATGATGGCGCATAACATCCGATTCTATGTCGTAATCTTCGGGTAAAGCATATTTTTTAATAGTTTCAAGTTCTGGAAACGACTGAAAACCATATTCGCTCATAAATCGTCCGATATTGTCGGCAAATTTTTCGAACGGATCTTTTCCCCACCAAACTCCCCAATAATGCACATCACCGTTTTTATTTGTATTTCCCGAATGTTCAGTTGGTAATATACTGGTTGGAGACGAATGCCAGTAAGCAGTTTCAGGCATTAACCTTTTTGCAATTTCAGGTAAGATATGTTTAAAGAGGGTATCATAAGCTATCCATATCTGTTTTTTTTGGTTTTCGTTGTATTTCTCTTTCCAGCCCCAACCACCTTTTGTATCAAAATTCTGCCAGGCCTGGTCAATTTCATTATTGCCACACCACAAGGCGATAGACGGATGATTGCGGAGTCGTTTGATCTGGTACTTAGCTTCTTCAGTTACAGAATTTAAAAATTGCTGATTGCCGGGATACAGAGCACAGGCAAACATAAAATCCTGCCATATCAAAATGCCGTTTCGATTGCATAACTGATAAAAATAATCGTTTTCATAAATACCACCGCCCCATACCCGAAGCATATTCAGATTCGACTTTACCGCCGTATTGATTTCCCAATCATAAACTTCCTTAGTCATTCTGTCAGCAAACATATCGTTCGGAATATGATTCTCGCCTTTGGCAAAAACCGGAACGCCATTTAATTCAAAGTAAAAGGTATGTCCGCCACTGTCTGGTTTTTGAATGAGCTTCAATGTCCGGAGTCCGATTTCTTTACTCTGCATGTCAACCGCATTTTTTGATTGAACTTTAGCTGTAACAATGTATAAATTGGGCTTCCCTAATCCGTTTGTCCACCAGCGTTTTGGATTTTTAATTTTAATGGGTAACGTGAATGTGTTCTTTCCCACTTGTAATTCAACTGTTTGATTCACGGGCTTTATCCCTTTTGTTGAAATTTGAATGTTTACATGTTGGATTTTCGATGATTCAATTTCTATTTCCCCGCTTAAGGTCGCTAATTCGTCAGTCAGGGATGTTTGCTGAATATAGACATCATTGATTTTAAAATTATTCCAGGCACGAAGATAAACTGGACACCATATGCCGGAAGTTACAAACCGCGGTCCCCAATCCCAACCGAAATGATAACCCGCCTTCCGGATAAACGGAGCTAAGACCTCATTTTCCAACAAACCACCGTTAATTGCCTGGTCATTGTTGGCCAGTAGCATATAGCCATTATCCTTCAACAGCTTAAGCCCTGCATCAATTGGAGAGTGAAAGTAAATCCGTATCCTGTTTTCGCCCCTGACTATATATTTCCTGATATCTGCAGTCCACTCCCGAAACATATTATCAGTTGTAAGTACTTTTTGATCATTCAGATATACATCAGAAAATGTGTCTAATCCTTCAAAAACAAGTTCTAAATGCTCGGATTTAAAGAGTTCTTCGGGCAAATTGAAGGTGGTTTTATACTCCCAGTCTTTTTTATCGATCCATTGAAGCTGTTTTTCGTTCGTTCGATAATAAGGATCAGGAATCAACTTATTTCGAAACAAGTCACTATGAACACAGCCAGGTACAATGGCTTTAAACCAATTCCGGGTGGAAGCTTCGCGCATTTCCCAATTTGACGAAAGCGGTAAATACGTTGTGATTGACTGAGCTATATTCGTTTGATATACAGCCATAAAAATTATACTTACAACAAATTTATTTACATTGCTACATACAAACTTCATAAAATTATCGTTGATAAAAGATTTTTTTTCATTCTTGAAAATACTTTAATCGATTTGGAATTATCTTCAGCAAGCCATATTTATTTTAAAAAAAAGTGGCAGTCTAACTACTTGTTAAACTGCCACTAACTTTATTAATATACAACACAAAATTATTTTACACTTACTTTACCAATATTTTGTACGGCATTTGCTGTTGTAGCCTTAACGATATAGTTTCCGGCAGGGAGTGCAATAAACTGTCCCTTTACATTGCCTTTCCAAATTTGCTGCCCGCTGAAATTAAATACCTGGGCAGAAACTGCATCAAGTTGAATACCACCTGCAACTGAAATTAGTTGAAATTCATTCTTTTTTGTAGTTTCAACTGCTGTAGTGCCTGAAGTTTCGTAAGCACCAATATCAATGCTAGTCGTACCAAAGATTCTGTCATTTCCTGCAAAGTCGGTAGTGACTGTTATGCCCGTAGCGGTTAATGCAGCAGTACTTCCTGCATTAACACAAGCTGATGTGCCGGAAATGCTCCAATTAGTGGCTTGTATTGTTGCCGAGTTTTCATCTGCTGAGATTAGATTATCTATTACACTTTTGGTAATGCTACAACCGGTAGTAATTGAAGGTAAGGTAAACTTCACATTGGTTTCATTGGTTGCTGAAAGGCTTATGTTACTTGCATTCAATCCACTGATACTGCCTTCAATCGCATTGTAAGTAAAGGTAGTTTTTGCTATCGAAGCAGTTGGGACTGTGGCGACAGCAACATCTTTATTACCCCAGAAGATATTATTGTTTATATTTATTTTGTCAGGAGATGTATTTACGGCTGCATCTAAAGCAATATCTGACAACGAAACCTTTAAAAATCCTTCATTTCCAGTTATCGCTTTATTATTGGCAAAAGTATTGTTTACGATATTAATTTTTTTAGTTGTATAATCAACTGTTTGATTCAGGCTAATAAAAATGCCACTACAGTTTTTAGCGGAATTATTAAATACCACATTATTTATAACATTTACATCATTCATCAATGGTTCAACTGTATTGTTACGAATATAAATAGCGCCATCACCACCGAGGTTGCCTGAATTAGGATCAGTGAAGAGGTTAGAATTATTGTATATTTTACAATTTTGAACCGTACCACCGTCCAATATATTAACAGAATTACCATTGTAAGTTCTGTACATGCCAGTGCTAACGGTATAATTGCCATATATCTCACAATTTATAAGTTTTGGAATCTTGGAACTTGATGCAACTAATAGTACTGCAGAAGCACCATTCCCATTGCTTGGATCACTTACGCAACCTCTAATAATACAATTTGATACAGTCCCATCATTAGATATTTTAATCCCTGAGCCCTTTTCAGAAGTAGTTGCATAACAATTTTGAACAATAAACCCGTCAAAAATTATTGGATAAGTCGAAAAAGACAATGTACTAGCAGATATGTTAGTAGGATAATTACCATCGATAATAGTAGGGTAAATTTTCCAATTTCTGGCAGAAAAATCACCCCCTCCGGCAGGAAATCCACCGTAAAAGTTTAGTCTTTTGGTAGAACCAGTAAATTGTTTTGTGTAGGTTCCTTGTGCGACAAAGACATTTTTAAAACTGGTAGGGTTTGACAGCGCGTTAACTTGAGTAAATGTTTTTCTTGCTGTTGCCCAGCTTGTGCCAGCACCTGAGTCGTCATCTCTTGATGCATCTACGAAGTAATCGCCCGTTTGAGCAAACATTGCGGCTGATATGCACACAGCCATAAAGGTAAGAAGTAGTTTTTTCATAAATCGCATTAATTTAAATAAGTTAATAAAATAGTTTTAGCAATAAAAAGTACAAACTTTGTATATTAATATTTTAGACGAAAAATAAGAGTTACAGCCTTAACCCTTTTTGTGCTTTACGATAATTAATAGTTGTATAATTTTCTTTTGTCGTAGTTCTCCCATAAAACGACATGTTTGCTTTTCTTCATTGGCTCTAAAACAAGTTTCCTTTGTTCTCTGATTTTGCATGGTTCACCGGACAAGGTCGGCCCCAAGCTGCAAGGTAAAACTAATCTTTAGGGCACTTTGCGGATAATCATATAATTTCATAAATTTAACAAAATGGATTTTCAGCAAGCTCTAAATAAAATCAGGCAAACGGACTATTGTTAAAGTATTCCGGCACTTTGAGGTTTTGCGATTCATCCGGACCTGAAGGCGGCTGAGCCGATTGCAATTGCAACGAAATGTCGTTATCGAGAACAATACTCTCAATGCTTGGGATACTATATATTTTTTTTGTTTCCATGGTGTTCATTTGGTTTTATATAAGTTTGTTTGTTTCCTGATTCATACGATGACTTTAAGTCATCGTATGAATTAGATAATCTTGGTTCTTTGTTCTATTTTATAATTACTCTTTCTGTTGCATCTCCTGCTTTTACCACATACACGCCTTGTGCAAAGCGTGAAACAATCATTGGGGAGTGTGTAGTAGTTCCACTTACTAACAGTTGTCCTGTGATGTTGTAAATGGCATAGTTGCATTTTTCAACTGATTGAATCACAATCTGATTTTGTATATTGGCAAACACTTTAACTTGCTTGCCTGGAAGCTGTGCAGCAGCAGTTACATTGCCCGGTGCACGGAACAACAAGCTGAAACGCCCTGTGCTATTGGTTACATCGGAGCTAAACTCGTAGGCTGCACCATTGGCAGTAAGTTCGGTTTCGGTGGCAGGCGAAGTGGCGTTGTCTTTCAACACGAGTTTTGTATCGGCATCGAAGTTGCTAAGCTCAATGGCTTTAAAGCTGAAAGCCGTGCCAGCGGTTTTGGTCATAAAGCCCAATGGTATTTCGGTATTCGATTCCAACGTTTGCAAGCCATTGATAACCAATTTTTCAGTGCCTACCTGAGTGTAAATCTCAGGACGATCGGTAGCATTGACCATCATCTTTGGTGAATCGT